>CAJUFS010000057.1 GCA_910585575.1 uncultured Adlercreutzia sp. | reverse complement strand
GCCGGCTCGAAGAACTTGTCCACGTACAGGAAGTGGAACGGCGTGGTCATGTACTTGCCAAGGAAGCTCATGGGCTCGTCGAAATCGCACTCGTAGGCGTAGGCCCACTCGTCGGTACCCTCGGCCTCCACCACGCGGGCGAACTTGCAGTTGCGCAGGCCCGGCACATGATCGGCCATGTCGTTCATGTGGGCTTCCATCTTCTCGATCATCGCCGGATCAGCACCTTCGCGAATGCTGAAGAACAGGATGCGGTGGCAGGTGGAATTCTCCTTCTCCTGCAGCAGCAGGTCGCCCTCGCCGTAGGCGAGGAACTCGCAGTTGGCCACCTTCGAGGGATCGGTCATGAGCGCCTTCAGATCGCCCCAGGCCGCGCCGCCCTTAGCTGCCTCATAGGCCGCCTGATCGGCAAAGCCCACTTCGCAGACGAAGTCGCCGCCGGGCATGGGCGGCTCGAGCACCTTGTCGGCCAGAAAGACGTCGCTCACCGCCGCAGCCGCCGTGCGCGCATCGGCGACGAACTGATCCTTGGCCGCGTCGTCCATACCCTCGGCGAAGGTGACGGCAAAAACACCACTAAACATTATTGAGCACCTCCATGTAGCTTTCCGAAGCAGAGTACACACGATCGACCGACACGGCCTTGCCGCGCACCTCGGCCCACCATTTCACGTACTCGGGGTTGTAGCGCGTGGCCGAGGAATAGGCCCACGCCGCCTGGGCGATGTCGGGCATCGTCCACTCGATCTCGATGATGCTCGAATCCTTGTCGAGCCAGATGGCCGGCGCCACGGTGGCGCGGACGAACGTCCAGCCGGCAGCCTCCATCATAGGCTTCATGTTCGTCATGAAGTCATCGTAGAGGGCTTTGCCCTCGCCCGGTTTGGCCGTCAGGCGATCGACGATGTAGACCACCTCGTCGCCGCCGGTGGCCGCCAGGCCCTCGTTGGTTTCCGTTGCCACGTTTGCCTCCTGTTCCGTCGGGTCTTCCGTGTTTCCCTCCGGTGCGGACGCCCCTGTGGTACCGCCGGTGCACCCGGCAAGCAACCCCAGGGACGCAACACCGACGCAGGCGCCAGCCGCCACAAAAGAGCGGCGGGTCACGCACGGTGCGCTTTGCCTCATAGTCTCCCCTTTCTTGACAAATCCCCCTTCGAAAGATAGGCTCGGCTGCTGAAAAGCTTCCACTTTCACCGACGTTCCCGCCTCTTACCTCAGGTTCATCGATGAGCAACCGAGCCTGTCTGAAGCCTATCGGGCACAGGGGATTTCGTCAGTCTCACGAAACCGGGTAAATGGGGTATTTGCCCTCGTCCGAAAGGTATGATTTGCCGATTCAAGGGAGGGAAACGTGCATATCAACCTCAAGGCGCACAAGATCAACGGCCGCCAGGCGGCCTCTATTGCGCTGCTCGATTCCATCATCTGGCTGTGGTTTCACCAGATCAACTACACGAGTATTTTCTCGGAGTCAGTGCTGGCCCCCAACATTGCCGTACTGCCGAGCCTCGCCCTGAGCACGGCGCTGGCGGTGGGCATCATGCATGCCCGCTGGGATGTCATTCCGAAATCCCTCCGCTTGGCCACGGCCCTGGGCACGCCCCTTGTGCTGCTTGGCTGCGTGCTGCTGAGCCAAGTCGGCAACCAGTCCGACACGCTCGCTACCGCTCTCTCGCTGGCCCTCGGAGTGGCCTGCAGCCTGGCCGCGCTTTTGCGCTTGGAAACCCTGGCCAAGTGCGACGACTTCGCCACTTTGGCCGTGGCTCTTTCTGGTTCGCTCATGTTGTTCTACATACTCGATCTGGGGCTTTTGCTGGTACCGCGCGAAGTGTACGACGCACTCGTCATTGCGGCGCCCCTCACCTTGGCCGTCGGCTCCAGCCATCCGGCGCCTCCCGCGGCGCGCTCGGGTCCGCTGCCTAAACGCATGCGCCGCGCCGTGCCCGTGCTCGTGCCCTTCGTCATGGGAGCCTGCACCGGCTTCGTGGTAGCCCTCGGCATGGCGGCCATGGCTGTGAGCCCCCTCGAGCTGTTCACCCGACCCTCTCCGCTGTTCCTGCTCTCGCAGCTGCTGTTCATCTGCCTGACTATCGTGACAGTGTTCGGCCTTGACCTACGCAAGGCCACCTATTTCGCCGGCACAAGCCTCTGCTGGAGCCTGGGCATGGCTACCGGCAACGTCGCCAACGAGACCCTGCTCACCTCGGCACAGCACCTTATCGCCAACGAAGCAGCCTCGTTCATCTGCCTTTCCGTCATCGTCATGTTCTTCGCGTTCTCCGGCATTTGGATCAACAGCCTCGAAAAGACCATCGTCACCAACACCGAGTCGTCCTTCGAGCGCATCGCCCAGGACGCCGGCCTCACGAAACGCGAGATCGAAGTGGTGCAACTGCTTTTGGAGGGCCGCAGCCTGCGCATCATTCAGGAGACGCTGTTCATTTCGGAGGGTACCGCCCGCACCCACACCAAGCGCATTTACGCGAAGCTGGGCGTTCACTCCAAGCAGGAGCTCATCGATTTCTTCAAGGGGAAATTGTCAGCGGAACAGACTGCAAAATAACCAACGCGCGGAACGCGCTCGAGGGCATCTAGCTACCTTTGAGTGCGTAGCGTAAGCTTGCTCGCCACTTCAGCGCACGGCTAGCGGTTGGCATTCTCCTCGCGGCGTCTAACCTCCCGCATACCCCCAGGTGACAACAGCACGGGTAACCTGTACACCGGATAAAGCTCCCTCCCCGATCGTCAAACGGCCCCCGCCGAAGCAGGGGCCGTTTAAGGGAGGGTTATGGGTACGACTTGCGTCGCGCGGTGCGAACCTAGGCGCTCAGCGCGTGGTTCACGGCCACCCAGCTCATCACGCCACCGGAGCCGAGGCTGATGCCGCCATGCACATAGGTGCCGCCGGAAATGCCGGAGGAGGCGCAGCCAACCGCGTACAGGTTCGGAATAGGCTCGCCCGCGGTGTTCACGACCTGGGCGTTCTCGTTGATGGTCAGACCGCCGGCCGTGCTGCACGAACCGGGCACGTAGGTGGTGCCATAGAACGGGCCCGTGGCCAGGGGCGCCAGCACCGGGTTCGGAATGTCGGTGCGGCTGCCGGCCATCACACCGGTGGTGTTGATGTCCAGGTGCTTCTCGCCGCGATGGAACACCGGGTCCTTGCCCTCGGCGGCATTGGCGTTGAAGGCCTCGATCTCGGCTGTCAGGCCCGCCGGATCGATGCCCAGCTTCTCGGCCAGCTCCTCGAGCGTGTCGGCCTTCACGAAGTACTCGGGCACCTCGTCGGCAGCGGAGGCGTCGCCACCGTAGGTCTCGTCGAAGAAGCTGCCCTCGCCGTCGCCCACGGCGCTCACGATGTGGCCCGGCATGGAGTACGTGTTCCAGCAGGCGGCGTCGCAGATGAGGTAGGACGGGATGTTCACATGACCCGGCTCACCGGTGTCATAGTAGGCGAAGGACTGGTTGAACAGGTCATAGGGGCCAGCCTCGTTGCCGATGCGCTTGCCCTTCTTGTTCACCACGACCGCACCGGGCAGACCGCGGTACATAGCCCAGTCGCAACCGGCGATTTCCTGGGCGATGAGACCATCGTTGATGAGGGCCTGCGGGTCGTCACCGGTGGTGAGGACGCAGGGAACGCCCCACCAGCGGTCCATGAAGGACACGCTCGCACCGATGTCCATGCCCATGCGCTGGCCGTCACCGGTGTTGGTGGGCACCACGCAGGTAGCCATCAGCTTGTAGGGCAGGTACTTGGCACGCATCTCGTCGTTGTGGTCGAAGCCGCCCGTGGCCACGATGACCGTGGAGGCCTTGATGTTCTGGCCGCCGCACACCGCGCCGAGCACCGCGCCGGAGCCGTCGGTCAAAAGCTCAGTGGCCTCGGTATTCATGAGGATCTCCACGCCCAGCTCTTCCAGCTTGGCCTTCATCTCTTCCCACATCTGGGTTGCCACCAGCGGGCCCTCGGCGTTCGCAGCGCCCAAGCTGCCGCGACCCATGGGGATCCAGCCCTCCATGGGCTCGTAGTAGTCGCCGAACAGCGGGCTCGCGTTGAAGGTCCAGCCCATTTCCTCGGACAACCAGGTGAGGAAGTCGTTGCCGTTGTCGATATAGGAGCTCAGCACAGCCTGATCGACGCGATGGTCCGACGCGTTGGTGAAGTACTTCACCACTTCTTCCTTGCTGTCCTTCACGCCCGCAGCCTCGGCGGCGTAAGACAGCGGCACGGCCAGACCGCCGCCCGAGGTGGCAGCGGTGCCGCCCCACATGGTGCCCTTCTCGACGATGCACACGTTGGCACCCTTCTCAGCGGCCACCAGCGCAGCGAAAGTGCCGGTGCCGGAGCCCAGCACGAGCACGTCTACTTCCTTGTCCCAAGAAATATCAGAGCCCGTAGCGGCCAGGCTCGACTCGTTGTTGCCCGCAGGAGCGCAGCCCGCCATGGCGGCCGTAGCGCCCAGCGCCAGGCTCGAAAGCGCCGCAGTCTTCAGAAACCCGCGACGGTCCATTCCCTTGTTTTCTCCCATGAATTTCCTCCTTATTCGAGAAACTGACCTTGTGCCAATTTCTTGCGCTTCATTAAAGGGAATTTCTGGAAGCATGTCAGTCTCACGAAACCGGGGAGTTAGGCGTCGAGCCCTCGCCCAAAAGGTATGATTTTCCAGGTCACCGCCTACTACTCAATTTCTGCGAGGGGAAGAGTGTTGCGCGGGCATAACGCCTGGAAAAGAGCAGCCAGACAGGCATCACCACACTCAGGACCCCTCAAGCGCTGTCAGGCCCGAAGGTGCTTGGTGGGCAATGTGCCCGAACAACCTCACATCCAAGCCACAAGCGTCTTCCGAGGCAATTAAGCAACTCCCGCCGATGCGCAAACCCGAAACGGAAAGCCGTGACCACGATCAGAGTGGGCGCCGACTCAGATGGCCAAATAGGGCCGACTTTCCATCGACAGCATATCAACAAGAGATTTTTGGCCAATCGTCGGCCGATTTCCGTCGATTCGGTGGTCAAACAGCCTGCGATTTCCATCACGCTTTTTTAGCGTCTGGAAAAGGCCAGGTCAGGAAGGCGGCCGCTCTTGCGCTCATTTCGCAACGGGCGCAAATCGACGGAAATCGCGGCCTGATTGGCCAAAAAGTTCCTATTTGCGGTGCGTCGATGGAAAACGGGTCCTGATTGACCATCCCGCCGAGCCGCGTGTCAGCGTGGGCACTACCGAGCTAGCTGGAGGTGGATTCCGATCGACCTCCCTCAGTCCTGACCGTGCTGCTCTTCCTGCGGAAAAGCAGCTGTTATCACACCTGAAATCCCCAAGAACCATGCCTGAGGTCCCCAAGAACCCTACTCATCCGCGAGCTTGTAGCCAACGCGCCAGACCGTAAGCAGGTAGCGAGGCTCGCTGGGGTTGTCCTCAATTTTCTCGCGAATCTTGCGCGCAAACACGGTAATGGAGTTTTCGTCCACCTCGGCGACCTCGCCCCACAAATGCTCGTAGATACGACGGCGTGTGAATACCTCACCGGGGCTTTCAGCCAAAAGCGAGAGGATTTCAAACTCCTTGGCCGTAAGCGGCACCACCTCGCCGCGCAGGCGCACCTCGTAGCGATCGAACAGCACCTCCAAGTCGCCCACCACCACGTGATCGGGCCGGACAGGGGCGGCAGCTTCCGCGGAGGCATCGGCCTCGTGCACCCGAGCATGCTGCATGTCGTCACGATGACGACGCACATGAGCATCGATGCGCAGCAGCAACTCGTCAGCAATGAACGGCTTGGTCACGTAGTCGTCAGCTCCAGACTTGAAGCCAGTGCTCTTATCCACGATATCGTTCTTCGCGGTCAAGAAGATAACGGGGATGCGCCGGCCCTCGTCGCGCATCTGGCGACACACATCGAACCCGTTCATGCCCGGCATCATCACATCAAGCAGCAGGAGGTCGGGACGCTCCTGATCAAGCAGGCGCAGCCCCTCTTTGCCGCTCAACGCGCCGCAGAATTCGTAGCCCTCCTCCTCCACCAAGTCTCGTAGGCTTTCGTGGATACCCGGGTCGTCGTCGATGAGCATTACCTTGATAGGCTTATCCAATACCATGGGTATCCTCTTCCTCCTCGTGCGGCAAAGCAGGCGCCTGCCCAGCCGCCTCACCCTTCTCCCCCTCGGACAACGACGGGCCGTCCTGGGGAAGGCGCACGGTGAAGATAGCTCCCTTTCCCAGCGCGCTTTCCACCTGTATGCTGCCCCCGTGCATCTCTACGTACTCACGCACAATGGCAAGTCCCAGACCCGTACCGTTGTAGCGCCGCGTCGACGATGAATCCACTTGAGCAAACTTCTCGAAAATGCGCTCCTGATCCGAAGGGGCGATGCCAATGCCCGTATCGGCCACCACCAGCCGCACCTGGCGGGTCGCTTCGTCATAGGTAGCGTCGACCCGCACGCTGCCGCCATCGGGCGTGAACTTCACCGCATTGCCACACAGGTTCTGCAGCACGTGAACCAGCTTGTCGAAGTCGGCGTTCACCAGGGGAACATCGGGCGCCACACTGCTCGAGAACGTCAGGTTCTCCTTCGCGGCCAGCGGCCCCACCGTGGCCTTCACTATGGACACCACATCGCCCATATCTACCACTTCACAGTTCAGCCGCACGCGACCCGCATCCAAGCGGCTCATTTCCAAAATGTCATTGATCATCAGCATAAGCGCCTGGGAATTCGCCTCGATGCCCTTGAGGGCCCGGCACTCCTTCTCGTCCGTGGCCACCGCGTGCTTGTTCAGCAGGTCGGCAAAGGCCACAATGGAGGTCAGTGGCGTGCGCAGTTCGTGGCTCACCATGGAGAGGAAGTCCGATTTGTACTGGTTCTCGTCCACCAGTTGGGCGTTCACCGACTCCAGCTGCTTGCGCTGGCGCTCAAGCACCTCGTTGGCCTGCTGCAACTGAGCCGTGCGATCGGCCACCTGGTCCTCCAGATTGGCATACACGTCGGCCAGCTCACGGGCCATGCTGTTGAACTCGCTGGTCAACGCGCTCATTTCCTGCGAGGACTCGCTGTAGGAAAGCTGCACGTTCAAATTACCCTCGGACACTTGGGTCACGCCAGCTTGGATTTTCCCCAACGGCCGCGTGACCAGGTATGTAAGGGCAACATACACCACCACCAGGCACACCGCCAGCATAACGGCGAAGAACAGCACGTCCTGCACAATAGAGTCGCGCTCATTTTGCTGGTACACATCCAGCGGCATGATGATGCTGATGGCACCGCCCACGCCCCCCATCTGCCAGCCCTCTTTCGGGTTGCCTGTCACGTCCAGCTCGCCCACCGGCTCGCCATGGCACTGCAGGCACGCTTCCTCAATGGTCATGGGAGCCACATAGCGAAACACCTGCTCGCCCTCATAGTCGGCGAAACCGTAGAAATCTTTTCGCTGCGAATCGGCATGGAAGGCTTCCAAGGCCTCAGCCTCGAAGGAGTCGGGAAGCCCCGCGTCGTTGCGAGGCTCGAAATTAACGAAGCGCGTCGTGTAGTCGGATTGAAGGGTGAAAACCTGACCAATAATGCGGCCGGCAATAGCGCAATGAAGCCCCTGATAAACCCCATCTTCCGTAAAAGCCACCTCGGCCAAACGATCCTGGTTGTACACCATAAACTCCCACACGGCATCCATTTGCTGGGCCAAGGCTCGTCCCTGCACGCGTAACTCGTTTTCAGTTTGCGTATGCTGGTTCTTCGTCGTCCACAGCACGTTAGCGCCGAGCGATACGACCAGCAGCAACGCAATCAGGCAAAGAAATTTCGTTTTCAACTTCATCGCACAACACCCCCTCCCCTCTTACGGTGCAGTGTATCCAAAGATCGAAGCCGTGCGAAGGGGAGGATCGCACGGCTTCGATGAGAAAAACTTACATGGTCAAGCGCTTCGGCTCGCCCTCCAAGGCTGCCGGCCGAGCATCGATGACTACCGAAGGATCGGTCTGCGAGGCATCCGGCAGAACTGATATCTGGTTCACTCCGTCAGGATGCGCTGCACGAAGCTCCTCGATCGGGCCGAACTCAAGAGCGCGCATGGGGCAGGCGGCCACGCAAGCCGGCTGCTCGCCCGCAGCACGCAGGTTGATGCACCCGTCGCAGCGATGCACTACTTTCAGCTCCTCGATCAGCACCGGGTGGCTGTAGGGGCAGGCCTTCGTACAATACTCGCACCCGATGCACTTGTCGTCATCGTGCTGCACCGTGCCGTCTTCCTCGTTGATGTAGGTGGCACCAGCAGGGCACACCTCGACGCAGGCTGGCGTGTGGCAGTGGTTGCAGGCGCCCGAGTAATGGAACACTGCGGGCTTGGGGAACTCACCGGTTTCAAACGTCTCGACCTTGCGGAACAAGTACCCCACATCCAAATCATTCTTGTCCTTGCAAGCCACCTGGCAAGTACGGCACCCCACGCAAGCTTGCTGGTTGAAGTAGAAGCCCTGTGGTGCTTTGTTCTCTTTAACGTCGGCCATGGATTATTCACCGTCCTTGCAGACAACGCGAAGCGGCTGATCGGCATCGGCGCCCAGCGCATCGCCCGTATACTTCTCAATCTTGCACAGAGCCGAGTTGTATCCCGAGGTGCCCTGGCCATTAGGAGCGGGGCCCGTAAGGTAATTGTCGGCACCGGCCTGATCAATGCCCGTCGCCTCATCGACCGCCACCCAAGCGCCATGGGGAAGGGCGACCACGCCAGGCATCAAGCCGGCATACACGGTCGCATTGCGCACGCACTGCCCATAGGGGCTCGAAATGAGCACCGTATCGCCATCGGAAACTCCGGCGGCCTGGGCGTCGGCCGTGCTAATGAACACGGGGTTGGCCCATGCCTCACGCAACCAGCCGATATTGTCGAACACGCTGTGAGCACGACGTAGATAGTGGGGGTTCATCACCTGCAGAGGGTACTCCGCCCCCTTCGCTGAGGCGTCCTCGTACCCGTTCGTTACCTTTACATAGGTGGGAATGGGGGTCACGTTGCTCCAGCCCATAGCGTTGTACGTGTCGGCCAGCGTCTGGCAGTAGATCTCCAGCTTGCCCGAGGGCGTTTCGACAGGGTTGGCCTCGGGGTCCTTCACGAAGTCCTCGAAGGCGATATAGCCGTAGTTGTCACCCGGCTGGCGCTTCACCTGATAGACGCCGAGCTCCTTCAGCTCCTGATAGGGCAGCTTACCCTCCTGCGGCGAACCTTCGACGCCCAGCGCATCGATGTCTTCCTGAGTAATGCCCACGGCCGGCACGTAGGTTTTGCCATCTTCGTCACATACCTCCATAGAGGCCAGCTGGTTGAAGTACTGCTGCTTCACGTCGAAGGGGTACACATCCGTGCGAGAAAGACCCAGCTTTTCAGCCAGTTCGCAGGCGATATCCTGATCGGACTTGCTCTCGTACAGAGGGTCGATAATCTGCTGGTAGGCCACCATCATCTCGCGGTTGGACTTGTGACCCAAGGTTCCTCCGAACAGACCGTCAAAGCGCTCCCATTCGGTGCTGATGGGCAGAATAATGTCGGAGTACCGCGCCGCCGTCGTGTAGAACTGCGCATGGGCCACCACCATGTCCACCTTGCGATGAGCCTCAATGGCCCGCGCCATGCCCACATTCGTCTGCATCTTATTGCCGCTGGAGTGGTAAATGACACGAATATCGATATCGCGCTTCTCGGCAGGATCATAGTGCTTAGTACCCGTAAAGGTATACGTGCCATTGAGGACAGCGTCCCATACTTCGTTGCCGTTAATGTGATCGTCCACCGGGTTTTCGATCTCAGGCAGACCGTCCTTGCCCGCCTTAATGAGCGCAGGGCCGCCATTTCCCGAGGTCACGTGCATGGTAGTACCCGTCATATGACCGGACTTGCCCATATGGCCACCCATGGCACCCACGGTCATGATAATCTGCGGCAGGTTGTCGGTGTCGTTCACGCGAGCCGATGCCGCCGATACCAGGAAGGCCACCTTGTGATCCTTGCCCATGGCGCTTGCCAGCATGCGAATGTCCTCGGGGCTGGCACCGCAGATTTCGCTTGCCCACTCGGGCGTTTTGGGCGTATCGTCGTAAGCACCCAGCACATAGTCTTTAAAGTTGGTCTTTTCCTTGGCGTCAGCCGGCATGTGGTCGGCGTCGAAACCAACCGTACAACGGTTGAGGAAATCCCAATCAATCAGACCCTCGGCCTCATCCTGATCAAGCATAGCGTAGGCCACACCAAGCAGAAACGCCATATCAGTAGCAGGGCGAATGGGAATCCACTGGGCGTCGAGAGTCGATGCCGTTTCACTGTACATGGGATCGATCACGATGAACTTCGCCCCATTGGCCTTGGCCTGCCAGTAGTTCCACATCTGGCTGCCAGCAGCACTCCACGCAGGGTTCATGGCCATCATGACGATAGTTTCGCAATTGCGCAGATCATAGCGGTCGTTGATGGTCTGATCCTGCATGTTGTCATGATGGAAGCCGATCAGAAACGGCGTCTTCGACCAAGAGCCATAGGAATTCGTGTCCCAGAAGTTCGTGAAGCCGCCAAAAGCGCCCAGCGTTCGCGTCATCTCGGGATTCCATCCCTTAAGCAACAGGATCGAACGATTGCCGTACTGCTCCTTCGCCCGCTTCAGCCCGTCAGCCACATAGTCGAGCGCTTCATCCCAGCTGATGCGCTCCCATTCGTCCTTGCCGCGCAGCTCGCCGTTCGGGGCATCGGGACTCCACCCCTTGCGCTTAAGCGGGTACTTGATACGGTCTTCGGCGAAAACTTGCTGCGACTGACTGCGGCCACGTAGACATCCGCGCTGCTGGGGATAGTCGGGGCTGTCCTCGTGGGTGTCGTCGGTCTTCTGACGAATCGGCTTGCCCTCGTGCACAAGCACTTTGTTCAAGCAGCGGCCGCCGCAGTTATGCCAGCATGCTGCCGTAAGCCAGGTACCCTCCTCGGCTGGAGTCTCCCCCGTGGTAGCCAACTCGTCGCTCGAGCCGCTGGGAGACGAGCACGCCACCAACGAACCTCCCGCCAAAGCAACGGTTGCAGCCGCGCCGGCTTTCATGAAGGAGCGACGGTTCAGCATCGACGCCTGCTTGAACTTCTCAAGATAGGTTGCCATTGATCCTCCTCTTCCTCTCGTGGCCCCGAAAGCCCTTCTCGGCTTCTGGGGCACGCTCTCAGAGTAAGAAATCCGCCTTGAGATAGCCATTACCTCTGGCCGCATTCTTTCTTTCCGAATTATTACCAGCCACTGACACGACATTAAGAAGGAACACAAATATCACTCGTAAATTAGCCCACGCAGAAACTCGGGAGAGCGCGACCCATCCAAATGCGACGCTCCCGCAGGACAAATGCAGCCAGAGCAACCACGGTTGGCTCCCCTGGCCAATCGAGAGCTATTTTCCATCGACAGCATATCAACAAGAAGTTTCTGGCCAATCGGAGGGCGATTTCCGTCGATTCGGTGGTCAAACAGCCTGCGATTTCCATCGCGCCTTTTTAGCCTCGGGAAAAGACCAGGTCAGGAAGGCGGCCGCTCTTGTGCTCGTTTCGCAGTGGACGCAAATCGACGGAAATCGCGGCCTGATTGGCCAAAAAGTTCCTATTTACGATGCATCGATGGAAAACGGGTCTTGATTGACCAACCCGCAAGGTTCAACAGAATTGGACCCAGCGGAGCTTCTCTCGCTCCCCCTGATACCGTACCTCTTGGGACTGCACACGAGAACACCAGCCTCTCCCAGGCAGCTCACACTTTAACAGACGGGGAAACCGAGGGGCCTCGCTGCACGTAGCGAGCCCCGCATTGCCCAACGGTGGCATCGGCGGCAGCACGCTGGCGGATTGCCGCCGATGCGCTCATACGGAGCATCAGCAATAGCCGTGACCTCGGAGATCGGCTCCCTGCCCGCATGCCTGGGCGACTAGCTCCCTACCCGTACGCCTCGGCAGCGTGGTCGATAGCTTGGAGGTTCATGGCTACGAACTGGGGCTTTACGCAGGATTCCACCGCTTGCTTCACCTCGTCCAGCGTAAGGGGAATGCGGTTTTGCGCCACAGCCACCGCCAGCAGCATCATGTTGAGCGACTTGCGCGAACCCGAGCCCAAGGCCGTCACCAGCGCCTCGTCGTTCACGGGTACGAACAGCGGCACAGGATAGCCGCCTACGCCCGGGGCCTGGGCGTCTTTGCCTACGGTAGCAAAAGCCTCACGCGCAGCGCTAGGGGCGCTTGCGCTGGTTGCGCCCGCACTGCAATCGCTGAGGCTGCGGCCATCCCCGACGGCTCCGGCGGCAGCCTCGGCTCCCCCGAACGCCGCCTCGCGCTCTGCTTCCGCCTGCTGCTCCTGCGCGGCGTTCTTCTGCAGGGCGTTTTCCAACGCCGCCACCACATCGCCGGCGCGATAGGGCTGACTGGCCAGGGCCGCGGTTACCGGTTGGATGGCCGTGGTGGCCGTCACCAGCACGCCGCCGGGTGCCAAGTAGGGCAGCGCGCGGGCTGCCTCGCCCGGCTCCAGGGCAATAACCATATCGGCCGTGCCCGGCGTGATCAGCGACGAAAAAACCTCCTCGCCGTCCGACCCCATACGTACGTGGCTCGTGACGTTGCCGCCGCGCTGCGCCATGCCGATGGTCTCGGCGGTGCGCACCTGCCACCCGCGAGCCAGCGCTGCCTGGGCGAGCACTTTTGCCGCCAGCACGGTACCCTGACCGCCTACGCCGGCAAGAAGGACGTTAATCATGGCAGCCTCCTTCCGGCGCCGACACGGGCAGTCCGTCGATGGGCCCCGTCGGATCATCGCTGCGCACAATACAGCGCGCTACGGCAACCCCGCCGAATCCGAGACCCTCGGCCTGTCCCAGGGCCTCCCCCGCCGTCTCATCAGGCTCGCCGTTGATTTCCGTCTGCTGAAAATCGTTCATCTCATCTTCTAGCACTCGACCGTAAAGCGGCAAGTCAACAGGAGCTTCATTCGGATTTGCGATGGCATCGAAGGGACACACCTGCACGCACAGACCGCAGCCGTCGCACAGGCTGCCATCCACGAACGCCTGGCCGCGCTCGCGAGAGGCAGGCCCGCGCCGCGCCTCGTCGAAGCCAATGCCCGGGCACCCAATGGATGTGATGCACTTCTTACAGCCCGTGCAGATATCGGCATCGATGGCTACCGACGCTGCGGGCTTTTTCAGCTGAATGCAGGGCGCGCAGAAGATGACCGCCGAGGGCCCCTCAAAATCGATGGCCTGACGGGCTGCTTCCGTGGCACCTTCCAGGGAGTGGGGATTAGCAAAGGTGATGCACTCGATGCCGAGCCCCTTCAGCACTTCCTCAATCACAATAGGCCGACGCTTCTCGCCCATCAGCGTCACGCCGGTGCCCGGATGGGGCTGGCCGCCCGTCATAGCCGTCGTGGCGTTGTCCAAAATGGCGAAGGTGACATCGTGGCCGTTGTACACCGCATTGGCCACGCCGGTCATGCCGCTGGCGAAGAACGTGGAGTCGCCGATGAAAGCCACTGCCTTCTTCCCCGGCTCGGCCACGGCGAAGCCCTGGGCCATAGTGAGGCCGGCGCCCATGCACAAGCAGGTGTCCACCGCATCGAGCGGCTGAGCGTTGCCCAAAGTGTAGCACCCAATATCGCCCGTCAGCACCGCGGGGCGCTTGCCCAGGGCGCGCTTGGCCGCGTAGAAGCTGCCCCGATGGGGGCAGCCCGCACACAAAACCGGCGGCCGCACTGGAAGCGGCCCATCATAGGCAAGGCCGTTGCCGCCCGCAATGGCGCGATCAACCAGGCCAGCCACGCCATCGGTACCGCTGGTGCGGTCGAAGAAGCGCCCCAGGCGTCCGGCGATGTTTTCGGCGGAATTCTCGCCGCGGTCGTTGGCCGAGCCCGTCAACTTGCCCTGCACCCGCAGGTTCAGGCCACGAGCGCCAGCCAACTTGAGCATTTCCTCTTCAAGAACGCTGTCCAGCTCCTCGAACACAATGACGTCGGTCAAGCCGGCAGCGAACGCAGCGGCCGTTTCCGCGGGGAAGGGATAGGGCGTACCCACGGCCATGAAGCGGTAGCGGGGCACCGGCACACCAGCCGCCGCAGCCGCGCGCTCGATGAGCCCCAAGGCCTCGCGAGCGTAGGCCACGGACACACCACCAGCCACAATGCCGACGGTGGGGGCGCTGGAAGCGTCGGCAGCCCCGCCACTCTCAAACACCTGGTTGAACTGCGAGAACGTCGGATCAAAGTCGAAATCCCACGCCATGCGGGCCAAGCGGCGGATGATCTCGCCGTGGGCCTCGTAGGCACGCTTCGGGAAGATGACCCACTTCGGATCCTTCTGGAAGCCGTCGGCGGGCAGCGGACGGCCATGGGTCTCCTCCTGCACCTCGAAGAAGGTGGAGGCATGGCAGATGCGCGTGGTAGGTCGCACGATAACCGGCGTATCGTAGCGCTCGGACAGTTCGAAGGCGGCCTTCATCATGGCCACACCCTGGTCGGGCGAACACGGATCGAGCACCGGCACCTTCGCGAAGGAGCCGAAGCGGCGCGTGTCCTGCTCGGTCTGGGACGAAATGGGGCCGGGGTCGTCGGCCACGAACAGCACGCACCCGCCGCGCACGCCCACATAGTTGAGCGACATCAGCGCGTCCGAAGCCACGTTCAGACCCACCTGCTTGCAGGTGTACAGCACCCGCGCTCCGCAGTACGAAGCGCCGGCCAGCATTTCAAGGGCGGCCTTTTCGTTCGTGGACCATTCCACATGCACGTCCTGAGCGACGCCCTGCCCGTGCAGCTTCGCCACCGTTTCCACCACTTCCGAGGAGGGCGTGCCAGGATAGCCTGCCACTACGTTCACCCCGGCCTCCAGAGCCGCGTGGGCAAACGCCTCGTTTCCCATTAACAGTTGCTTCATGCGATATCCGTTTCCCGCGTTGAACCAGGGTGCCGTCAGAAGCCGTCCGATTGCTCCATCGGATCGAACGCCTGCCAGAACCCCGATAAGGGCGCCATCACTCGCGCCCGTCGCCCTGCGCTTTAGGCCTCGGCCATGTCCTTCTTAAGGTCGGCCACCTTCTGCAGCATGGCCTCGTCGTTGGTGCCCATCATCTGCACCGCCAAAATGGCCGCGTTCTTCGCGCCATTGATGGCCACGCAGGCGACGGGCACGCCGGAGGGCATCTGCACCATGGACAGCAGGGAGTCCAAGCCGCCCAGATCGCTGGTCTTCATGGGCACGGCAATAACCGGCAGCGGCGTAAAGGCCGCCACCACGCCGCCCAGGTGAGCCGCCTTGCCCGCGGCGGCGATGATCACCTTGATGCCGCGATCATGGGCCGTCTCGGCCCACTCGTGAACAACGGCCGGCTTGCGGTGGGCGCTGGCCACCTTCACCTCATAGGGAACCCCCAGGGCGTCCAGCTGGGCCATGCACGGCTCCATGGCCGGCATGTCCGATTCCGATCCCATGATGATACCCACGACGGGCGTTTCTTCTGCCATACGATCCTCCTTGCTCGAACGCGTTGCTATCGCTACGCGGCTGCTCTCTTTCCACCATTATAGCCGCCAGAGCGCGGCAACCCTGGCAGCGGGGCGCCGATACGAGAAGATCAGGGATCAAAGGCGTTGCAATTCGTTGACGAATGGGGTCGGTGAATACCGCAACGTCGGTCGCTCATTAAAGTAAAAGCAGCGCATCATCAAACCGCACCGACGTATTGTGCTTTTGATAAACGTCGGAGCGCCCTTAAAGCGTAGGACAAACCAAGGAAAGGAGCTCATCATGAGCCTGGAAATTCCCGACAGCCGCGAAGACGCCCGCATCGACCGCGAGCACGAACGCGAGCAGCTGAAGCACCTGAAGGACCACGTGGGCGACGAGATGCGCGCTGCGAAGGACCGCGAAGAGCGCGCCAAGGACAAGGCCACCCACGAGCTGAAGGACAAGATCGGCTACGAGGAAAAGGGCGAGCGCCGTCAGGAGGACATGACTGACGCCGCCTTGAAGGAGACAGCCAACACCATCCTGCGCGAGGAGTAGCCGCATCCCCGGCCGAGCAATGCCTGGCAGACGCCAACGGCGGTCGCGGCTCGGAGGCGCCTGACGCTCCCTCGACAACGCACCTCTCTGCATGGGCCCCCTTCACTCGGTTTGCCGCATTCTGCAGAAAGTTCGCGCTACGGCAAAATTACCCCTTGCGTCACCTCGCGGGGTCGGCTATGATAGTCAACGCTCTTTTGGCAATGCCAAAGTGCACCTGCGGGCGTGGCGGAATTGGCAGACGCGTACGGTTCAGGTCCGTATGGGGGCAACCCCATGGAGGTTCAAGTCCTCTCGCCCGCACCATTTAACATGTAACGCCCTCTTCGGAGGGCGTTTTTATTTCACTCTGGAGAATCGGCAGCAGACAGCCAAACCACCTATACCTGCGAAGAAGTCGATGCTATAATACAGGCAATCGATGGCGCCCCGTGCAACCGGGCGGCATTGGTTACTTGTCTAAGCCGGGTCTACTTTGCAGGGTGGCCCGGCTTCTTCTTTCTCCGATTCCGTCCGTCACTCCCTCCTCACCAACACGAGGCCGATGATTCCGATAAGCAAGATCGGAAG
>CAJUFS010000056.1 GCA_910585575.1 uncultured Adlercreutzia sp. | reverse complement strand
TGGCGAAGAAGAAGGACGCGTCGAACCCGGTGTACTACGTGCAGTACGCCCATGCGCGCATCTGCTCCATCCTGCGCAAGGCTGCCGATCCGGCCGACGCCGCGGCTGCCGAGGCCGGCGACATCACCATGGCCGAGCTGGCCGCGAAGGTGGTGCCCGAGAACTGCGATCTCTCGCCGCTCACACACGTCTCCGAGCTGGCGCTCATGCGCAAGATGGGCGACTTCGGCAACTTGATCGCCCTGGCGGCCCGCGACCGCGCGCCGTTCCGCCTGACGCACTACGCCCAGGATCTGGCTGCGCTGTTCCACCAGTTCTACACCAACTGCCACGTGCTTACCGAGGACGCCGACGTGCAGACGGCCCGTCTGGCCCTGTGCGACGCCACGCGCATCGTGCTGGCCCTCAGCCTGAACCTGCTGGGCGTAAGCGCGCCGGTGAAGATGTAGTTAGTTCCGTTCGCCCTGACGGGGCGAACGGACCTGTCGACGCTGCGGTTCCGACAGGCACCTGCCCTTGCCCCTTGTTTTCGCCCAAGCGTACCGAAGTACGCTTGGGCGAAAGGCGGGGCAATTGCAGGCACCTGTCGAAACCTCGCTGACTTTGCCTAACCTATGCGATAATATGTAGTGGTTTACTTGGGGCTATAGCTCAATGGTGGAGCAGGGGACTCATAATCCCTTGGTTCTCGGTTCGAGTCCGGGTGGCCCTACCAGCAATGAGAAGGCCCCCGCCAGTGTTGGCGGGGGCCTTTTTGGTGCTTGGGTTGCTTGGGTTGCTACGGGGCGATCCCCCGATGGATCGTGATAGAGGGACGTATGCCTGCCGCGCTCCGTGCCCTACGGGTTGCAGCGCTTGCAGGGGTCGTAGCCGCGGTTGAGGATATTCTTGCGTGTGTCTTTCACGTCTTCGCGATTCTTGTCGGCCATCTGCTTGACCGAAGAGCAGCTGGGAACGTGGAACTTCTTGGTGTTGGTGTTCAGCACGTAGTCCTGCTTGCTCTTAGAGGTGCCGGCGTTATCTTTGCTGGAGTTCCCCTTGTTGCTGGAGCTCGAGCTGTTCTTGCTGCTGGAAGACGACTTTTTGCTATCGGAGCTTATCTTGCTGCCAGGAGCATCCGCGGCGGCCTTGTTGTCGCCCGTGGCGTAGTCGATGACGACGCCGGGCTGTACGTTGTAGCAGAAGACATTGAAGCTAATGCCATCGCCCTGGTCTTCAAGCGATTCGGCTTGCATCTGCACGCCGCGTGCCACGAGCTCTTTCTTGACGAAGATGGGCGTTACACGCATGAGCACATGGTTGCCGGTAGCGTCGACGTAATCGTCCACGGTATTCTCGAAGGGCAGCATGCCGTCGATGTTCAGGTAGCGAGTACCCGTGATAAGGTTGCAGACATTGGCGTTCTCGCCCGTCAGCTGATATCCCAGCAAGTGACAGCGGTTGAACAGGTATTTTCCGTCCACGAAGTCATACTTCGCCAGTTGCCAGCCCGAGGGCTTGACGCTGCCGATGGAGCCTCGCTTCTCCGTGGGCTGCGTCTCGGGCCCCACGACGGCGAAGGTGTCGGTGCAGCGCCCCAGCTTGTCCAAGTCCCCGTAGATCTCGGTGCCGTAGGCTGCTTTGCGGTCTGTCGAGGAGAACGTCGGATCGCCGTCGTTGACATAAACATAGGGGCTGCCATCGTAGGCGGGGAGGGAGTCCCAGGTGAGCGGCTTGGCGGAGGAGGTGCTAGCGTTGTCGGCAGCCGACGAGGAAGTGCTTTGCGCGTCGACGGCTTCGGTGCCAGTGGTGTCTTCGGATGGGGGTTCGATTTCTGCGTCGGCTGCGTCGCTCGAAGAGTCTTCGGCGCCAGCTTGCTCAGCTTCAGCATCTTGCTTTGCGCTTGGGTCTTCGCCGGCTGTGGGGCTTCCGCTTGCGTCGCTTCCAGGGCCCTCTTCGGAGGACGTGTCGGCCAGCATTGTTTGCGCTGCGGATGAGGACTTGTCGGGGGCGCTGTTTGCATCAGATGAAGAGGCGCCAGTGCAGCTGGTAAGCGCAAAAGCCAAGAGCGCACTGATTAGGAGCGCGACTCCGCGGAACCGTGCGTTGGTGCGGAGTGCGCTCCGAGAGGAGTCGGGAGCGTTGCGGACGCTTCTGGCGCCGGAGGTCTGACGGGGCGTCTGCGAGGATGAGCTACGTCGGCTCATCGGCGATTCCGCTTCGTGGCGTGCGTCGTGCCTGTTCATTGCGACCTCTTCCTTCCGCTATTCTCTCGGGCTTGTTTATAGCACAAGAGGCGTCCCGGTGGTCAAAAATCAATCGAGGCGGGGGTTTGGCGCGAAAAACGACTTTTAAGGTCGCAAATCCGTCGAGGCGGGGTTTTTGCGGGGAAAAGAGGCGTACCGAGATTAGGATCGGACCTTTTTCGGCTACCAAAAGAGTGGATTTTGTCATAATAGGGGCAAAGCGAGCTCGATGCCGAAAACAAAACCCCCGCCTCGACGGATTTGCGACCTTAATCGATCGATTTTTTGCAAAAGTATCATCCTCGAGCTGTTTTTGACCAGGTCAGCAACTCACGTCCGTCACCTACCATCCGCTTCAGCAACCTCCGTTAGAGAAAGTCGCTACCGATGAACTCCTTGCCTGATACGTTTGCCCGTACCCGTCTTCTTCTGGGACAAGAGGGCCTGGATCGCCTCGCTCACGCCCGAGTGGCTGTGTTCGGTGTCGGTGGCGTGGGCGGTTACGTGGTCGAGGCCTTGGCGCGCAGTGGGGTGGGGGCACTGGATCTTGTCGACTCCGATGAGGTGGATCCGACGAACCTCAACCGGCAGATCATAGCTACGCTTGATACGGTTGGGCGTCCCAAAGTGGCGGTGGCCGCCGAGCGCGTGGCCTCTATCAATCCTGCATGCCAGGTAACCACGCACCAGTGCTTCTTCTTGCCCGAAACGGCCGATCAGTTCGATTTTACGGCCTACGACTATATCGTGGATGCGGTGGACACGGTAAGCGCCAAACTGGCTTTGGTGGAAGCAGCTCACGCTGCGGGCGTCCCCATTATCTCTAGCATGGGCGCGGGCAACAAGCTCGACCCGACGGCGTTTCAGGTGGCCGATATTGCGAACACTTCCGTAGATCCGCTGGCCCGCGTTATGCGCAAAGAGCTGCGCAAGCGCGGCATTGGGTCCCTTAAAGTGGTGTATTCCACGGAACCCCCGCGCGAGCCTTTTCCCGATGGCGAGCGGGTGAAGGAAGGCAGCCGTCCGGCTCCCGGGTCGGTGGCGTTCGTTCCCTCGGTGGTGGGTCTTATTATTGGTGGGGAAGTGGTGCGCGATCTGGCGGGCGTCGCGCGGGGGTAGTGCTCCAGCCAGCGGCAGAGGATGACGCGCCAGTGGCTTCTGAAAAATAATGCTTGCGCCCAAGCACCGACATCCCTATAATTCAACCTTGCGCGAAATGGTGGGTGTGGCCTAGTTGGCTAAGGCGCCAGATTGTGGCTCTGGAGATCGTGGGTTCGAGTCCCATCATCCACCCCAGCGCGCTTGAAAAATTAGGTCTTGCAAACAGGTTTTGTTTGGTCTAAACTATTCAAGCGCTTTGCGCAGCAACCAAGTGCACCAGTAGCTTAGTTGGTAGAGCAGGGGACTCTTAATCCCAAGGTCGAAGGTTCGAGTCCTTCCTGGTGCACCACTGAAACCGCAGGTCAGGAGTATTGCACTCCTGACTTTTTTGTTTCATCTGGGATGAAACTCCGGTTCATCCCAGATTCATCCCAGATCTTCGCGAGGGCCGTCCCAGATTTTTCGGGCGCTCTCTTGGGCTGATTCTCAAAAAAGCCCCGACCCTCTAGTGCGCTTGTGATATTCGGCGATCCTATGAAAGCTATCCGGGGTCATGACCGCACCCTGTTCGCCTGGCGCTCCATGTCCGTCTTCATGGGACTGAGCTTGCCGCGGCGGATTTCTTCCCAATTCTTACGCTTGGCTTCTGCACTCTGCGCGACAAGGCAAAATGTGCCATACTTTGGGGCAACGTATCTTATTACTGGTAAGGATCTCATTCCCTTATGGAAAAAACTATTATCGAAACGTCCGACCGCCGCTTGGCGCTGCTCATTGACGCCGACAACGTGTCGGCCCGCTACTTGAAGCCCATCCTGAACGAGCTTTCGAAGTACGGCACGGTTACCATCAAACGCATTTACGGCGACTGGACGCTCACCTTGCACGCTAAGTGGAAGGACGCCCTGCTGGAAAACTCCATTACGCCCATCCAGCAATTCGGCTACACCCAGGGCAAAAACGCCACGGACTCGGCCATGATCATCGACGCCATGGACATCCTCTACACCGACAACGTCGACGGGTTCTGCCTGGTGTCCAGCGATTCCGACTTCACGCGCTTGGCCAGCCGCCTGCGCGAGAGCGGCCGCATGGTCATCGGCATGGGCGAGAAGAAGACTCCGACGCCCTTCCGCCGCGCCTGCGACGTGTTCACCACGCTGGAACTGCTGGTGCAGAAGAAGAACGAGCGCAACGGCGGCAGCGGTAACGCCGTGCCGAAGGACTCGGTGGAGCAGGCCGTGGTTGACATCATCACCGACAACCAGAACAACGGCAAGGCCACGGGTCTGGGCGAGATCGGCAGCCGTCTGCAGAAACGCTACCCCGACTTCGACGTGCGCAGCTACGGCACGAACCTACTGTCCAAACTGCTGGAGGAATTCACCCGCGTGCGCATCACCAAGGACCACAGCTCCGTCACCGTGGAGCTGGCCGAGGGCGAGGAGCCTGTGGAGCGCAAGGAGGAGCGTCCCTCCGAGGCCTCTGAGGACCGTTCTCCGCGCAAGTCGCGCAACCGTCGCAATGGGCGCAACGACAAGGCCGAGAAGGGCTCGGCATCGACGGCCGAGGAGCGTGCCGCTGAGGTGCCGGAGTCGGCGGCCGAGGAGCGCAGCGCTGCTGTTGCGGAGCAGGTTGCTCCTGATCCGGCTGCTTCTGAAGAAGCAGCTGAACCGCGCGAGACCGTGACGGAAGTGGTGGTTGAGGAAACTGCTGGCGAGCCGGCTGGTGAACTGGCCTCTGAGCCTGCCACCGATGAAGCACCTGCTCGACGGGTGCGCAACCACCGTGGTACGCGCCGCGTCGTGGCCAAGAAGCCCGCTCGTCTGACCGAGGGTGCCGCCGCGTCGGTGGCAGGGCTGCTGAAGGAGGGCGCTGCTGACAAGGGCGCCGTCGCTGGCGAGCAAGCCGCTCATGCCGGGAAGGATGCCGCATCTGAGGCGCCAGTCGCTGCTGCCGAGACGGTTGCGCCTGCTGCGGATGCCTCAAGCGAAGAACCGCGGGATGTGAAGCCCGGCCGCAAGGCGCGCGCCCAGCGCAAGGCGGCGCAGCAAGAGGCTACGGAAACTGCTGCCAAGAGCGAGAGCCCCGAACAGCCGAAGGAAGCTGCGGCTAAAAAGCCGGCCGCCAAGAAGCAAACTCCTAAGAAGTCCGCAACCCCTAAGAAGAGCCAGTCTGCGGCGCCGTCGAAGAAGAATGCGGCCTCGAAGGACGAAGCGTCTTCCTCGAAGGATGCCAAAACCTCTGACACCTCTTCTGCGGCTTCGACGGTCGAGAAGCGCTCCGCCAAGAAGCCCGCTGCGCCCCCCAAGAAACAGCCGGCCAAAAAGGCGCCGGCCGTTGCGCCCAAGAAGCGCGCGAGCAAGAAGGCTCCCTCGCCCGATACGCCTCAGGGCTACATCCATCAGCTGGTGGCCGATGCTGGTAGCGAGGGCATCCTGCTCTCCACTGTTACCGACGGCGTGCGCGCAAAGTTCAAGGACTTCAAGGTGCGCGATCTCGGTTTCGCCCAAATGCGCCAGTACATGGCTTCGACGGGCCAGTACCAGCTGGAGAAGAGCGGGCGCAACTTCCGCGTGCGTCTGGTGTAGAGCCCGATCTCGGCTGCGAGCTCGGTTCGTCGTTCGCGCGAGCGCCGGAAGCGCGACGGTTTCGACTATCCCGGACATTTCGCGGGGGCGTTCACCGAGCGCCCCCGCTCTTTTTCTGAAAAAGCCCCCTTGCAAATAAGGGGTTTTGCCCTCATATTCTAGAATGAGGCATTCATTCGAAGATGATTGTGGGGAAGTGAGGCGCGCTCTGTGGAGACTTTGACCCTTGGGCTGTTCATGCTGGCCGCCGTGCTGGCCTCCTCGCTCATCGATCAAATCATTCCCCGCGTGTCGCTGCCCTTGGTACAAATCGGCCTGGGCCTGCTCATTGCCATTGTGGCTGGCGGCGATATCGAAATCACGCTCGACCCCGAGCTGTTCCTGGTGTTCTTCATTGCCCCGCTGCTTTACGACGAGGCAAAACGTGCTGACAAAGAAGCCCTTTGGCGTGAGCGAAAACCCGTGCTATCTCTGGCTATCGGTCTGGTGGTGGCCACCACGCTCGTCATCGGCTTCGCGCTGAACGCTATTGTGCCCTCCATTCCTTTGGCGGCGGCCTTCGCGTTGGGCGCGGCTCTGGGGCCCACCGACGCCGTGGCGGTATCCTCGTTGTCCAAGCAAGTGGACATTCCAAAGCGCCAAGCCAGCATGTTGAAGGGCGAGCTTCTGCTCAACGACGCCTCGGGCATCGTGTCGTTCCAGTTCGCCGTGGGAGCGGTTACCACAGGTACGTTCTCGCTGCTTCACGCCAGCGAAGACTTCCTCGTCGAGTTTCTGGGTGGCCTCCTGTTCGGCGCCATCCTCGGCTTTATCGGAAACTGGGTGGTGCGCAAGGCTCGCGATATTGGCGTCGAGAACACGAACTTCCACGTGTTGTTCGAGGTGCTCATCCCGTTCCTTGTCTACCTTATTTCCGACGCCTGCCATGTCAGCGGCGTTATTGCCGTGGTGGTGGCGGGGCTTATCAACGTCACGTCGCCGCGCGGCACTATCGGGCCCTCGGTTTCACGCATGAACATCGTCTCGTCCAGCGTGTGGCATGTGCTTACCTATGCTCTGAACGGTATCGTGTTCGTCATGCTGGGCACCCAACTTCCCAACGCCATGCACGACACCTGGGACAACGTGGCCATCCAAAACAGCACGCTCATTCTTTTGGTGTTCGGGCTCACGTTCCTGTTGCTGTTTACGCGCTTTGTGTGGGTGCTGGTGATGGACTACCTGCACGTGCGGCGCAAAGAGCGGCGCTGGTTCTCTACCGATGATCTGCGCAGTGTGCTCATCACGACGTTCTCGGGGGCCAAGGGCACCATCACGCTGTCCATCATGTTCTCCATTGCGCCCAATATTATGCTGCGCCCCTATGCCGTGCCGTTCCCTCAGCGCGACCTGCTTATCTTCCTGGCCTGCGGCGTTATTGTGTGCACGCTGTTGCTGGCTACGTTCGTGGTGCCGCTGTTGGCGCCGAAACGCGACGAGGGGGAGGGGGAGCGCCTTCGCCAAGAGCGGGACGCCGAGACCACCCTGGAGATCATGCGCAACGTCATCGAGATGCTGACGGCACAGCAGACGGCCGAGAATCACGTGGAGACGCGGGCCGTCATTCGCTCGTACAACGATCGTGTGGCGCGCATCAAAGAGACGAACGGCATCGAGGACGAGCCCAATGTGGCGCTGCGCTTGAAGGCGCTCAGCTGGGAGCACGAGCGCGCCATCGAGCTCATGGAAAGCGGCGACGTGTCCGCGGTGGTGGGCTACCAGTACCTCAGCCGTCTCGAGCGCATGATGCATCTGCTTGAGCACAGCGGCCAGATCGGCGGCATGCACGCGTTCCGCATCCGTCTGCGCGCGCTCCTGCACCGGGGTGTGAACGCCGTGCTGCGCGAGCTTCCCGGCCACACCATGGCCGCCCGTACCGAGGAAATGCGGCAGCTGCAGGTGAAGTGCCGCGTGTACGCCATTCAGCATTTGGAGGATGCCGTGGCCTCCAGCCAGGTGTCCACCGAGGACGCGGCGGCGCTGCTGCTGGAATACCAGCGCAGCCTGGGGGCGCTGCACAATTCGGTGCCCACGGTGACCGCCGTCATCAAGGTGGAAGATCGCACCGACGATATCAAGCGTTTGGCCTACCATTACGAGCTCGAGCAAATTCAGGAGGCCTACGAGGAGGATCGCCTCTCGCGCATCCACGCTCGCCGCCTGCGCGAAAACGTGCAGCTCATGCAGATGGATCTCGACGACACAGTGTAGGCGCTCGGCTGTTTCTCCATCCCTTAACGCCTCTTTAAGATTTACTGAGCGAAAGTTTAAGTTTCATCCCGCTGGCTCTGCTGGCGGGACGTTCTCCTTTATGGTTGGAGTGGGGTCGCTGGCAACGAGTGCGACTCTGGTCCCTGTGTCCCGGAAAAGGAGGATCCTATGAAGGAACTGATGCTCAAGCGCAAGGGAATGCTGTTCTGCTGCGCCATGGCTTTGGCGGCGGCCGCTCTAATCGGCGTTGGCGCTGCCCAGGCGAATGCGGCCGATCTAGAGGCGGTTGAGGATGAGACGTCAGCAGCCGTGGCGGTTGACGACAAGAAGGCGGATGCTGTTGACGAGGCTGCCGTGGATGAAGGTGCTTTCGAGGGCGACGCCGAAGAGTCGGCCGACGAGGACACCGTGAGCACGGTTGCCCATCAGCAAGAAGAAGACGCTATCGACGAAAGCGATGGCGACGAAAATGTGGAGCTGGTGGCCGTAGAGGAGAAGACCGCCACGGTCGCGCGAGCGGAGGCGACTGATGATTCCCTTGAGGACAACAGTGTTGAGGCGCCTGAAAATGGCGAGATAGCGCTGGTGGACGAGGCTCAGAGCGAGCGCATCGATGAGGAGCCGCCCGAGTTGGAGGAATGTCCCGCCAGCGAGTTGGACTAGTGCTCGGTGGGCGTCTATGCCCAGAGTGCTTGCCAGTTGAATCGTGTGCTGTCCTCTTACATGCAAAGGACCCCTCAATGAGGGGTCCTTCTGGTACCTGCACTAGTGCTGGGTAGGGCGGCTAGTACACCATGCCCATGGCCTCGCGCACTTCGTCCAGAGTAGCGTTGGCAATTTCATTGGCCTTGCGATTGCCCTCATGGAGGATTTCGCGCACATACTCGGTGTTGCCCTCCAACTCGCGACGACGCTCGCGGATGGGGGCCAGGTAGCTGTTGACCGACTCGGTAACGTAGCGCTTCAGGGCGCCCGCGCCGTCATTGCCAATTTCAGCGGCGATGTCCTCCTCGGTGCGACCGGTGGTCAGCGCCGCGGTGGTGAGCAGGGCCGAGACGCCCGGGCGGTTCTCCTTATCGAAGGTGATGAAGCGCTCGGAATCGGTCTGGCTCTTTTTGATGAGCTTGGCGGTTTCCTCTTCCGTGGCGGAAAGCGCGATGGCGTTGCCGTAGCTCTTCGACATCTTGCGGCCGTCGAGACCGGGGATTTCCACAGCTTCGGTGAGCAGTGCCACCGGCTCGGGGAACACGTGGCCGTAGCGCTCGTTGAAGCGACGGGCAATCTGGCGCGTCTGCTCAATATGGGGCAGCTGATCTTTGCCCACGGGCACGATGTTGCCCTTGCAGAACAGAATGTCGCAGGCTTGGTGTACCGGATAGCTGAGCAACAGGCCCGTGAGCGCGTGGCCCGAGGCCTCCTGCTCGGCCTTCACCGTGGGGTTGCGCAAAAGCTCCGCCTCGGTGACCAGCGACAGGAAAGGGAGCATGAGCTGGTTCAGGGCCGGCACGGCGGAGTGGGTGAAGATGATGGTCTTCTCGGGGTCGATGCCGCAGGCCAGGTAATCGATGACCATGTTGTACACGTTGTCGGCGATGTTGGCCGTGGTGTCGCGGTCGGTGATGACCTGGTAGTCGGCAATGAGCACGCGGGTCTTGATACCCATGTCCTGATGCTTGACGCGCTCCTTCAAGGTGCCGAAGTAGTGGCCCATATGCAAGCGTCCCGTCGGGCGATCGCCCGAGAGCATGGTGTACTTCTCGGGATGGATTGCCAAGTCGGCGTTGACCTCGTCGCTCATCTTCTTCTGCGCGAGGAAAGTTTCGCTAGTGAAATCGCTTGCCATGGAGCCGTCCTTTGGGTCGAAAACTAAAGTTGTGAATATATTGCTCTAGTATACAAGATTCCCTCTTGCATGTTCCTTGGAAGCCGTGTATTATATTTAGCCGTCGCAAGTTGCTAAGCCACTTGCACAACCCTTCGGTCGCTTGGCTCAGCGGGAGAGCATCGCCTTCACACGGCGGGGGTCACAGGTTCAAATCCTGTAGCGACCACCATGAATTCGCAGGCCGGAAGTGAAAAGCTTCCGACCTGTTTTTTGTTTTCGGAGCTGGCTCAAATGGCAAGACGGGGTTATGGGGCAAAAATGCGTCCGCTCCCAATTGCGTTAGATGGCGAGTAGCTATTGATTGGTTCGTGGCGCCCTGGTCAAATCAGGGGTGTTTTCCATCCGAGGGTGTTTTCCATCGAGCCGAATTCCGCAATCTGTTTTCCCAGGTCAGGGGAGTGCGGCTTGACGTGATTTGCGGAGCCCTCTTGCGAAATGATGGAAAACACCCCTGATTTGACCAGAAATCGCTCATTTTTGAGGGGCGGATGGAAAACGGGCTGTAATTGAGGGCTGGTCAATCGGGTGCCGGTTTCCATCGTGAGGCCTACGGAGCGCTGGCGTTAATGGGTTTGGGAGGTCCGCAGCTTGCTGGGGCAGCCTTCGGCTCGGCGCATCAACCCGCTGGGGCCGATGCCCGATGGCTGCCGGGGCGTTGCAGCGCTCGTGCCCCTACAGCCCCATGAACAACTTGGCCAGCAAAAAGCCGATGAGGCCGCAGCAGGGGAAGGTGATGACCCAGGCCACCACCATGTTCTTGGCGATGGACCAGTTCACACGCTTCAGATTCTTCGAGGCTCCTACGCCCATAATGGCGGCTGTGGAGCAATGGGAGGTGGACACCGGCATGCCGGTGATGGAAGCCACGAACAGGGTGATCACCGTAGAGATGGAGGCGGCCAGGCCCTGGTATTTCTCGAGCTTCACCATGTCCATGGCTACGGATTTGATGATGCGCTTGCCGCCGACTAGGGTGCCCAGCGAAATGGCCAGCGAGCACAGGATCATGAGCCACAGCGGGAAGTTCGTCTCGCCGCTGGATTCCATGCCGAAGGCCAAGGCAATGCCCAGAAGGCCGATGGACATGAACTTCTGGCCGTCTTGGGCGCCGTGAAGGAATGACAGAGCGCAGGCGCAGATGTCCTGGAACACGATGCAGATTTTGTTGGTGGTGGAAAGCTCGACGGAGTCGAAGAGGAACTCGATGAGCCGCGTGGCAAGCCAGCCCAGAATAAAGCCAGCCACCAGGGAGAACACCATGCCGTAGATGACCAGCATCCACTCGCTGAGCACCACGCCGGCAAGGCCGTTCATGGCAATGGCGCCGCCGGTGATGCCGGCAATAAGCGAATGGGACTTGGAGGCCGGAATGCCGCGGAACCAGCAGAAAATGCCCCAGCCTATGGAGGCTATCATGGCCGCCATCAGTGCCATAAGAGCCTGGTGCGTGTTGCCCGAGAAGTTGACCATGTTGAACATGGTGTGGGCTACGGCGGTGGAGATGTAGGTCATGCCCAAAAGCCCCACGAAGTTGAAGACCGCCGCCAAGCCAAGGGCCACGCCGGGCTTAAGGCAGCGTGTCGACACCGCCGAGGCAATGGCGTTAGGGGCGTCAGTGGCGCCCGAAATAACCGTCACGCCCACAACAAGGGCCAGGATAACGAGCAACACCGGGTGAGATCCGGCCTGATCAACGAAGGTCAGAAGGGTCAAGTCCATAGATACGGCTCCGTCTCTTCACAGACTTCGCGCGAAAGCGCAGTGCTCCTATTCTATAACACTCTGGCTCATTAAACGGCGTTGAGCGAAAATGATCGGGAAAGCTCTCGTCAGGATACGGCTCGATGCACTAAACTACCTCCGTGGCTTGGCGGCTGCTCTGTTGTCGCTGGCCCTTTTTTCCGCAGCGATATACCAGGACGTTTTCATGATCCTTCAGACTGAACATATTTCGAAATCCTACGGTGGCCGCCAGCTTTTCCACGACGTCACCTTCCGCTTGGAAGAATACGATCGCCTGGCCTTGGTGGGCCCGAACGGCGCTGGCAAGACCACGCTGCTGAACATTATCTCGGGCGAGGACGACCCGGACGAGGGCCGCGTGCTCTTTGCCAAAGGGGCCCGCGTGGGCTACCTGGAGCAGGAGGCCATTGAGATGGGCGACTTGCCGGTGTTCGAGGAGGTCATCTCGTCGCAGACCGAGGTGCTCGAGGCCGAGCGCCGCCTGCATAAGCTGGAGGCCGAACTGGGAGCGAACCCTACGGAGGCCCAGCTGGCGGCCGTGGGCCGTGCCCGCGACGCCTACGAGATGATGGGCGGCTACACCCTGGAGTCGAAGGTGCGCAGCGTGCTCTTCGGCCTGGGCTTCGCCGAGAAGGACATGGAGCGCTCCACCACCGAGTTCTCCGGCGGTTGGCAGATGCGCATCGCCCTGGCGAAGCTTCTCATCCGCAATCCGGAGGTGCTGCTGCTCGACGAGCCGACCAACCATCTGGACCTGGAATCGGTGAAGTGGCTCGAGGGCTTTTTGCGCGGCTATGCCGGCACTGTCATCGTGGTGTCCCATGACCGCGCCTTCATGGACAACATGGTGGATCGCGTGGCCGAGATCGATAACGGCGAGGTCAACCTATACAAGGGCAACTACTCGAAGTATCTGAAGGAGCGCGAGGAGCGCCTGGAGCGGCTGAAGGTGGAGCGCGCGAAGTCGCTGGAGGAGATCGCCCACCTGCAGGCCTTCGTCGACCGCTTCCGCTACAAGGCCACCAAGGCCAAGCAGGCTCAGGAGCGCGAGCGCCGCATCGAGAAGATCAAAGAGACGCTGCCTGTCATTCCCGAAGAGAAGAAGACGGTGCATTTCAACTTCGTGCAGCCGCCGCGCACCGGCGATGAGGTTGTGCGCGCCCGTGGCCTGGTGAAGCGCTATGGCGATCACACGGTGTACGACGGTGTGGACTTCACGATGTACCGCGGCGACAAGGTGGCCCTGGTGGGGCCCAACGGCGCGGGCAAGTCCACGCTGCTCAAGATGATCGCCGGGGTGGAAAAGCCCGATGCGGGCACCATCGACTATGGCGTGAACGTCGACCTGACGTACTATGCCCAGCATCAGTTAGAAGAGCTGCATGCGGGCAACACCGTGTTCGAAGAGCTGGACCACGCGGCTCCGGGCTGGTCGATTTCCCAGGTGCGCAGCTTGCTGGGCGCGTTTCTGTTCACGGGCGATGCTGTGGACAAGAAGGTGGGCGTGCTGTCCGGTGGCGAGAAGGGCCGCTTGGCTTTGGCCAAGATGCTGGTGGCGCCCAAACCCTTGCTGTGCCTGGACGAGCCCACCAACCACCTGGATATCTCCAGCGCCGACGTGCTGGAGCAGGCACTTCAGCACTTTGAGGGTACCATCTTGTTCATCACGCACGACCGCCATCTCATCCGCGGCGTGGCCAATCGCATCGTCGAGGTGAAGGATGGCAAGATTACCAACTACGATGGCGACTATGACTATTACCTGTACAAGTCGGGTCAGTTGGACAATCCCGATACGGCCGATCGCTCGGTGGTGGACGAGGTGCTGGAGGATACGGGCATCCACGGCAAGGGGAGCGCCGGTGCGGTAGAGAAGCGCAAGCCTGGCGGTGCAGCGGCGGGCAAGATCACGGTGAACCGGCGCCGCGACCGCGAGGGAGGGGCGACGGCGGGTGCGCCGGCTGCGTCGACCCGCGCAGCCCAGCCGGCGGCAGATCCCACGCAGCTCACGGCCCCCAAGGGCAGCGCGCCCAAGACCAAGGAGCAGAAGCGCCGCGAAGCCGAGGCTCGCAACCGCGCCTACGCCGCACTGAAGAACCACCGCAAGCGCATCGCCCAGCTGGACGAGCAGATGGAGCGCGACAACGCGCGCATGGAGGAGCTGCTGGCCCTGATGGCCGACCCCGACTTCTATGTGAACGAGGATGCCTCCTCCGATGCCATTGCCGAGCACGCGAAGCTCAAGCAGCGCCTGGCGGCAGCTGAGGAAGAATGGTTTATGCTCACCGAGGAGCTGGAAGAGGAAATGGCCCGTCAGCAGGAGCAACTATAGCGGGTCGTCCGGTCCGCGCCAGGGGGCATCCTGATTCGCTCAAACAGTCCTCGCTTGGTGAAACAGCCCACTGGGCTGTTTCAGTCGCTGTGGAACTCGCTCGGTCAGGACGTCCCCTGTCGCGGGCCTACTCGTTGGAGGCTGATATGCTAAACCTTGTTCTTGTTGAACCGGAGATTCCGCAGAATGCGGGGAATATTGCGCGGACGTGCGCGGTGACGGGGTCGCGGTTGCATCTTATCGAGCCGATGGGCTTTCGGCCCACGGAGAAGAACCTCAAGCGGGCCGGGTGTAACTATTGGAACGACGTGGACATTGTGCGCTGGCCCTGTGTGGAGGCGTTCCTTGAGGCTCACGCCGCCGACGAGTTGCACCTGTTCACGGGGGCTGCGCCCCGTCTGTACACTGAGGTGGCTTACGGCTCCGAGGCGTTCCTGCTCTTTGGTCGCGAGAGTCGGGGCCTCGATCCGACGCTCATCGAACGATTCGCCGATGCCTGCGTGCGCATTCCCATGCGGCCGGAGCTCGACTCGCTCAATGTGTCCAATGCCGCCGCCATTGCCGCCTACGAGGCCCTTCGCCAGCAGGGCTTCCCGGGACTCTCGTAACGCCGTCGCCCCCGAACCGCTGTTTTCGGATCCGTCGCCTCCGAGCCGTCGTCGCCAGGTCGTCGGTCCCGGGTCGCCTACGAGCCGTCCTCTCCGGGCAACCGCCGTCGACCTGGGTCGCGCTTGAATCGCTCTCTCTGGGCGTCGCCCCTGGCTCGTCCTCGGCCTGCCGTCAGCGCCGTCGGTCTAAAGGCTCGGGCTCCTACCCGATGCCTGGGGTTCGGCTCCCTCGTCATTCGCTAAGGTACTGCGAAACTGAGCGACGACGAGGAGCTGGCTTTCGTGCAAACTTTCGAGCTTATTTTGTTCCTGCTGGCGGCGGTTATTGCCTCCAGCATCCTGGAGAAGTTCTTGCCGCGGGTGTCCCTGCCGCTGGTGCAGGTGGCGCTGGGCGTGGGCATTGCGCTGGCAGTGACCACGCCGCTGGAGTGGGGCATCGATGCGGAACTTCTCCTCATTCTGTTCATCGCGCCGTTGCACTTCAACGAGTCGCGTCATGTTGATTCCGGGGCGTTGTGGAGCAACCGCTGGGGCATCGCCTCGCTGTCGGTGGGCCTTGTGTTCGCCATCGCCTTTGGCTGCGGGCTTGCTCTGCACGCTCTGGTGCCGGCTATTCCGCTGGCCGCTGCTGTGGCTCTGGGCGCCGCCATGGGCTCCACCGATGCCGTGGCCGTAACGGCGTTGACCCACGATCGCCGGTTCGGCCGTCGTCACGAGGCGCTGCTCAAGGGCGAGGCGCTGTTCAACGATGTGACGGGTACGGTGGTGTTCCAGTGCTGCATGAATATCATCGCGGTCGGCGCCTTCTCGGTCATGCACGCCGGCGAGGAGTTTGCCCTCGACCTCTTCGGCGGCTTGCTCGGCGGGTTCATCATGGGCGCGCTGGCCTGGGGGCTGCTGGAGCTCATTCGCCGCGCCGGCCTCGACAATCCCACGCTCCACGTGATGCTGGAACTGCTGCTGCCCTTCGTCATCTACTTGGCGGCGAAGTCGCTTCATATCGGGGCGGTCATTGCCGTGGTGGCGTCGGGCCTGATGATGTCGCTTCTGCCGCAGCGCCACAGCGCCGAAGCGGCCCGTACTAAGTTGCAGGCCAAAAGCGTGTGGGAGACCATCGAATTCGTGCTGAACGGTATCATCTTCGTTATCCTGGGCATGCAGCTGCCGCGTCTTCTGCGCCCAGCCGCCGATGGCGCGCTCAGCGATCCTTGGGGCCTGCTGGCCATTGTGGTGGTACTGACGCTCGTGCTGGAGGCGGTGCGCTTCCTGTGGATCCTGGGGATGGATCTGCACGCCGCCGCTCGCGAAGGACGCTCCCTGACCAGCTGTCTTGATCGCGCCCACCTGAAAAGCACCCTGGCCATGGCTTTCGCCGGCGCCAAGGGCGGCATCACCCTTTCGCTCATGCTGACCATGGGGGCCGCGGTGCCCGATCGTGCCGAGCTCATCTCAGTGGCCTCGGGCGTGATTGTGCTCACGCTGCTGCTGGCAAATTTCGCGGTGCCGGCGCTGGTACCTTCGAAGCGATCGGCGCGGCGTACCCGCGAGCGCGTGGACGCGGAAATCGACTTGGTGTGCCAGGTCATTGCCTCCATCGAGGCCGACGCGCACTTTACGGGCGCCGTGCGTTCCGTGGAAGGGGCGGCAGACGGGGCATCGGGTGCGGAAAGTGCGCACGCCAATCAGGCGCTCGGGGAGGTTGGCACAACGGTGGCAGAGGCGCGGCATGCGGAAGGGGAGGGCGCTGAGGCCGAGGTCGGAGCCGCGGCCGAGGGCGTGCCGATCATCGATGAGCCGGCCACGGCCATTGTCATGAAGCGCTACGCCGACCTGCTGCAGGATCTTGCGCCGGCGGCCAGCGCTCCAGCTGCGCGCCGCGCCCGCGCCGAGGCCGCTCGGGTGGATGCCCTCTTCGACCAGCTCGACCAAGTGGCTCGCGACGCCGTGCTCTGGGATGGGGAAGAGGACGAGAGCGATGGCGATGGCGCCGACGGAGGCGTGGTGACGTTGGCGGGAGAGGGTCCGCGCAGCATCTCGGCTCACTTCCGCGCCATGCGCGCCACCCATGACGCCATCGAGAATGTGCAGGAGCAGGCCTTGGTGCGCGAACTGCAGCTTATCAAGGAGCTGGTGGCCGAGGGGAAGATTTCCGCCTCCCATGCCAAGGAGCTGCGCAACACTGTCTACATCCAGCAATTGGTGCTCGACTAAGACGCTCAAGCCCAGTCCGTGGCCGGCCTGCTTTTCGTGCCACTTCCAGGGAAGCGTTCCGGCGCGGGCGGCGTGGCTCATTCGACAGCGCTCCCGCTCCCTCTCGTCGGCGGTTTCTGTGGGTTTGCGACGCAGGGTGGCGCGGGACGGTCGGCGGTGCGCTACACTACCAGGCTATGGTTAACATTCCTTACATCATTTGCGCGGTACTCAGCTTCATTCCGGCCCTCGTGCTCCACGAGGTGGCCCACGGCTATGCCGCCTACAAGCTGGGCGATCCCACGGCCAAGGCCTCGGGGCGCCTGTCGCTCAATCCGCTCAAGCATATTGACCTGTTCGGTACGGTCATTTTGCCGCTGTTGCTGATGGTCATGGGCTGGCCGGTGTTCGGCTACGCGAAGCCCGTGCCCTACAACCCCCGCTACTTCAAG
>CAJUFS010000055.1:15856-17476 GCA_910585575.1 uncultured Adlercreutzia sp. | reverse complement strand
GCCGCCCTCGTCGGCCGGCTGCGAGGCCAGGGCCAGCAGCCCGTCGTCGGACACCGCGAACAGAGGCGAGGCCAGCACCGCGTACAGCGCCTCCTCATCCTCGACGTTCACCGCCATTCGCAGCAGCGCCGACACCAGCTTCGGCTCGGGCATGGAGGCGAACACCGATCCGCCGGCAATCATCGAGGCGATGCCCTGTTCGCGCAGGGCAGCAGCATAGACATCAGCATGGCTCATCGTGCCCAAGAGGATGACCATATCGGCCGCCGACGCCCCCTCGTCGCGGAGAGCAGCGAAGTGCTCGGCCAGGGCCGCGGCGCTTGCGGCCCGAGCCTCGTCCTTCGACGCGCCGCTGTACTCGTTGTGCGTCACGTCCACCTGCACGCGGGGACGCTCAGCAAACAGAGGATCGGCCACGGCGTTCACCGCACCACCGGCCTCCAGGCTGAGAAAATCGTCGCCGAACACCTCCGGCTGGCTGAACACATGCTCCACAAAGGCCAGCACATCGCCGTGACTGCGGAAGTTACGGGCCATGGACACCACCGGGCTGCCCCCGGCCTGCCCCTCCAGGTTCGCCCGGTACTCCGTGAACACGTTCACGTCGGCGCCGCGGAAACGGTAGATGCTCTGCTGGGCGTCGCCCACGGTGCACACGTTCGCCAGCCCGGGCTGGGCCAGACGGCTGATCACCTCCACCTGCAGGCGATCGGTGTCCTGGAACTCGTCCACCATGATGAGTTTGAACTTGTCCCGATAGGCAGCGGCGATGGCCGGGAAGTCGCGCAGGGCAGCGGCGCACCGCACCAGAAGATCGGTGTTGTCCAGGCGCGCCGGCCCCTTCAGCTCCTGAAAGGCCTCTTCCACCAGCAGCGCCACCTTCACGATGGCGCGCTGCCAGCGCACGGCAAGCCCCGCCTGCGCCTCGCCGTTGAGCTCCCCCAGGGTGGCGCACCAGGCGTCCAGGTCCTCCTTGACATAGTCGCGCAACTTTCCTCGCATGGTAAACGGCAAACCGTAGAACGCGCCGCAGAAAGCATCGGGGTCGAAATCGGGACTGTCGAACGACTCGTCTCCCGCACGCTCGAACCATGCACGCACCTGCTCGACGGCCGCCTCCAAGTTTCCCGCGAAGTTCGCCATGGTATTCGAAGGCTTCGGCCACGCCGCGGCCTTAGCCGCCATGTCCTCGGCCGCGGCCAGCACCCGCCGCATCAGCGACGAGGGCGAGGGCACCTCTTCAGCGGTTTGCAGGGTGGCGAAGCCCTCGGGCATGGCGTGCACGCGCTCGAGCACCGCCTTCACATACTCCACCACGCCCTTGTCCCGAAGGCCGAAGCCTCGCAGCTTCTCGCTGGTGAGCAGCTCGGTTACCTCGGGGTCGTCCAGGCGGCGCGCCTGGACGATCACCTGCTCCAGGGCCTCGTCGAGCAGCTCTTCGGCCGCAGTCCCCTCGATCACCTCGAAGGCCGGGTCGATGCCGATTTCCAGCGCGTGCTCGCGCAGGATGCGGGAGGCCATGCCGTGGATGGTGGTCACCCAGGCCTCGTCGGTCTTGAGCGCCTCTTCCACCAGGCCTTCCGCCAAAAGCAGCCCCTTGATGCGGCTTTTCAGCTCAGC
>CAJUFS010000055.1:0-15846 GCA_910585575.1 uncultured Adlercreutzia sp. | reverse complement strand
AGATCTATCGCTGTGACTGGAGTTCAGACGTGTGCTCTTCCGCTCTTTTTCAGCTCAGCCGCGGCCTTCTTGGTGAAGGTGATGGCCAAAAGCTCGTCCACCGAGGCCAGATAGGGCGGCTCGGCACCTTGGGGCGACAGCGCGAAGGCCACGCGCTGAGTGAGGGTGAAGGTTTTGCCCGAGCCGGCGCCGGCGGCCACCATGAGCGGCGCGTTCAGCGTAGTGATGACCCGGCGCTGAGCGTCGGTGCACTGGTCCAGGTTCACGAGAGCCTCCTTTCGCAATCGGGGACGGGACAGTAGGTGCAGGCCCCCTTCCAGCGCGGCTGCTGCGGAATGTGCCCCTCGGCCAAGCTGGCAATGCCCTCGGCCACCAGGGCCTCCACGGCATCGAGCAGAGCATCGAAGGCCAGCGGCGAGAAGCTGCCGTCGGAAAAGAACGCCTTGTCATCGAACACGCTGCTGTCCACGGCACCGTTGACCAGGTCTTTATCGGTCTTGGCCCGATAGCCCAGGTACAAGGCACCCGCGCAGTGCAGGGTATTCAGGCGCTGGCGCAGCGCCTGGGCGTACATGAGCGCCTGGGGATGCCTGGGAAGCGCCGGCTCAGCGGCCCCCTTCTTCGCGCCCAGGCTGTACTCGGAGCCTGCCGATCCCTTGTAGTCGATGACGGCGAAGCGACCGCTTTCCTCGTTCACATCGTAGCGGTCGGCGCAGCCGTGCAGGCGCACGCCGGCGTAGTTCACGCCGTCCTCCACGCTGATGCTCACCTCGTTGCCGGCCACTTTGAATCCGGGAGCGAAGCGAGCCTGACGGCGCAGGCTGGCGGCCATCAGGCGGTACAGGCGCCGCAGGTGCAATCCCTCGGCCGAGGACACCGCCACGAAGCGCCCGCTTCCCGGATTTTTCCGCTTCTCGCGCTGCACCTGGGCGTGGAACACCTCGCCCAGCAGACGCTCGTCGTCGGTCCAGGGGCGCTCCCCCACCCGGCCGCAGCCCGCATCAGCCAAAGCCTCGTAGAAGGCGGCGAACACCGCGTGGACGAAGGTTCCCTCTTCGCGCGAGCCGAACTGCTCGTCGAGCGGAGTCGGCGCCACGCGCTTCTGGATGAACCACGTGTAGGGACAGCCCAGATAGCACTCGATGGCCGAGGGCGACAGCACCAGCAGCGGACGGCCCTCCTCGCGCACCGAGCGCAGGAAGTCGACAAGACGCAGCCGATCGAGGCGCCCACGGGTAACCGCCGGGAACGCCACAGTGGCCGTCGGCGCCTGGAAGGTGTCGCCGACGGTCTCGACCAGGCGGTCCTCGCCGCAGCGCCGGGTAACGTTGTTCAGGGCGCGCGGCAGGTCAAAGAGCCCGCGATCGGGCTCTTCCCAGGCGGCGCGGAGGGCGGCACCCTCGGGCGGCAATGCCGCCAGAGCCGCTTCGGCCAGGGCCTCGCCGTACTCCTTCAGCAGAAAAGCCGGATAGGCTTCCTCGCCCTCGGGCGTGCGGCAAGGCACCACGCAGGTGAACTGGCACCGGGCAGCGGCCATGGCGCCCGCGAAGAGGCGGCGCTGCTCGTCGAAGAGCGAGAAGGGCACGGCCCAGCCGAGCTTCACCGCCAGCTCGTCGAGGGCCGTGGCGCCCGCCCGGGCACGGAAGCCCGCGTCGCTGACATCGGAGAGCACCACGGCATCGTAGCTGGCCGCCACCAGGGATTTCAGACGATAGGGCGAAGCGAATTCCACCACGGGGCCCGCGCCCTCGGCCACAGCCTCGAGACGCACCGAGCCCTCGAGCCACAGCGCGGGCACAAGCGCCGGCGCTCCGTCCAGGTCCCGGACAACTTCCAGGGTCTCGCGCAGAGACGAAACCACCGCCAGCTCGCGGCGGCGCTGCAAGGGGGAAAGCGCGGCGGCCTGGGACGCGGCGGCCTCCAGGGCATCGGCGCAGGCCGCGAGAGCCGCAAACGTCGTTGAGGGCGCCTCGGTTGCAGACGCCAGGGAGCGAACAGCCGTGGCAATCGTGCCGCAGAGCGGCGATGCCTCGACCAGCAGCGCCAGGGCGTCCTCGGCGGTGAGCGTGCGATCGCGCCGCAGCGCGCTGTTGAGGCGTCTCGCTTCCCGCAATCCGCCTCCGGCCAGCGGGTTGGCCAGGGCATCCGTGGCCGCCGCGGCCTGATGGCGCCCCTCGGCCACTGCCTGCACGCTGCGCCACAGGCGCGCGCCAGCCGTGGCCTCTACCGGCGACTCCAGGCGCTCGGCGCAGGCAAGGCCCCCGGCCGCCAGCGAGGGCGCCAGGGCCTCGAACAGCTCCGAGGCATTGGGGCCGCACACGAGCACCGAGCGGGCGCCGTCGCCCGCGGCCTCAAGCACGCTGGCGCGAACGAGCGGCGCCGTAGCCGTTGGCCCCGCCGGCACCAGGAACTGCGGCTCGACATCGGCCGCAAGGGCCGGCAGAACGACCGAGCCGCCAGCCGCCGAAACTGTGGACCCTGCTGTTTTAGCAGCGGCGTCGGCGGACGAAGCGCCGCTCGCAGCGTCGACGAGTGCCCGAACCCCGGGCGTCAGATCGACCTCGTCCACCACGCGCACCGGCGGCAGGGGCACCGCGCCCGTGGGCGCCGCAGCCGCCAGCAACGCCGCCGCCTGGTCGGGCTCTATCAGGTGCGCCCGGTGTAACGCTTCGTTGTAGGCGCGGCCGAGCGCCAAGACCGCTTCTTCGTGGCTCGAGAGCGCCGGAGCGAACCCCTCGTTACCGGAGGCCGCTTCCAAAGCGAGGCGGCTGGCATAGCGGCGGAAGAACGCCGCCAGCTGGCGAGCCGCGCCCGGCGAGGAGGCCACCGCCTGCTGACCCTCCAGCAGGCGCGCCACCAGCACGGTGCGCTGGGTGCCGTCGACCAGCGCCCGCCCGTCGCCCCACAGCTCCCACAGCTCTTGCACCCAGGCCGCGGCCGTCATGCGGCGCACGCCCAGGCTGGCCCCGGCCCCCGCCGCTTCCGCTGCGCGCTTGGCCTGGTCGTTCGCTCGCTCGATGGTGCGGTACAGCTCCACGCTCATCTCAAACAATGACGCCTCTTTCCTCGTTTCTTTCAGCGCCTATTCTACCGTGAAAGCGACGGCTCTTCCCCACCGTGAACGCTCGGCAACAAATTCCCCTCCATCCGTTGACCCGTCGCCGCCACAACGCTTCGCTCGCCCGGTTCCTTTTACCATAGAACCAGGTTATCGCGCAGGGACCCCTTGCCGACACCTGCATACCGCATTTGCTAGGAGGCACGTTATGACCTATCAAGAACTGGTGACCAAGCTCATCGAAATCCAGAAGCACATGATGCCCGACCTGGAGAAGTACGATCACGAGGATCGTCTCCCCGAGGGCCTGCGCGTCGCTAAGGCCGAGATCGTCGAGTGGGAGCACAAGGTCGACGGCTGGGGAGGCCTTGAAGAAGCCCCCGAAATCTGGCCCGTGGAGAAGTTCGCTCGCGAGCTGCGCGAGAACGAGGACATCTTCAATGACTTCATGCGCCGCAACATCGCCGAGTACGAGTCTCTGGCAGCCCAGCTTCCCGCCGCCTACGATCATCCGCTCGGTCAGTAGTACGAACGCGCAACGTTCATAACACCAACCACTCCTGATGGCCGCTTATCCAAGCGGCCATCTTCGTCACGGGACGGATTCCCAAAGGGGACGGTCCAAAGCGAGGCGTCTGAGCCGCGCTGGGTCGCTTCCTCTTCGGGAACCCGTCCTATTCCGCGTAATCAGTAGCGTCCGTCCAGCTCTTGGGCCATGCGGGCCACCCCGCGGCGGGCCTCGGCCCGTTCGCGCTTGTAGTGCCACTGCCCTTGATCGAAGGCAGCCCCTAAGCTGCAGGCAGCCACCCGATACCAGGTGCGGGCGCGTCGGAAGCTCTGCGCGCAGCCGCGTCCCAACTCGAAGGCGCGGGCCAAGCGCAAAGCCGCATTGCCCGTGCTGGCCCGGTCTTCGTCGAAGGCCCCGCTTTCCAGCTCGAAGGCGCGCCGGTACAGCTGCCAGGCCCGTCCGGCATCGGCAACGCAGCCGCGTCCGGCCGCCACCATATCACCCAAACGCCAGCAAGCCTCGCCGTGACCGTGATAGGCCGCATAGGAAAAATGCCGATGGGCGCGCTCGTCGCACGGCGTGCTTGCGCTATGGAGGGCGCGACTTTCCAGCAGCCCCTCCCAGTAGCGGCCCTCGCCCAGATCGGCCTCGTAGATAATGCCGAGACGCCAATGGGCCGCCACATGACCGCGCGCCGCCGCATGGAGCAGCAGGATCTCGGCCGCCCGATAGCACTCGACGCGCTGAGCGCGCCGCTCCTCGCCCGCCAGCGAGAGTGCTTCGGCAAAGTAGATTTCAGCCAGGTCGAAAGCGCGCCAACCCCCCTTGTCGGGGCCCGAGGGATAGGAGGCCACGAATGTGCGGCCGCTGGCGTTTTCTCCCTGGGCGCGCTCGCTGATCCAGATGCGCGGCAGCCGCTCGTTCGCCTCGCCGCCCTTGCGGTCGATGGCAAACACCGAGGCGGTTTCCTGGCGGCGGCGCCAGTGCGGTCCGCGCAGCACGCGCGGCACGAAGCTGGCCTCAGCCCCACCGTTGGCCCGTCGGGCGCTTGGAGCGCCGAACACCGTGTTGGCCGCCCGCTGCATCCAGGAGACTTCGGAGGCGCGGCGCGACGGAACGGACGTTGCCGTGGCCTGCGCGGCCACGGCGCAGGTAGCGGTGCTAGTCATTGAGATGCACCTCCATCACCAAACGCGTCCACGCACCGATCTGTTCCTTGGCCGTGAGACGCCCCTCCACGGTTTTGCCGCCGTCCATCAGGCGCGCCACGAACTCGTTGCATTCACAGGACACGTAGCCGATGCGCTGGCCGGCGCCGTCGTGCACGCTGACCGCCCACGGGTCGAAGGGGTTCTCCCCGTCGCGAAGCAAGGCCAGGCGATCCCCCGGCTGGTACTTCGCCGTGATCGACTGGACGTCCGGAATGTGGCGCGTACCGGCCACGGTGGTGTTCTCCACGACGCAAATGGATTGAGCTGCGTTTGCCATGGGTGCTCCCTTCGTTGAATGCGATGGGTACATCCTACGCGAGCACGATCATATAGCTGTCCCTCTTTAGGTACATCAGCTACACCGCTTTTCCGCTGGGGAATATTTCAGTCCTCATTGTGCATGGCCCCGTCGAGGTGCTAGACTGGCACAACACCTGATCACCCGCCGGCGCACAACCCATCGCCGACTTCCCTGAAGGAACCACTATGAGCAAGTCCAAGGACAAGAAAGCGAAGAAAGCCGCTGCCGACAAGAAGGCGGACAAGCTGAATCGCAAGAAGAAGCACACCGGCTGCAAGGGCGAAAAGAACGCCCAGGGCTGCAAGGGCTGCAAGAAGGCGAAGAGAGCTCTGAAGCTGGAATACTGCACCTGTTGCAAGAAGCACTGCCCGCTCTCCAAGCCCAAGTGCGGCAAGGGTCGCCGCCTGGCCGCCGCCCTGAAGCTGCGCCAGGGCTAGGAGCCCCGAGGACACCAAAAAATGGCGCCCCTGCAGCCCGATGACTGCAGGGGCGCCGTTACGATAGAACGGGATGCGGCTGGCGCTAATCCTCGTCGAGAATTTCCGTCTCAGCCAATGCCGGCTGATCGGCCTCGGGCAACACGGACCCATCGGCCTCCCGAGCCTCCCGGGCCTCGTCGAAGAGCGCCTTCATGGTGGGGTTCTTCCGCGTCAGCTTCTTCACCGTCAGATCCTCGGCCTTGTCGTTGGCCAGGCGCAGCTGGTTCTCGCTGCCCAGCAGGTTGTCCTTGATCTTCTGCAAATGATCGATGGACTTGTCGATCTCCTCGATGGCCTTGCGGAACTTGTCCGAGGCGATGCGGTAGTTGCGGCCGAACTTGTCCTTGAAGTCGGCCAGCTGGTCCTCGAAGTGCGTCACGTCGATGTTCTGCTGGCGCACGAGGGCCAGCTCCTTGCGATACTCCATCGACGACAGCGCCGCGTTGCGCAGCAGTGTGATGATGGGGATGAAGAACTGCGGGCGCACCACGTACATCTTGTCGTAGCGATAGGACACGTCGGTGATGCCGTTGTTGTACAGCTCATTCTCGGGCTCCAGCAGCGACACGAGCACCGCGTACTCACAGCCCTTTTTCGTGCGGTCGGCGTCGAGCTTCTTGAAGTGCGACTCGTTGGTTTTCTTGTGAGTGGAGTCGTCGGCCTCGTTCTTCATCTCGAACATGATGGAGATGATCTCGTTGCCGTCCTCGTCAAAGTCGCGGAACACGAAGTCGCCCTTGGTGCCCTCCACCACCTCGTTGTCCTTCTCGAAATAAGCGCGAGGGAAGGCCGTGGGGCGCAGCTGGTTGAAGGCGATGTCGCAGTGCTGCTCCAGCGTCTCGCCGAGCATCTTCGTGGACAGGCGCGCCTTCATGTCGCGGATGCGCTCGATCTCGCGATCGCGATCGGCGATAAGCTCGTCCTTGGCCGCCAGCTTCTCGGCCAGCGTCGCCTTGTGCTCGGCCTCCACGCGCACCAGGGCCTCACGCTCGCGCTCTAGACGCGCTGCCAGGTCATCGCGCTCGCGCTCGACGGCCACCTGGGCGTCTTTCGCCGCCGCCTCAGTTTTCTGCACCGCTAGCTGGGTTTCCACCGAGGCCTGCTGGCGCTGCGACTCCAGCTGCTGGGCCAAGCCGTCGCGCTCGCGCTCGACGGCACGACGCTTTTCCTCTTCAGCCGACAGCGCCTCATTCACCGCTAGCTTTCGCGCTGTCTCCGCCTCGGCGGCCTGGGCAGCCAACTGAGCACGCAAGGTCTCCAACTGCTTTTCCAGCTCGGCCCGTTCCGTGGCCGCCTTCAGCTGGAAGTCCTTCGCCTGGGTCTTGAACTGCTCGGTATGGGCCACCAGCTTCTGCTGCTCCTCGGCCAGGGCCGCGGCGTCGGCGGCCTGCTGCTCAGCCATCTGCTGCGTCAGCTTCTCGCGCTCGGCGGCCACGGCCAGCTCGACCGCCTGGCTGCGGCTCTCTTCCAGCAGGCGCTCGCGTTCGGCCAGCTCGCGCTGAAACTCCTGGTCGCGCACTTGGCTAAGGATGGCCGCGTAGCCGCTCTCGTCGACGGTGAAGGGCGTGTGGCAGTGGGGGCAGACGATCTCACTCATAACAGGCTCGCTCTCGTTGATAGACGCCATCGCATCGATAGCGCAGGGCCGCAGGGCGTCGTTTGCGCCCCGCTCGTTAGTCTGCCCCTATCCTACCCAACCTTGTGTCCCAGAAGGAACCCAACGACGCATTTTCTTGCAATTCCGCGCAAGATCAGGCGCCCCTAAAGCTCCATCCGGTCGATCTCGCGGTAGCTCTTCAAGTTGAAGCTGGTCAGCTGACCCTCCGTCGCCACATAGAAGTCGTCGCCGATACGCAGGCCCCGCGCGCCCTGGAAGCCCCACTCGGCCACCTCGTCGGCCAGCGCTTCTTTGAAGCCGCGCTCGTCGGAGTACGTGAACAGGTAGTAGCAGTCGTCCTCGCCATCCACCGAGAAGCCCACCAGCCCGCGCTCGGCGTCCACGAACGCCGCACGATGGTCGTACAGCGCATCGGCCCAGTAAGTGCCCTCAAGGGTAAAGCTGGTCAGCTCCCGCACGTCCGCGGGATCCGAGGTGTCGAACATGCTCAGCTTGAGCCCCTGCGTCACACGGCCGCCCTTTTCCGTAGCCATGCCGATGCCCAGCAGACGCCCCTCGCCGAAGGGGTGCAGGTACTCGGAGAACCCGGGGATCTTCAGCTTCCCCACCACGCGAGGATGATGCGGGTCCGCCAGGTCCACCGTGAACAGCGGATCGACTTCCTTGTAAGTAACGAAGTAGCCCACGTCGCCCATCAAGCGGGCCGCGTACACCTTCTCGCCGGGAGCTAAATTGTCCAGCTGGCCCACCGTCTTCAAGCCCTCATCCAGCACGTACACCCCACTCGACTGCGGCTCGCCGTTCTCGTAGCGCGTGGTAACCACCCGCGTATAGCCCTCGTACTCGTCCAGCGAAAAGCCGTCGTCGATGGCCCCGGGCACCTCGGTCTCGCCCACGGCGCTAATCTTCCCCTGGTCGTACGACAGCTTGCAAAGCGCCGTGCGGTCGGAGTAGCCCCGGGAAGCCTGGGAGAAGGCGGGGTCGATTTCGTCCGTTGCCGCCTCGTCGACGTCGTCCTTCTGAGCACTGGGGTTCCACACCGCCCCGTAGGCGTAGATACTCTCGGTGCTCACGTACACGTCATCCACGCGACAGGTAAGGGCCGCGCTGTCCACCACCGTGTCGGGATCGTCCAAGGCCACCGAGCCGACCACCAGATACTGATCGGCCTCCTCCTCGTCGGGCACGTAGATGTTTCCGCACTTCACCTGCTGCTCCCCCACTTCGGGAATGTAGGCGGCGGAGTCTTCGGCACGGGCCGTCGGCCTAATGTTGAAAGCGGTGAACAGGTACAGGTAGCCGTTCACCAGGCGCGCCGTATGGTAGGCGCCCTCCTGCTTCACCCGAGTCACCTTCTGCGGCGATGACGGATCGGACACGTCATAGGTCACGATGCTGGTCACCGGATTCCACTCATTTTCGCTCTCGGGGTATTGCTCCACCACGGCGAACAGGCGATCCTCGGTGAGGAAGAACTCGCGGAACGCCGCGCCCTTCGGCGCCTTAATCGACGCCGCCTTGCGCAGCTTGCCAGCATCGGTCCTCACGATATCGATGCGCTCGCCCCAGTCCTGCAACGTGTAGACGCAGATGCCATCCGTCTTGGCGATATCGGCCTCGTCCACGCCCTCCGTGCGCACATTGGTCTGCGAGAAGTCGCTTTCACTGGCGTCTTTCTGGGTGTCGGATCGTGCCGAGAAGCTTTCGGCCGTGGCCATGATTGCCTCATCGCTTTCGGAAAGGTCCTCATTAAGGTCACGCTGCTCGGCGCGCTGCTTCAGACCGAGCAGCGCGTACAGCTCCTCGTAGCTGGAGGCCGCCGGGATGGCGCTGACCGCAGCGACATCAGAAGAATCCGAAGCACCATCGCCCGCTGGCTCCACCGCCGAACTTGCCGGACACTCGAACACCTCCCCTGCGGTCTGCTGATCGACACCAGAAGGCACCGGATCTGCCTGCAGAACCGCCATCACGCCAATGCCGGCCAACACCGCCAAGCAGGCTGCTGCCACCGACGGGATCAGCCAGCGCCGACGCCGTTTGCCACCACGTCGCGAATACGTCACTTCATTTTCTCTAGCCCGCACGCCGGGGGCTTCCGCAGTCGGCCCGCCAGCCTCTTCCGCGGCCTGCAGCCGCGCGGCCACCGCCGCCGGCTCCAATGACGCCGGGGGTTCAATGTTTTCGCAAGCTTGCCGAAGAGCCTCGGCAATGCGCTTCTCGTTCGCATCCATTACCGTGCACCACCTTCCAACCGCCGCCCCATCTGATCCAGCGCGCGCTTGCGCCGCGAGCGAACGGTACTGGGATTCATCTGAAGCAGCGATCCGATCTCGCGACTGCGGTAGCCGCCGAACACCGACAGCCCCACGATCAGGCGATCCTCCTCGTTAAGGCACGCAAAGGCCTGGCGCACCGCGGCGGCATCGGCCTGGTCGAGCTGTGGTCTGTCGGGAGACTCCATAGCCTCGGGCTCTGCGGGTACCATGTGGCCGTCCCGCTTCAGCTTCCGACGGCACGTGTTAGCGGTAATCTGGAACAGCCACGATTTGAAGGCCTCGTCCCGCCGCAGCTGACCGCGCTTCTCCCATGCCGCAAGCACCGCCTCGCCCACCGCGTCCTCGGCATCGGCGGCGCTGCCCATCAGACAGAGCGCGAACCGATAGAGGTCCCGGTAGATGCGCCCGTAGCGCTCGGCAAACTCATTCGCATCCATCACTGCTTCCTTTTCCTCAAAGACGTCTCGCCCATAAGAGTCCCCAGGATGCACTTTTGTTGCAACAATTTTCCTATCGGCACAAAAGCGCTACAGCAGCTCAAGGGCGTGAACGCAGTCGAAGGGCACCGCCGTGCGCACGATCCACAGGGTGCGATAGATGGTATCCACCTGGCTGACGGCCCCGGTGCAGGTGCGATAGGCGCCGTCGGCGTAATAGGTGCAGCGTACCACCGCACCGCGCTGTACCTGGCCGATGAGCTCGTTCAGCTCCCGCGCTTCTTCTTCCGTGAGCGGGCGCTCCTCCTCGGGCACCACTTCTTGGTCGCGCACGAGGTCGTAGTAGCCGCGCAGAGCGGCGAAGGGCATGAACTGGCGCGCCCGATCGGGATGGGGGCGGCCGATGGTGTGCCGGCGCACGTACTGCTGCCGGGCCGCTTCCTCACGGGCCGCCGCGCTCTCGCCGCGACCTCGACGAGCCCTGGCACCACCCTGCGCCCCCGCCCTAGCCACGATGACCTCCCACCAAGTTATTGCGCTCGCGGCCCATGGCGTGCTCCTGCAAGCTGGTGCCCTTGATGAGAGCGTTCTTCCCGAACTTGTCCTTAATGGCCAGCACCGCCTCTTGGGTGCGCCGCTCGCGCGCAGCAGCCTCATGGTCGGTAAACAGGTCGAAGGTGGCGAGGTCCTCGTCCACCAGATTGCCGAACCCCAGGCTGATCTTGCGGATGAGTCGCGTCGGGTCGACCGTCTCGCGGTAGAGCTCCTCCAGGTAGCCGTGGAGCTTCTTGAACGAGTTGGTGCGCTCGGGAATCTTCCGCGAGCCGCCCCCGTGGCCGAACGGGTCGCGCCGCAGGCTGCGTACACCATGCTCGGCTTGGAAGAAGTCGGCGGACTCGGCAGACTCCGGCTCGCGCGCGGCCGCACCGGGCACGAGGGCGCCTTCGGCCCCAGGGGCCCCAGCCAGTCCAGCAACGTCCGCGCCTTCGCCCATGCCCTGACCACCCTCGCCTCGCTGGTAGCTCACATGCAGCGACACATGGTCGGTGACCAGCTGCTTCTCCACCAACTCGAGCACCGTATCGTCGCACATTTCCCGCATGACAATAAGCCCGTCGTCAAAGGAATAGCCGCAGGGCAGCACCTGGCCGTTCATCAGCGAACTGGACTCGGGCTCGTAGGCCTTGATCTCGGCGATGGTGCAGGGCTCCACGCCCCAGGCGTGATCGATTAAGTACTCGGCGTTCACCCCGAACTCGTCATAGAGCACATCGGGATCCATCTCGGTGACGCCCTTCAAGTCGTACACGTGGTACTTCGCCAGGCGTCGCGCAATGCCCGGCCCTATGTTCCAGATGTCCGTCAGCGGACGATGACGCCAGATGGTGGCGCGAAACGATTCATCATCCAGCTCGCCGATACCGTCGGACGCGTGTTTGGCCGAAATGTCCAGGGCCACCTTGGCTAAGAACAGGTTCGGCCCGATGCCCGCCGTGGCCGGGATGTTCGTTTGCGCCCGCACGGCATCGCGCAGCATCTCGGCGAACTGGCGCGCCGTCACGTCGTAGAGCGACAAATACGCCGTGGCATCGATGAAACACTCGTCGATGGAGTACGGATGGATGTCCTCCGGCGACACATAGCGCAGATAGATGCCGTATATTTCCGCAGAAGCGGCCATGTAGGCGCGCATACGGGGCCGCGCCATAATGTAGTCGATCTCGGGCGGAATCTCGAACACGCGGCAACGGTTGCGCACCCCGACCGCCTTCATGGCGGGGCTGACCGCCAGGCAAATGGTGGTAACCGTACGCTCAGGGTCGGCCACCACCAGCCGCGTAGTCATCGGGTCAAGCCCCCGCGCCGCGCACTCCACCGAGGCGTAGAAGCTCTTCAAATCAATGCACACATATGTCCGCTGCCGTTCCATGAGCCTAGTGTAACATGGAACATCAGTTCTATATACAAAGAGAACCGCCTTTGCGGCGGTTCTCCTTCCAATGCAAGATTTCCTTTATCCTACCCTGCCAAGGACAGTCCCTTGAAGGGAGGCTCGTAACCCCCGTCGCTCCTTTTATACATCAACGAGCTATCGTAGCGATTCGCGACTTTGATCCAACCCGTTCTACCTCCGGCTTTCATCAGGAAACGCACCGTATTTCCCTTCACATAAACCCTCAGGAACTTCGCCTTCTGACCTTTCTTAATAGTGAATTTCTTGGCTTTGCACGAGGCGCTTTTGTAAGCAGTAATGTTTTTCTTCACCACATAAGCTTTGGACCGCTTGCCCTCCTCGCTGACCCACCATCCAATTCTTATTTTTCCAATAGAGGAGGCTTTCTTGAGTTTTCCTCCCTTGTATCTATAGGTGTAATCCGCTTGAATGTTTCCCGCCATGTAGGACATGACCCCAAATGTCACGATCATGGCATTTCCCGATACTTTTTTAATTTTACCGCCAAAATGACTGCCGATTTTTCTGCCGAATCCTTTGTTGCAGTCGATATTCATCTTGAATTTGCCGCCGCTGTATCTAAACACGGCGCACACGTCAGAATCGTCATTTTCAAAGGGTCCGAAAAGATAGAGGAAAGTCTTCCCGTTCTTCAGCTTAATGAGCTGAGCCTCTACATAGTCACTATACCCACCAGCCTTTTGATTAAGGGCAGTTTTACCATTAACAAGCACCTTAATGCGCGAATACCGGTCACCCTCTATCCCGGAAAGAGCCACCTTGATCGTATCCGACTCGCCGTCGCCGGTCACGTCGTAGGACGAATAGGTCACGCCCGTTTTCAGCGCATACACATGCGCACCGTTACTGACCACCGTAGCATAAGCGTGGCCGGGCATCGCACAGGCTAGGAAAACCGCGCTCGCCAACAGCATGGTCAACCCCAGAACCATCAGTGCCCCTTGAGGCATCAACTGCCTCCGCGATTGCGCATTCGAACTCATCACGACCCTTTCCTTCGTTGCTTTGCTGATAACGAGAAAGTCTACCGATAATAAGGGCTTTTGCCCTCATCTATGACGCCAGGCATGCCAGACCCCGTCCACCGTCAGGGCGTGAGCTTTCTTCCGTGATGCCCCCTCGACTAGGTTTAGCGTCTCTTAGCTCTTCACCTTCACGGTCTTGGTCTTCGACCAGCCCGAGTAGTACGTCTTGCCGGCCACCTTCTTGTAGGTGCGCACCTGTATGTAGTACTTCTTGCCTCCCTTGAGCTTGGAGACCTTCAGTGTGCACTTCTTGCCCGCAGAGGAGGTTGCCTTGACGGTCTTGACCGTAGCCCTCTTCATGCTTTTCTTGAGCGAGTAGCGGACCTGGTAGCCGGTGGTCTGCTTGAGCGCGGACTTCGAGGGCTTCGACCACTTCACGGTGAAGCTCTTCTTACCGAACTTCACCTTGCCCTCAGCCACAACTCCCTTGGGAACAATCTTGAACGTAGCAAACTTAGAACCAGTGTAGGCGCCCTTACCCGTGATGGCGACGGTCGCAGTGCCCACGTTCTTGTTGCGCTTGAACGCCACAGTGTAGTCTTTATCGACTCGCAGCGTCTTTCCGCCAAGTTTGACCACAACCGAAGGTTTAAGAGCTTTCCCCGTCCAAACTCCGGAAGCAACCGTCACCTTTGCGCCGGCGAGAGAGACGAGCTTAGGTTGCGGAGGAGCCACTGGCTTGACCAGTGCTTTCGCTGCAGCCGAACCCTCTGCGGCATAAATGGCGGCTTTATTTGCCGGAATCGCTTCAGGAGCAAATACCTGACCGTTCGCATTCACCCAGCGACCCGTAGCTCCCTTGATATATTGGCTGCTCGGTGCGGGAAGGATGCCGGACGCATTCGATTTAGAACCAACTTTTATCCAAGACAGCGAACGGCATCCCAAAAACATCGCTGACTTCATCGCATCCGATACGCCCGACATGTCAAGGCCCGAAATATCGACCGATTCAAGGCTGATGCACCAGTCGAACATTTCATAGCACATGTTCAGAGAAGGAGTACTCCAACCCGCCAGGCTAACCGTTCGGAGCGACTCGCAACCCTCAAACATAAGCGCGGTTTGCGCTAGATTAACAGTGTTCCAATTTTCAACATTGATCGCCTCAAGCGAAACGCATCCCAAGAACATCGACATCGTTGAGCGCAGCTTGGCAGTATCCCATCTCGAGACATCAACGCTCTGCAATGCGGAGCACGCCCAAAACATACCAGCGGCGGTTTCAGCGTTAGACATATTCCACTGAGAGACATCAACGGTTTTCAGGGATTCGCAACGCCCAAACATGAAGTCAGTCGATGCAACACTCGACGTATTCCAACTTGCGGCATCGATCTCCTTCAGAGCAGTGCAGCCCTCAAACATGTAGTCAGTTGCCGCGACGCGAGACATATCCAACTTAGAAAGATCAACGGAAGAGCAATGCGCCAAGTCCTTGAACCAAGCAACGGTATCAATCGGCGCAACCCGGTCGCGCACGATTACCTCACTCACTTGGTCATCCACATTAGAGTCCCAGCCACGCTTAGGTCCTTCCGTAGATCCGGACCCAACGAGATACACTAGACTCGGATCATATGTCCCATAAGCATTATCAGGATTCGGGTCTGTCTGAATAACCAGAGTGAAAGCCTCCATTTCAGCTCCGTCGGAATCAAGTACCATATGCCCGTTCTTATAGTACACAGCATAAATTGCATCCCCAGAGCCTTCAGCTGCCCAAGCATTTTGAGCAAACGATGGCAAAAAGAATCCCACCAGTACAACCAGCAGCACCATTACCGCAGCCAACCAGGCACTTGCCTTCGCTAAACGCAACATGCTGACATAGCAATTTGCTCTTCCCATTACCACACTCCCATTCCTTCTTCCAGGCAAGTCGCCGCACCCTTGCAATTCTACAGATATTAAATCTACAGGCATTGTCCCAAATTGTTGAGGAAGTATGTCACATTTGTAAAAAATGCAGCTAACGGCGTAACCAACGATGCAAAGATGCCTCCTAGAACCCTGACGACCTAATTCGCTCTTTGATGCCGACACGCCAATGGACCATCCTCCAACCGGACGCCATGCAAGTGAGTCATTCTCCAACCAGGACTATCTCTGCCTTACCGAACACACCGTTATCCACTATTCGCGCAACCACGACGATCCAGCCACCGCGTCCATCCGCCTCCTTCACTTCACTTCACACCAACCAGCGCCCACACTCCCGCAAACAAAATGAGCCGCCGCCCGAAGGCGACGGCTCTTCTAAAAAGCGCGTTTTCTGTTGCAGGAACTTACACGATACCCTCGGCCATCATGGCGTCGGCCACCTTCTCGAAGCCGGCGATGTTGGCGCCCATGACGTAGTTGCCCTCATGGCCGTAGCGCTTGGCGGCGTCGTCGATGGCATGGTAGATACTCACCATAATGCCGTTGAGCTTCGCGTCCACCTCTTCGAAGGTCCAGGACAGACGCTCGGAGTTCTGGGACATTTCCAGACCGGAGGTGGCCACGCCGCCGGCGTTGGCCGCCTTGCCGGGGAAGAACACCACGCCGTTCTCCTGCAGGTACTCGGTGGCCTCCAGGGTGGTGGGCATGTTGGCGCCCTCGGCCAGGATCTTGCAGCCGTTCTTCACCAGGTTCTGCACGTCCTCCATGTGCACCTCGTTCTGGGTGGCGCAGGGCAGCGCGATGTCGCAGGGGGTAACCCACACGCCGCGGCCCTCGTGGTACTCCACGCCCTCGCGGCGCTTCGCGTACTCGGTGAGGCGGGCGCGCTCCACTTCCTTCACCTGCTTGAGCAGAGCCACGTCGATGCCGGCCGGATCGTACACCCAACCGGTGGAGTCGGACACGGTAACCACCTTGGCGCCCAGCTGCTGCGCCTTCTGGGTGGCGTAGATGGCCACATTGCCGGAACCGGAGATGCAAACCGTCTTGCCTTCGAAGGAGTCGTCGTGG
>CAJUFS010000054.1 GCA_910585575.1 uncultured Adlercreutzia sp. | reverse complement strand
AGCCCGCGAAGCCGGCCACCCCGGCCGTGACCGCGGCCTCCATCGCCAAGGCGAAGGTGTCCACGGCCAAGGCCAAGTACACCTACACCGGCAAGGCCATCAAGCCCAAGGTGACGGTGAAGCTCGGCACCAAGACGCTGAAGGCCGGCACCGACTACACGGTGGCCTACAAGGCCAACAAGAAGATCGGCAAGGCGACCGTCACCGTGACCGGCAAGGGCGCCTACAAGGGCACCGTCGCCAAGTCCTTCAAGATCGTCCCGAAGAAGACCGGCGTGTCCAGCGTCAAGGGCGCCAAGAAGGCCGCCACGGTGAAGTGGAAGAAGAAGTCCTCGGCCCAGGCCAGCGGCTACCAGATTAAGTACTCCGCCAAGAAGTCGATGAAGTCGGCCAAGGTGAAGACCGTCAAGGGCGCGAGCAAGGCCTCCGCGAAGCTGACGAAGCTCAAGAGCGGGAAGAAGTACTACGTCCAGATGCGCACCTACAAGAGCGTGAAGGTGGGCGGCAAGACGGTGAAGTACTACTCGGCCTGGTCCGCCGCCAAGGCCGTGCGCGTGAAGTAGCGCGCCCGCCGGCAGGCTGCGAGAAGCCCCCGCCGCTTCAGGCTGGCAGCGGCGGGGGCGCGGGGCGCCCCGAAGGGACGCCCTGGCCGCAATGGCAGAGTGGGCCCCTCCAAAGCGGGGCGGTCCAGAGCGGCGCCCCCTTTGGCGGGGTGACCGAACCCGACAACGAGAACCCGGCGCTGGGAAGGAGCGTCGGGTTCTCTGTGCTTTTTAGCCAGAGGATGTGCTGAGAGCGTGACCCCTCGTCAGCGATGATAAAATGTCGAGCATCTATGACGATGGAGGTGCTACGTGGGTTCACGGGCTATGAAGGGCCGTCAGGGCACGAAAAAGAAGAACAAGAAGGTAATTGTCCTCTCGATCATCGCGGTGTGCTTCGCGTTTATCGCAGCGGGCGTCTTCGGTGTGTACAGCTTGTGCAACTCATGGCTGGACGATCTGCCCGACTATCAGAACGCCGATGCCTACAACACGGCGCAGCCCACCGAGGTCTACGCGGCCGATGGCGTCACGAAGCTGGCCGAGTTCCAGCTGGAGAACCGCGAGCCGGTGGCCTTCGACCAAATTAGTGAGTACGTCATCAAGGGCACCGTGGCCACCGAGGACGAGCGCTTCTACACCCATTCGGGCGTCGACTACATCGGCGTGGGCCGCGCTCTGGTGAACAACCTCATGGGCGGCGAGCTGGAGGGCGCTTCCACCATCACCCAGCAGTTCGTGCGCAACACCATCCTGTCCGACGAGATGCGCGACATCTCCTTCAAGCGCAAGATTCGCGAGATGTACATCTCGCTCAAACTGGAAGAGCAGTACCAGAAGGACGAGATCCTTCTTATGTACCTCAACACCATCAATTATGGTTCGGGCGCCTACGGCATCGAGGCCGCCTCCAAGCGCTACTTCTCGAAGTCGGCGAAGGACCTCACCCTCAACGAGGCCGCCACGCTGGTGGGCATTCCCCAGTCGCCCACGTATAACAACCCCATCGATTACCCCGAGAACTGCGAGAAGCGCCGCAACACCGTGCTCGACCGTATGGTGTCCAACGGCGTCATCACCCAGGAGCAGGCCGACGAGGTGAAGGCCGAGCCCATCGAGCTCGATCCGTCGAAGCCGTCCCAAACGGGCATTTTGGCCTACCCCTACTTCACCAGCTATGTGCGCAACCAGCTTACCAACCCCAACGGCAAGTACGCCTACTCCACCTCCGAGCTGTTCAAGGGCGGCCTGACCATCTACACCACCCTCGATGTGGAAGTGCAGCAGGCGGCTGAGGAAGCGGCGGAGAAGAAAGAGGAAGAGGCCGGCGCTCCCTTCGAGGTGGCCATGGCGGTTATCAACCCGCAGAACGGCTACATCGACGCCATGGTGGGCGGCGACGACTATGACGAGACCCAGGTGAACATGGCCACGGGCGAGGGCGGCACGGGCCGCCAGGCCGGTTCGGCGTTCAAGGTGTTCACGCTGCTCGCGGCGCTGAACGAGGGCATCGACCCCGAAACGCTCATCGACGCCGGCTACAAGGTCGACCTCGAGGGCGGCGAGCCGGTGTACAACAACAACAAGTCCGATTACGGCACGCGCACCATCAAGAGCGCCTTCGGCGTGTCTTCCAACACCGCGTTCATTCGCCTGCTGCTGTCGGTGGGTGTGGACAAGGTCATCGAGATGGCCCGCGCCATGGGCATCACGTCCGACCTGCCGTCGGTGGCCGGCTTGACGCTGGGCATCGCCTCGGTCACCCCCTTGGAAATGGCCGACGCCTACGCCACCATCGCCAACGGGGGCACCCATTACGAGCCCGAGTGCATCAAGCGCATTGAGGATCGTTCGGGCAAGGTCATCGTCGACAACGAGAACCCCCAGGGCACGCGCGTGTTCTCGAAGGAAGTGGCCCGTGCGGCCATCGACTGTTTGGAAGTGGTCATCGACAACGGCACCGGCCAGGCGGCCCGTCCCAGCAACGGCCAGGAGGCCGGTGGCAAGACCGGCACCACCGACGACAAGAAGGACAGCTGGTTCTGCGGCATTACGCCCCAGTACTCGGTGGCCATTTGGCTGGGCGACCGCAGCGACTACTCGAAGGCCCAGGCTCCTTGGACCACCGCGGCCAGTGTGTTCAGCGACTTTATCGACAAGGTTGTGCCCTCGGACGAAACCGAGAAGTTCTTCGAGGCGGAAAAGCCTGAGTACCAGCTGAACTACCGCGACGAGGACAACCATATCGGCGGCTACTATTCCACAAAGCCCTCGGCGCCGACCACTGTCACGCCGTCGCGCACCCAAACCGACGATGACGACGAAGGCGACGATGACGACGAGGGCGCAGGCGGCAACCACGGCAATACCGGCGGTGGTGACGAGGGCGATGCCGGCGACGGCGACGAAGGTGACGCCGGGGCCGGGGGCGACGGCGGCGGGAACGCCGGCGGTGGCAACGAAGGCGGCGACACCGGCGGTGGTGATGCCGGCGCAGGCGACGCTGGCGGCGGAGATACCGGCGGCGGAGACGCCGGCGCAGGCGACGCTGGCGGAGATGCTGGCGGGGATGCCGGCGCCGAGGGGTAAGACCCTAGATAGCGATCCTGTGACAGTGGGCCTCGGTTTTCGGTCGGGGCTGCTATCATGGGCATGAGCATAGGAACAAACCGGGCGCTGGCCCGGAAGCAACAGGGCGCAGCGCGCCAGGACGGGAGAATATCCGTGAATCGCAAACTATTGGTTCGACTTATCGCTCTGGCATGCGGAGCGGCTTTGCTGGCGGGCGCCCTGACGGGGTGCTTGCAGCAGAATGCCGGCGTGTCGGACAGCCAAAAGGCCAACCGCACCTACATGACCCAGGTGAACCAGGCCATGGAGGACTTGAACAGCCGCCTGCAAAGCTTCGACGACGCGGTGTCGCGCGGCGACGCGGTCACCATGCGCACCCAGGCCGATAACGCCTACGAGGCCATCGACGCCCTCAGCGCCATCGACACGCCCGAGGCCATGAAGGGGCTGCAGCAAAACTACGTCGACGGCTGCACCGCCCTGAAGGAAGCCCTCAGCGCCTACGTCGATCTGTATACCGAAGTAGAGAGCGCCACCGAGGAGCACCCCTTTGACTACGGCACCTACGATGAGCGCATCAAGGCCATCCAGGACAAGTACAACGAGGGCATCCAGAAGCTGAAGGACGCCGACGCCGAAGCGGTAAAGCTGAACGACGGCGATGGCAGCGAGGCCCAGAGCAGCGACCAGAAGTAGCGCGCTGATCTGCCCGACAGCACGTTCAGGGTCCGAGCCGTCAAGGTTCGGGCCCTGTTTTATAAAGGCGGCTCAGAAAGCCGCGGAAGAAGGAGTAGTCATGTCGAATCACCCCGTCGAGCTTTTGGCCCCCGCGGGCAACGAGGCGGCCCTCCACGCCGCCGTCCAGGCGGGCGCCGATGCCGTCTATCTGGGACTGGAATCGTTCAACGCCCGGCGCAGCGCCGACAACTTCACCATCGAAACCCTGGGTGAGGCCTGCCGCTATGCTCACCAGCGCGGCGTGTCGGTCTACGTCACCATGAACACGGTCATTTTGCCCGGTGAGGTGGAGGAGGCCCTGGAGTGCGTGCGTCAAGCGTGGCGCGCCGGCGCCGACGGTTTCATCGTGCAGGACATCGGCCTGGCCAGCGAGCTGTCGCGCACGCTGCCCGAAGCGCCGTTGCATCTGTCCACCCAGATGAACACCCATAACCTGGCCGGTGTGCGCGCTGCGGCCCGCTTGGGCGCCAAGCGCATCACCTTGGCGCGCGAGCTGTCGCTGCCCGAGGTGGAGCTGCTGGCCACGGCCGCGGCCGAGGAGGGCATCCAGGTAGAGGTGTTCGCCCACGGCGCGCTGTGCGTGTGCTACTCGGGCCAGTGCTTCATGTCCTCCCTCATTGGCGGCCGTTCTGCTAACCGCGGCATGTGCGCCCAGGCGTGCCGGCTGCCCTACCAGCTGCGCAACGCAGCGGTGCAGAAGGACTTGCCGTCGCCGGGCGATCACCTGCTGTCGCCCCAGGATCTGTGCACCGTCGATATCATCGACCAGCTGGTGGATGCCGGGGTGTCCTCGCTGAAAATCGAGGGCCGCATGAAGTCGCCCGAGTACGTGGCGGCTGTCACGGCGGTGTACCGCCAAGCGCTGGACGAGGCTTTGGCCGCCCGTGTCCCGACGCCGTCCGAAGAGGCCGCTCTTGCGCCCGTGGTGTCCGCGGCGCCCGATCGCGATCCTCACGCCCGTCTGACCGAGGCGTTCTCCCGCGGCTTCACTACCGCCTATCTCGAGGGCCAGCGCGGCAACGATATCATGAGTTATCAGCGCCCCAACAACCGCGGCCTGTTTCTGGGGCGCGTCGATGAGGTGAAGAACGGGAAGGCGCTGCTGCGCTCTTCCCAGCCCTTGGCCGAGGGTGATGTGCTGGAATTCTGGACGCGCAAGGGGAACGGCTGCGTGACGCTGGGCGCGGTTGCGGTGGACAAGAAGGGCCGCGTGGCGGTGCCGTTGGACGGCAAGACGCGCACGGTGCGCCCGGGCGACCGCGTGTTCCGCGTGCGCAGCGCCGAGGCCGCCTTCGAAGATAACGCCCTCGATCCCCGCATTCCCGTGGTGGGCACCGCCGAGCTGCGCCTGGGCGAGCCGCTGCGCGTGGCGTTCGCGCCGGCTACACCGGCCCAAGTGGCCGCATGGCTTGAGGAAAACCCCGGCTCGTTCACGGCCGATGAGGCCGCCTGCGCCCAGGCCATCGCCCGGCGCCTGGCCGCGCGTTTCCCCCAGGCGGCGCCCCAGGGCGCGGCCGAGGGCGATCTGGTCGAGGCTGCCCGCACCAAGGCGGTGTCGGCCGAGGATGTGCGCGCTCATATCGACCGCCTGGGCAATACGGCTTTCCGCCTGGTCAGCCTCGACATTACGCTCGACGAGGGCGTGGGCATCGGCTTCTCGCGCCTGCACGGGGTGCGCGCCGAGGCCCTGGAAGCGCTGGTCGCCCAGCTGCAGGCACCCACGCCGGACCGCCGTCTGCCCCGCGTGAAGGAGCGCGAGCCGCTGCCCGCAGCCCATCCGGCGGGCTGCCGCATCGCCGTTATCGTCACCAACCCCGCCTGCGCCCGGGCTGCCAAGCGCGCCGGCGCCCACCTTATCTATGTGCCCGCCCTCAACTACCGCCGCGGCGAGGCCGTCATCGCCGGCCAGCTGAACAGCGGCGCCGAGCAGGCGGGCTATCCCAAGGGCTGCATTCCCCTCATGCCCGCCGTCGACCACGATGCCGTGGGCGCTGCCCGCGAGGCGGCAATCGATGCCGAGGTGTGGAAGTACGCCGCGCCGGGCAAGCCCCTTATGGCCGAGAGTCTGGCTGCCCTGCAGCGCGCCGACGAGCTGGGGGCGCTTCCCGACGTGGGGCCGCACCTGCCCGTCACCAACGCGCTGTCGCTGGCCTGTGTCCACGGCTTCGGCGCCCAGCGCGTGTGGCTCTCGCCCGAGCTTACCCTGCGCCAAATCCAGGACGTGGCCAAAGACGCCCCGGTCGAACTGGGCGTGCTGCTTATCGGCGCCCAGGAACTCATGGTCACCGAGCACTGCATGCTCATGAGCCAGGGCCCCTGCAACGAGGATTGCTCCGTGTGTCCGCGCCGCAAGAGCCCCCATTACCTGAAGGATCGCAAGGGCTTCGAGTTTCCTGTCATCACCGACGCCCTCGGGCGCAGTCACCTCTACAACTCCGTGGAATTGGACGTGGCCCCGGCCATGCCCGATCTCATGGCCGCTGGCATCTCGGCCTTTATGGTGGACGCCACCCTCATGAACGCCGAGGAGACGGCCCATGCGGTGGGCCGCGCCATTCGCGCCCTGCATGTGGCCCAAAATGACGGCAATGCCATTGCGAAAATGCCCAACACCACCTCCGGCCACCTCTACCGGGGTGTCAGCTAAGCGGCCTTCGGGCGGTATGCTAGAATTTCCCACGTTTGAACCATCGAGTACAGAAACGAGCGCACCTATGCTTTCACCGGAAGAACAACTGCACATCATTAAGTCGGGCACGGCCCAAATCGTTCCCGAGGCGGCCCTTCTGGAGAAGCTGAAGCGCGGCGTGCCCCTGAACATCAAGCTCGGTGTGGATCCCACGGCCCCTGATATCCACATTGGCCATGCCGTGCCCCTGCGCAAGCTGCGCCAGTTCCAGGACTTGGGCCACCAGGTCACCCTCATTATCGGCGACGGCACGGCCCTTATCGGCGACCCGTCCGGCCGCAACTCCACGCGCCCGCAGCTCTCCCGCGAGCAAATCCAGGAGAATGCCCAAACCTACGTGGACCAGGCCTTCAAGATCCTCGATCCCGAGAAGACGGTGCTGCGCTACAACTCCGAGTGGATTCTCGATCTGAACATGGAAAGCCTGCTGAAACTGCTGGCCAACTTCACCGTGGCCCGCATCTTGGAGCGCGACGACTTCCACAACCGCTACACCTCGGGCCAGTCCATCAGCCTGCACGAGTTCCTCTACCCGGTCATGCAGGCCTACGACTCGGTGGTCATCAAGGCCGACGTCGAGCTGGGCGGCACCGACCAGCTGTTCAACCTGCTGGCCGGCCGCGAGCTTATGGAGAAGATGGGCATGGAGCCCCAGGTGTGCCTGACGTTGCCCCTGCTCGAGGGTACTGACGGCGTGAAGAAGATGTCGAAGAGCTACGGCAACTACATCGGACTGACCGACGAGCCCGCCGACATGTTCGGCAAGGTCATGTCCATCCCCGACGAGCTCATGGTGAAGTACTACCGCCTGGCTTCCACGGAAAGCGTGGACGAGATCGACAAGATCGAGGCCGGCCTTGCCGCCGACGAGTTGCATCCCAACAAGGTGAAGCGCGCCCTGGCCCGCAATATCGTGGCGGCCTACCATGGCGCCGAGGCGGCCCAGGCGGCCGAAGAGGCCTTCGACTTGGTGTTCAAGGCCCACGCCATTCCCGACGACATCCCCGAGTTCGCTGCCGATCTCACGCCCAACGACGAGGGTCTGGTCTATGTGGCGAAGCTCATCAACCTGGCCGGCCTGGCTCCCAGCGTGGGCGAGGCCCGTCGCCTTATCGATGGCGGCGGTGTGAAGGTGAACGGCGAGGCCCTGGCCCCCAAGGCCTACAACGTTGAGCCGTCGCTGCTGGAGGGCGCGGTCATCCAGGTGGGCAAGCGCAAGTTCGTCAAGCTGGTGTAGGCGCCGGCTTTAGCGCCAGGCAAAAAAAGTAACGGCCGCGGCATTCACGCCGCGGCCGTTTTTCGTGGTGCGCTAGTCCCGCACTGGCTCGTCCCAAAGATCGTCACCTATTGGCTCGGTCGTCGATGAGCCTCGCGGACGCCAAACGGGAAACGAAATGGCGTGGGCGGGGCAGGCGTCGGCGCACTGCCCGCATTTCGAGCACTCGGGAATGAGCGAGCTGTGAGGATCCACCTGCTCGGGGCAAACGTCAACGCATACCGTGCAGTCGATGCCCCGCTCGCGCAGGCATGCCTCTTTTGCCACCGAGGGGCGGAAAAGGCGATTGGCCGAGGCGACGAGCGAGAGCAGCGCGCTGACAGGACAGATCTTCGTGCACCATTTCCGCAACACGGTCACTTCGAGAAGAAGAATGAGGGGGAAGAGCACGAGCCCCCAGCTGGTCTCGTTCAGCGAGAACAGCTGCCACAGCCCAATGAGCGTGGCGAAGGTGAGTCCGATGGGGCACACAAGGCAGAAGACGGGGAAGCCGAAGAGCGCGCTCGAGCCCAAAGCGCCGGCCAGCACCACGTGGCGCCCGTCGATCTGAAGCCCGTCTCGCTTGCCCCCGGCAGAGGGCAGGGGCGCGGACGCGTCGGCCCGGGAGCTTCCCCGGTGGGCGCCGCAGCTCTGGCAGCCGCCGGCGCACGCCTGCCCAGGGCCTGCGACCGCCGCGATGCCCTTCGCAGGCAGCGTTCCGCTCGCACCGTGCCCTTCGCGTGCACCCTGCTCATCGTGGGCGCGCGCGGCTCCAGCGTCCTTCTTGCCGCGGAAGAACTTCTGAAGCCAGGGGACAGGACAGGCCCAGGCGCATAGCACTTTGCCCAGGGCTATCACGAGAAGCACGGTTACGCCCAGGCAGACGATCCCGTGGAGCACAACTGATTTCGCCCCGAGCATGGCCTCAAGGGCGCCTACGGGGCAGAGGGCCGCAACGGAGTCGATGCCGAGGGCGGAAAGAGTGCCCGTGCCGAGGGGGAAGAGCAGTCCCGCTACGGGCAGGGCGATCACTACGAGAAGGACGCAGAGCGTGCGCCAGCGCTGACGGGTCATTGCGCGCCTCCTCTCTCGACGGCGATAGCGCGGCGGGTGGAGCCGTCGTAGTAGCCGAAGCTGGCCGAGGGACATACGTACTCGCAGGCACCGCAGCCGTTGCAGGCTTGGGTGTCCACCACGGGCAGCTGAGCGGCTTCGTCCCAGCTCAATGCCTCGTACTCGCAGGCGGGAACGCACTTGTAGCAATTGACGCACAGGCTTTCGTCCACAACGGCGCAGCCGAGGACGGCCGCGCCGGGCACGCCGCCGCGCAGGGCGCCTGTGGGGCATACGCGAATGCACCGGGGGCCGGCGGGGTCATCGGCGCAAAAATCGCAGTAGCCGCGGCTGAAGTCGAGGATCGGGGTTTCCGTGTTGAGCCAGCCGTCCTCCAGCGTGCCCAGGGCGATGCAGTGACGGGGGCAGACGCTTCGACAGCGGTCGCAGCGCACGCAGCTGCCCACCAGAGTTTCCTCGTCGAAGCCTCCCGGCGGTCGCAGCAAAGGGGCTTCGGCAGCCGTGGCACGGGCCGTGCCGCCGACGGCCACGAGCCCCACGGCGGCGATGGCGCCCAGGCAGAAATCTCGTCGTTCCATCGCGTTACCTCGTCTTCCTTCGCGTTCTCGTTAGATAGAAAGGCCGCCGTCAGGAGGGGATGACGGCGGCCGAAATAGAGGGCTACAGCATGCCGAAGAAGTTGTTCACCACGGTAGAGGTGGCCCACATCACGCAGCGCAGGGCGGCGCATCCGATGAAGGCGGCCACGGTGGCCACCACGTACAGCACCAGGGCGCTGGCCGGCTGCTTGCTGGCGAACCAGCCACACAGGGCCGGCGCCACACCGCCGATGATCACCACCAACCCCCACAGCAGCAGCGGCTCGTGAGCGGCCGCGCCAGTGGCCATGCCGTAGAACAGACCGGTGATGGCCGCCACGGCGCCACCAACAACCAGCAGCAAGCGGAAGGTCTTCAGCTCCTGCTCGCCACGGGCCTGGGCGATGATCAGGTAGACGGCAACGCCCAGGGGCATGGCCGTGCCGCCATAGGCCAGGGGCAGCAGCGGCGTGTTCCACATCAGCTGGGCCGACATCATGTACGAGGCGCCGGCGGCGAAGGCCAGCACGATGCCGAACAGGGCAGCTAGCACGGCGAAGATCTTGCGGGCCGCATCGCCCGCGCCGCGCTTCAGCACCACCAGGTACACCAGGGCGAACAGGGCCGTCAGGCCTACCAGCAGCGCCTCGGTGAAGATGCCGCTGGTGGGATGGTTCAGGGCGGCCAGCATGTTCTCGGGGTGCGACAGGTGCGTCACCGAGGCGATGCCGCCCAGAGCCGCCATGACAATTGCCACGATGGCGGCCACGAAGTTCGTGTCGTTTTTGGTCTTGCGAATGAACTCATCGACGGCCACGCAGCCAAGTGTCCAGCCGGCGGCGCCGGTGAGCACGGTGAACAAAACCAGGGACCATTGGGTTTCCATGGATTACTCGCCCTCCTTCTGCAGATAGCGGCCACTGCCCTGCAGGGTGGAAGACTCCTGCCACTCGGCATAGTGATCCGACAGGATGTAACAGGTAGCCGGCGCGTTGCCCACGTCGGTCAAACGGTGCACGGCCGCCGGGTCGGCAGCGGCAACCGCCTGGGAGGCGTCGGACGAGGGATCGTCCAAATCGCCGTAGAAGCGGGCGCCGCCAGGGCAGTTGTGCACGCAGGCGGGCAGGTCGCCGTTGGCCGTCAAATGGCCGCACAGGGTGCACTTCTCGACGCACTTCTCCTCGCCGTTCCACGAGCGTACGCCGTAGGGGCACGCCATCATGCAGTACTTGCAGCCAATGCACTTCGACTTGTCCACCAAGACGATATTGGTGTCGGGGTCGCGATAGGAGGCGCCGGTGGGGCAGACGCTCACGCAGGGCGCGTCCTCGCACTGCTGGCAGGCGACGGGAAGGAAGTACTGGGAGAGCTTGGGGAACTCGCCGAAAGGTCCGACGGTAAGCACCTTGTTGTAATAGGAGCCCAGGGCAATGCCGTTCTCCATTTTGCAGGCCACCTCGCAGCTGAAGCAGCCGGAGCATCGATCGAGATCGACTACGAGAGCGTTACGCATGTCTGAATCACCTCCGTGGGATCGCTGTATTCGGGCATCCAGGGCTTGAAGTCCTCGGGCTCCATCCAAATGCCCTCGGGAGCGCCGTCGGCCGGCGCGATGGAAACCTGGTAGGAACGCAGGGTGTAGGTGCCGTTCACGTCGGACAGGCGGCCGTGGCTGTTGGACAGGCGGTTCACCGTCACGGCGCGCCAGGACTGGTCGCGCTTGCCCTCTTGGTCGAGGAACTCGGGCAGCCAGAAGCGCTCCATGTACACCTCGCCGGGGCGCACGCCCTTGGTCACGCGCACCTTGCCGCGAATCTCGCCGCGGCGCGAGCGGATCCAGGCCCACTGGCCGTCTTCCACGCCGTACTTCGCGGCGTCGTCGGGGTACACCCACACCTCGGGCACGGGATAGATCTCGCGCAGATAGGGGACGTTGCGCAGGGTGCCGTGGTGGTACATGGGCAGGCGTCCGTTTGACATGACCAGGGGATACTCGGTGTCCGTGAGCGGCGACTCCTCGGGCTCCTCGTAGTAGGGCAGCGGGTCGTAGCCGTACTTCACCAGGCTGTTGGCGGCGTTGGGGTTCTCGACGGGGTTGTCGACGAACACCTCGGGGTGCATAGCCCAAGGCGACGCGGAAAGGCCCAGGGTGATGTAGCCCTCCGAGTACGGCTCGCACTTGCCTGAAGCAGTGCCGAAGCCGGTCAGATAGCCGCAGGCATCTTGCTGCAGGTAGTAATAGTAGGTGTGCCAGTCTTCCCAGCTGGTGAACTCGAAAGGCGCGGCCTCGCAGAACTCGTCCCAGGTCATATCCAAGCCGGCCACGTGGGCGTTGCGCTCATCCTCGTCGGTCAGGGGCATCGGGATGCCGCCGGCTGCGGCCACCATGCCCTTAGTATCGTAGATGGCCTCGCGGCAGTCCTCGTCACCCAGCTCCATCATGCGCTTCGCCAGATCCGACCAGATCATGGCCTCGTTGCGGCCTTCGAACAGGTGCGTGCATTCCTGGCGGGCGAACACCTTGTTCAGAATCTGGATAGGCTGGTTGGACTCGAGCCACTCGATGATGGGCAGCACGTAGTCGGCGCCCTCGATGGTGAAGGAGGTGGGGTACATGTACATATGCACGATGAGATCCAGCTCCTTCATGGCCTCGTAGCAGCGCTCGGTCTCGGCCAGGTTCTGCAGCTTGTTGCCCGATCGCTCCAGCCAAATGCGGGGCTTGTAGGGCTTGCCCGTCTCGATGGCGTCGAAGACGTAGGGGATGACCGACATGGCCCACTGGCCGATGCCGCGGTGCTCGCTGTAGCCCAGGCGCTTCGATTCCATTTCGGCGCTCACCAGGCCGTACATGCCGCCCAACTCGTCGGCCATGTTCGGCTTCGGGAAGCGCTGCAAAAGGGCGCCGGGCTTCTCCACGTCGCCGTTCAGCAGCGAGAGCAGGGCGTAGCCGGCCGAGGTCTGGCCCGACTGCGGGTTCTGGTCGGTGGCCACGCCGCCGATGATGCCGGCGGTTTCCGCCTCGCAGAAGATATCGATGGCCGCCTCGATGTCGGCTGCGTCGCACCAGGTAATCTCAGCGGTCTTCTCGTAGGTCCACTCGTCGGCGCGCTCTTTGGTCAGCTGGAAAGCGGTCTTGTAGCCGCTTTTGCCCTTGATGGTGTAGCCGGCGTCGTTGAACAGCTCGGCCTCCACCTGGTTGTCGAAGAAGTCGTTGAGCTCTTCCTCGCTCTTGGGGAAGGGCACGGCCACGGGACCATTGGTCTTCTTGTCCCAGATGACGAAGTAGGGGATGCCGAAGTAGCCGAGGGCCGGGTTATCGTTGTTGGCTGCGGTGGTGTGGCCCGTCAGCGTATCGGCGGCCGTGGCCTGAATCTGGGCTTCGTTGTCCTCTTCGCTTACGAGGCCCAGGTCCACGGCGCGCACGGGGATGCCGGTGTCCGGGTCTACCAGATAGGGCAGGTTCGTCCACTTCAGGCAGAAGTCCTTGTTGTAGCCCTCTTTCTCGATCATGTACTTCACCCAGCACAGCTCCATGGCCACGTCGGTGCCCGAGCGAATGGGCAGCCACACGTCGGCGCGGGCGGCATCCACGGTGAAGCGGGGGTCGACAACCACGGTCTTGCAGCCGGCGGCGCGACGATCGGCCATGACACGGCCACCGCCCGGAGGGGTGTCGGCGGCGGGCTGGGCAGCCCATACCACCACGGCGTCGATATTCACGTCGGGGTTGTACATCTCGAAGCAGTTCGAGTCGGCCATCGAGCAGTTGCCCGTCATGAAGTCGCCGCCGTACATCAGCTTGTAGGACACCATGCGGGGCAGATAGCACTGCGCGCAGCCCGGCTCGAAGGTGTTGGGCGACTGGATGGCGGCCGCGAAGCGGTTCACCGACCAGAACTGCGGGTTGCCGCCGCCGCCCGTGGACATGAAGATGGACTCGGGGCCGTACTGCTGCTTGGCCTCCCACAGCTTCGTGGCAATCTCGTCGATGGCCTCTTCCCAGCTAATGCGCTCCCACTGGTTGCCGCCGCGCTCGCCCACGCGACGCATGGGGTACTTGTTGCGGTTGGGGTTGTATAGCGCCTGAATGCCGGCCAGGCCCTTGGCGCACAGGCCGCCATGGGTGGTGCCGTCCTCGGTGTTGCCTTCCAGCTTCACGACGCGCCCGTTTTCCACGGTGGCGATGACGGCGCAGCGGGCTACGCAGGCGCGGCAGAGGGTTTTCACCTTGACGGTGCCCTCGGTGGATGTTTTGGCTTCAGCGGTCTGCACCAGGTTGCCGCTGCCCAGCGTGGCGCCCAGGGCGGCACCGGCGCCGGTCAGCGCGGCCAGCTTCGTAAAGCCGCGGCGAGACATTACTGCCTGATCCATGTTCTCCTCCTTTGTTCTCTCTTCTCCGTTGGTTCTCTATTGAAAGACAGCGAGGTAGGCACGGGCCTCCTCCGTTGTCGTCCAACCGTTTTGCCACGTCAACGCGCCCGCTTTCTCCAGGCAGTCGACGTAGTAGCTGGGGTACAGCGCCATGCCGGCCACGTGGCGCTCGTTCTTCTCGGCAGCGCAGGCGGCGTTCAGCAGCTCATCGATCTCGCGGCGCGTGCGTGCTTTGCCGGCGCAGAAGTCCATGAGGGTCAAGAAGCCCTCTTTGCGCCCCGCCTCGCGTTCCAGCAGGGCATCGAGGCGCAGGGCAGGGGAGAGGGCCTCCAGGGCCTCCGCCCCCGCTTCGGTCAGCGTGTAGGTGGCGCGGGCCATGTCCACGAAGGTCTCTTCGGTGTCCTCGTCGAATTCGGCCTCGGGCAGCTGTTCGTCAAGGGCGCCGAAAGACACGAGCGCATCTACCAGGGCGCCGGCCGGCTGGAAGAAGGCCGAGCGCTGAGGCTGGGCATCGATGGCCTCTTCGATGGCGAAGCGCCCTGCGGGCTCGGGCTGCTTGCTCGTAAAGGTCAGGGCGGCCAGATACAGCTCGCGCTTGGCCGGCTCGCGAAGAAGCGCGGCTTGGATCGCGGAGGCGGTGGGAGCCGCAGCAGGGGCGATGGCCGCTTCGGACGGAGCGCCGGGAATGGCAGCGGTCTCGGACATTTAGGCCACCTCCTTCAGCGGGCCGTGGAGCAGCGCGGTGTTGGCCTCGGCCGCAGCGTGGGCCTCGTGGGCGCGGTCGCGCACTTCCCGCTGGGCGGCGACGCCGTCCAGCCCGTAGGCGGTGCACTCCAGCGCCATCCAGGCCGCAGTGGTTTGCAGCAGTCCGCGGTAAAAGGCCGTGCTGACAAGTTCCGTGGCCTCTTCGCAGAACATCGGCACCCAGGGGGCAAGATGGTCGGCGAAGAAGTTCTTCGCCCGCAGCTCGTAGGCGGCGGCACGGTCGGCAGCCTTATCGCCGTGAGACGCGGCGACTTCCTCCAGGGCCTCGGCCTGGCGGTTCAGCAGCAGCGCCATGTACTGGAACTCGAAGCTCACGTGATCCTCGGGCATGTTGTACGCGTCCTGCACCTCAAGGCCCTCGGCGGCGTACAAGGCGCAGGCGGTGTCGCGCGCGCCCTGCATGATGAGGCGCCCGTCATTGGCGTACACGCTCTCAAAGGGGGAAACGGGCACCTTGGTAAACGAGCCGGCCCCTAAGAACGTGTGGGCAAAGTCGCAGCGTGTCTGGGTCAGCGTGTCCGGCGTCTTTCGCTGCAGGTACTTGAGCATGCGGTTCGACCCCTGGGCGAAGGCGCGCTCGTCTTCAGCGGCGTTGTCCTCCAGCGGCAAAATGCGCTGCGTGGCGACGAACTCGTCGATGAGCTCGTCGGTCAGCTCTTCGTAGAACAGCCGTGCGAGGAACTGGTAGTAGCAGGCGCGCAGACGGCAGTCCTGCGCCAGCGTCTCGGCATCGGCGGTGGTAATGGGCTCCATGGACCTCCCCCTCTTCGGCATCGTGGCCGTTGGCACGGCCGCTCTTTCGGATGTCCCTACGGTACGGCGGGGGAGCGGGGCGCAGCTATTGCCAAGGGAGGACTATTTCGTGAAAAGCATCGTCAAAAGATGCCTATTCGCCCTAGTCAATTAGGTGGCTATTTTTTATTTCCCCAGGTAAATTCGATGGCTTTGAAATGCCCAATGGCGCGTTACCCTCTATAATCAAGGGAACGAGGAGAAGCGTGAGGGGGAGCTGCGTTGACGGAAGTTCGGGCCTTTTGGGCTGATCTGTGCGAGCGGGCAAGCGTGCAGCTGCCCGGTTTGCCCTACTTGGGTTTCGCCTTCTGGTTCGCATGGAACCTGGTGGCGTTTTCCGGATCCATCTGGCTGACGCTGGAGGATTCGGGCAGCTACATCATGTACTTTTTTACCGCGCACCTGCTGGCCTCGGTGTGCACGCTTCTGGCCATCAACGCGGCGATGCCCCGCTGGGGCGATTTCGTTTTGTCTCGCCGCTTCCTGCTGGTGGGTGCGGTGCTCGGCTGCGTTGGCACGGGGCTGATGATTGCCGAGGGCGGCGACAACCGTGGCAACCTGATCCTCTTCGCCCTCGGGTGCGTTCTGGCGGGCGCGGGCACCTCGTTCATGCTGGTGCGCAGCGGCACGGTGCTGGGGCTCGTGTCGCCCCGCAAGTCCTTTAAGAGCATTAGCCTGTGCGCGCTGTTCGCTATCGCCGTCTACTTTATCGTGGAGGGCTACTCGTTCTTTATCGGCTCGACCCTGTTCGTGCTGCTGCCGGCTCTGTCGGCGCTGTGCCTTGCAGTGCGCATCGACCTGCCGTCCGAGCGGGCGGTTATGGAAACGCGCACGCGGCTGCCGAAGCGCTTCAGCAGCCTGCTGCTCGCTATCTTCGTCTACTCTCTTTCCCAGGCGGTGACCAAGGGTTACTTGCTGGCCTCCCTGCCCGCGGCTGATTGGGTGCTCTGCATGAGCTACGTCATGCTGGCCCTCATCGTGCTGATGATCGCCTTCATTGGCATCAACCTGTGCATGCCCGCCAGCACATCGTTCGGTCGCATTTTCTACCCCCTGGCTATCGCGTTCGTTCTGCCGCAGCTGGCCATTCCCTTTCTGTCGGAGCAGCCGGTAGTTGCCGCCGTGGGCATCGATTTTGCCGGCTACGCGTTTGATCTGTTCGTATGGGCCATGGGGGCGTATCTGGCTTTCCAGATGAAGGGCAACTCCGTCAAAGTGTTCTGCTTTTGTACAGCCTCGCTGTCGGCCGGGCTTGCGCTGGGCAACATTGCTGCCCTTGTGCTGGCGCTGCTGCAGCCCACCACCATGCAGTTCTACACGCTTAACTGCCTGCTGGCCGTGGCTTCGCTGGTGGTAACGGTGTTCGTATTCCCCGAGTCCCGCCTGCGCGATTTGCTCTTGCCCGTCGAAGAGGACGACGAGGGACAAGAGGCCGCCCTGCACCGCCAGGAGGAGGCGAAGCGCCAGGTGTTTCGCGAGGCGTGCCGGCAGGTGGCCCAGGAGGGCGCGCTCTCGAAACGCGAGACCGAAGTGCTGCTCATGTTGGCCAAGGGCTACACCGCCCAGCAGATTGCCGACGAGCTTATTATCTCGGTGCATACGGCCCGCGCGCATATTCGCAATATCCATTCCAAGCTCGAAGTCACCTCGCGCAAGGAGATCATGGACAAAGTGGAGGCTCACACCCGCGCCTAGGGGAAGAAGGGCTCCGGTATCGCCCCCTCGTTACTTGTTGACGTACTATCTATATATAAAAGTAAGAAGCTGCTCTCCCGCATGTTCTTTCTGCCCAGAATGAGCAGTTGTCGTCATTTTGTGAAGGGCAAAATAGTTCTTGCCTTGGCCCTAGGGGATGACTAATATAACTTCTTGCGCTTCGGAAGGGCGCGGCACTCAAACCTTGGATCAAACGGCGAAAGCCACCAGGAATACCGAGAGCGAAACTTTCCTTGGTCTCAAGGCCTCAACAAAAAGTTTTCAAGTTTCTGAAAAAAGTTGTTGACAAGCCTTCGGAACTAGCGTAAAGTACTTCCTCGCGCCGCAAGCGACGGCGTGGGCGGGAAGGCTCCCGCGGAACCTTGACAACCGGATACTGAGGATGGAATTCGA
>CAJUFS010000053.1 GCA_910585575.1 uncultured Adlercreutzia sp. | reverse complement strand
GGGCATCCACTGACGGGCGTGCTCGGCCACAAACTCGTCCCAAGCCGCCTCGGGGCTGCCTCCGGGCAGGTCGGCCGAGGCCACCACGTCGCCGGGCTCCTCGCCCTCGTCGAAGGTGTCCAGATCGTCGCCGATTTCCTCATACTGCTCGGCCTGCTCCTCGGTGGGGGCGCCATCCCCGCCAGCTTCCACATCGGCCTCGGCTTCCGCGTCCATGGCATCGGCGGCCGCACGCAGGGCCAGGTACTCCAGCAGCTCAAGCTCGGTCCACACGGCATCGAGCGGCTCGTTGGTGCCCTCGGGGCGACCCAGACCGCAGCTCTTGCAGAAGCGCTCCACGGCCATGGAGTGCGGGTTCACGAACAGCAGCGGCTGCACGCCGTCGGCCTCGGCACGCCAGACGCCCTCGTAGGGGCTGCACACCGGCTTGGGCGCGCCCACGAACAGGCGCGTGGCTTCGGCACGCAAGTCCTTCTGCAGCTCGGCCGAATCGGGCAACGAGGCCGCCTCGGCAGCCCCGGGGGCGGCAGCGGCTGTCCAGTTGATGTCCAGCGCGCCGGCAATCTCGTCGGCTGCCTCGCCCCACTCGCCCGAGGCCACCGCATCGGCCAACGTGGTGTCTTCGGGATAACGGAACGAAAGAGCCAGAAGCTCGCACATCGCCGCGCGGGCCTGCCAGGTGTCAGCAGAAAAGGTCATGGGATTCCTCCTTAGAATCGTTTGTCTGAGTGAAAGCATATCAGAGGCGAGCCGCCTCCTCCACCCGCAGCATGCGATAGCCAATGCCTACGTGGGTTTGCAGGTAGCGGGGGTTGGCGGGATCGGGCTCGATTTTCTTGCGCAGGGTGGCCATGAACACGCGCAGGCTGGGCAGATCGGAGGCCACGGCCTCACCCCACACTTCTTTGAGAATGTAGTTGTGCGTGAGCACCTTCCCGGTGTTGCGCGCCAGCAGCGCCAGCAACTTGTACTCGATGGGCGTCAGGTGCAGCTCTTCCCCACCCCGCGTGGCCACGCCGGCGCCGAAGTCGATGAGCAGCTCGCCATTGCGGTAGATCGCCGCCTCCGTCGGCGTTGCCGGACTGTCGTAGGCCAAGCGCCGCAGCGCCACACGCACGCGGGCCAGTAGCTCTTCCACCGAGAAGGGCTTGGTCAAATAGTCGTCGGCACCGGCGTCGAGAGCCGCCACCTTGTCGGCGTCCTCTTGGCGGGCCGACAGCACAATCACGGGCATGCGCGACCACCCGCGCAGCGCCTCAATGACCTCCACACCGTCGCGATCGGGCAGCCCCAAATCAAGAATGACCAGGTTGATATCAGTGGAGCTGGTCAGATCGAGCAGGGCCGCCGTGGCCGAGGCCGCTTCGCGGTGGCGATAGCCGTGCACATCCAAAGCCGTGGCCACCAGGTTGCGCACCGCGCCGTCGTCCTCCACTACCAGGATCACGCCCTCATCGGCCGTCGCCATCATCCACCTCACCTTCTAAGGACGGCACCGCGGCCGCCGCCACATCAAACGAGAACACGCAGCCCTGGGGAATGGCATCCGTCAGCACGATATCGCTCCCGTGGGCCCTCACAATAGAGCGGCAAAGCGCCAGCCCCAAGCCCATGCCGCGGCGCGCGTCTCCCCCCTCGCTCGCCGGCCGCGCCAACCCGTCGGGCAACGCGGCCTCGCGCCCCCCATCCTGGCCACGTCGCGGTACCGCCGACGCTGCGCCATGGTAGAACAGGTCGAACACGCGACCCTTGTCGCTGTTGGCAATGCCTGGGCCGTTGTCGGAGACACTCAGGCGCACCCGATCCCCCTCCTGCCAGGCCGCCACCTCGATGGAGGAGTCAACTGGCGTATAGGCGATGGCGTTGTTGACCAGGTTTACCAGCACCTGCACCATGAGCCGCGCATCCATGGAGGCCAGCAGCATATCGTCTTCAATCCTAACCGTTATCTGATGGTCGGCAGCGCGGCGGCTGACGTGGCGCAGAGCCTCGTCCACCACCTCGGCCACCAACTCGGGCTCCTGGTGTACCGTCACCCCGCCCTCGTCCAAGCGCGTCACCGACAGCAAATTCTCCACCAAGCCGATGAGCCAGCGGGCGTCTTCCGCTATGTCGGCCGCAAGCCGCTGGCGCTGCTCGGCGCTGAGCGCGCCTTCATCGGCCACCAGCATGTCCGCATCACCCGAAATGCTCGTCAGCGGCGTACGCAAGTCGTGGGAAATGGACCGCAGCAAGTTGGAGCGCAGCTCCTCCTTCTCGGCCTTCACTGCCAGATCCCGATGGCGGCGCGCCAAAACCAAGCGCTCAGCCGCCCGGCCGCACTCGTCCAGAAGCGCCGTGAGCAAATTGCGCTCGAAGGCGTCGGGGGCCTCTCTGTCCTGGGGGTCCACTACCACGCCTATCACGCCCCACACCGTATCTTGGGTGCTCACGGGCAGATAGAGGCAGCGTGCCTCGCGCAGCGTGTCAGTGCCCGCCCCGGCCGCCTCACCGTTGGAGGCCACCCAGGCCGCCACAGCAGCCTCGTCAGGCGCCGTCAGCAGCGCACCCTCGCTGGGGGTCAGGCGCCCCTGGCCGTTGTCGAAGAGCCGCGGCGGACGCAAGCCGCCCGGGGCCAGGGGGTCCGCCTCGTACACCACCACGGGACGATCGAGAATCTTCACCACCTGGGAGGCCGCCGTCTCTAGACACGCGGCCAAACTCTGCGCCGCCTGCAGCATGCGCGCGCTTTCAAAAAGCACCTCGGTACGGTAGGAGCGACGCGCCGCCTGGGCCGCCTGCCGCTTCAATCGCAGCGCCAACGACGAGGCCACGAGCGTGCCCACCAGCAGAAAAGCGAAAATAACTGGAGCGGAGAGCCCGTAGGCATGAAAGGTGAAGCGCGGGGCGGTGAAGAAGAAGTTGTAAGCCACCACGCTGCCCAGGGCTGCCAGCACAGGATAGAGAAACCCGTCGGCCCGCGTCGCCAAGAGCAGCGACACCAAGAGATACACCATGAGAATAACCGACGTGGCCGGGCTGACTAGCCACGCCACCTCGCTGATGGCCGAGGCCAGGGCCACCGCCGCCACGGCGCGCACGGCGTCGGCCGCCGTGGGACGAAAGACCGCGGTGGGGCCCGTTCGCTCCAGCACACTGGGCGCATCGAGAGCCGGCACTGCCGTGACCACCGCTTCGGGAGCCGCGCGGCGCAGACGCGACGCTAAATCCCGACGACCGAGCAAGCCACTGCGCAGCGGGGCCGCCGGAGCCACAATCTGGCGTACGCCGGCTGAGGCGGCATAGAGCGCCGCCGGCTGCACGGGATCGTCCCCCGAAAGCGTCACCACGCGGGCGCCCAGCTGTTCCGCCAGATCGAGGGCTTCCTTCACGGCGGCAGGCATCGGCGCAACAGCCCCTCCCTCGGCCTCGGCCTCTACCACCAGGGCCGCGAGGGCGCCTCCGGCTGCCTCGGCCATGGAGGCGGCCATGCGCACCGCACGGGTCTGGACACCGCTGCCCGCAAGCACCACCAGCACGTCCTCGCCACCAGCGGCCTGGGGCTCGCGGCTCTGGCGGCGGTCGCGTTCCAGACGGTCGGCGGCACGACGCAGGGCAATTTCGCGCAACGCACCCAAATTCGAACGGGAAAAGAAGTGATCGAGGGCCCAGCCCACGCGCTCGGGCGCATACACCTTGCCGGCCCGCAAACGTGCGATGAGCTCGGCCGGCTCCAAGTCCACCAGTTCGACGGAATCGGCCGCGTCGAACAACCGGTCCGGCACGCGCTCGGCCACGGCCACCGAGGTGACGGCCGCCACTCGGTCGTTCACGCCCTCCAGATGCTGCACGTTGACCGTGGTGTACACGTCGATGCCGGCCCGCAGAAGCTCTTCCACATCCTGATAGCGCTTGCGGTGGCGGCACCCCGGCGCGTTGGTATGGGCCAGCTCGTCCACAATCACCACCTGGGGCTTGCGGGCCAGGGCGCCGTCGAGGTCGAATTCGCGCAGCGACACGCCGCGATGCTCGACCGTCTGCACCGGCAGGGATACCAACCCCTCCAGCAGGGCCAAGGTATCGGCACGGGTATGGGGCTCCACGTAGCCCACCACCACATCGACGCCCTCATCCTGGACACGGTGGGCCTCCTCCAGCATGGCGTAGGTCTTGCCCACCCCGGCAGCATAGCCGAAGAACACCTTCAGACGCCCCCGGCCGGCTGCGCCCTCGTCGGCCTCTTCGTCCTCATGAATGCGCTTGAGGATGGCCTCGGGATCGCGCCGTTTCTCAGAGTCGTTTAGGCTGGGCACCGAAGCCTCCTCTCCCATCGTTAATTCTTAGGATATCGGTCATCCTATCATGGGGCTTCGCTTGCTCGGTGTCGCCCGATCAACGATTGATCGCCGTCTTTAGCACGCCGTCGAGCATGAGGTTGACCTCCAGCACGTTAACGCGCGCCTCGCCGATAACGCCCAGCAGCGGCCGGTCGGTGCATTGGCGGATTATGGCGCGCACTTCTTCCTCGTCCATGCCCTTGGCCTTGGCAATGCGACCCACCTGATACTCGGCCGCCGCCGGCGAGATATGCGGATCGAAGCCCGAGCCCGAGGCGGTAACCAGCTCGCTGGGAACAGGGTTCGTGCCCTGATCAGGATGAGCAGCGCGCACGGCTTCCACTCGCTCTTGCACCACCGCACCGAACTCCTCGCTGGCCGGACTCAAGTTTTCCGGGCCATACCACATAAGCGGCTCGCCGCTCTTCGTGGCGAACGTGCGCGCGTCGGCCTTCGTGGGGCGCCCCCATAGATGGTCCATGCCCGTGTAGGACTGCCCCACCAGAGCGCTCCCGTACTTCACGCCATCCACTTCGATGATCGAGCCGTTTGCCTGCCACGGAAAAGCCGCCTGGGCCACGCCGCACACCACCAGCGGGTAGAGCACCCCCAAGGCCAAGGTCGCTGCCAAAAACAGCGCCACGGCGCTCCTGATACTCCGCCCCATTGTACCCGTCTTCATTATGAGTCCCTTCCTATCGTTGTCCGACACGCGCCTAAGCCACGCCCAAGGCCGTCAGGGCCACATCGAGCACCTTGATAGCCACAAAGGGCACCGCCACGCCGCCCAGCCCGTACACCGCCAGGTTGTGCGCCAGCAGCGTGGCGGGCGTACCCTCGCGATACTTCACGCCGCGCAGGGCCAGCGGGATGAGCGCCACAATAATGAGCGCGTTGTACATGACCGCCGCCAGCATGGCCGAGGCCGGCGAGGCCAAATGCATGACGTTGAGCACCTCGAGTCCGGGGTAGAGCGGCACCAGCAACGCCGGAATCACGGCGAAGTACTTGGCCAGATCATTGGCAATGGAGAAGGTTGTCAGGCTGCCGCGGGTCATGAGCATCTGCTTGCCAATGCGCACAATCTCAATGAGCTTCGTGGGCGACGAGTCCAGATCCACCATGTTACCGGCCTCTTTGGCCGCCTGGGTGCCGCTGTTCATGGCCACGGCCACATCGGCCTGAGCCAGGGCGGGGGCGTCGTTGGTGCCGTCACCGGTCATGGCCACCAGGTGTCCCTCGGCCTGGTAGCGGCGGATGGCCTCAAGCTTGGCCTCGGGCGTGGCCTCGGCGATGAAGTCGTCCAGGCCCGCCTCGGCGGCGATGGCCGCCGCCGTCAGCGGGTTGTCGCCCGTGACCATAACCGTCTTGATGCCCATGGCGTGCAAGTCGGCGAAGTTCTCGCGAATGCCGGACTTGATGATGTCCTTCAGGTGGATGACCCCCAGCACGCGCCCATCGCGAGCCACCACCAAAGGAGTGCCCCCTTCGCGGGCCACCTGATCGGCCACGGAAGCGCACTGGGCACTGTAGGTGCCCCCGCGCCCCTCCACATAGGCGCGCACGGCATCGGCGGCGCCCTTGCGAATCTCGTGGCCGTCGAAGTCCACACCGCTCATGCGCGTGGCGGCCGTGAAGGGCACCACGGTGAACCCAGCGCCCGTCAAAGTGCGCTCGCGAATGCCGAAGCGCTCCTTGGCAAGCACCACCACGCTGCGACCCTCGGGGGTCTCGTCGGCCAAGCTGGCCAGCTGGGCCGCATCGGCCAAGGTGCGCTCGTCGACGCCATCTACGGGAATAAAGGCCGCGGCCTGGCGATTGCCCAGCGTGATGGTGCCGGTCTTGTCAAGCAGCAGCACGTCCACATCCCCGGCCGCTTCCACCGCACGGCCGCTCGTGGCCAGCACGTTCGCCTCGTTCAGGCGGCTCATGCCGGCAATGCCGATGGCCGAGAGCAACGCTCCGATGGTAGTAGGCGCCAGGCACACGAACAGCGCCACCAGCGAGGTAAGCCCCAGCGGGTTAGCCGCCCCTCGGGTAGACGCCGAGAAGGCGCCGAAGCCGTAGAGCGTCCAGGACACGGCCAGGAACACGAGCGTCAGGGCAATGAGCAGCAGCTCCAGAGCACGCTCGTTGGGGGTTTTCGCGCGGGCGGAAGATTCCACCATGGCAATCATCTGGTCAAGGAAGCTATGCCCGGCCTCGGCGGTCACGCGGGCCACGAGCCAGTCGGAGAGCACCGTGGTGCCCCCGGTGAGCGACGAGCGGTCGCCGCCGGACTCGCGCACCACCGGGGCCGATTCGCCCGTGATGGCGCTCTCATCCACCGAAGCGGCCCCCAGGACAATCTCGCCGTCCGCCGGCACCTGCTCCCCGGCCATCACCAAGTACAGCTGGCCCTTCGCCAGCGTCGAGGAGCTGACCGACTGCGCCGCCGTTTGCAAAAGCGCACCCTGAGCCTCCCCCTCGACGGCCGCCGCGGCCGCCAGATCCCGCTCGGCCAGCACCAGTGCCTCCACGTCGCGCTTGGCGGCGCGCAAGGAGTCGGCCTGGGCCTTTCCCCGTCCCTCAGCTAGGGCCTCGGCGAAGTTGCCGAACAGCACCGTGGCCCACAGCACCGCGCAAATAGCGGCAATATAGCCAGAAGGGGCATCGGCAATACCGAACCAGGACATCACCAGCAGCACGCTGGTCAGCAGCGCCGACAGGTACACCATGAACATGACGGGATTGGCCGCCTGGGCCTTCGGCGCCAGCTTGCGCACGGCATCGACCAGGGCCCGCTTCATCAAGGGGTTCATTGCATTCTCCTCTACAGCACGGCCTCGGCCACCGGCCCCAGGGCCAGGGCCGGCACCAGGGTCAAGGCGCCCACCAACACCACAATCACCAAAAGCAGCACCACGAACAGCGGGCTTGCCGTGGACAAGGCACCCACCTGGGCCGCCGAAGTCTCCCGGGCCGCGAAGCGCCCTGCCAGCAGCACAGTGCAAGCCAACACGATGACGCGACTAGCCAGCATCTCAATACCGAGTACGCCATTGGCCCAGGGGGTGTTCGCCTCGAAGCCTCCCAAGGCCGAGCCGTTGTTGGCCCCCGCCGACACGGCAGCGTACAGCGTGTTCGCGAAGCCAAAGGGTGCGGGCGCCCCGGCCCCGGACGCAGCCTCGGGAACCAGCAGAAGCACCGCGGCCCCGGCCAGCATCACCAACGACGGGGCAATGACCATGATCACCGCCAGGCGCATCTCGGCGGGCCCGATTTTCTTGCCCAGGTACTCCGGGGCGCGCCCCACCATGAGGCTGGCCACGAACACCGTGAGCACAACGAAGCCGAGCAGGCTGGCAAGCCCCGTGCCGATGCCGCCGCCCACCACTTCGCCCAGGCCCATGAACACGAGCGGCACCACGAGGCCCAGGGGCGTAAGACCTGCGAGCGAGCCGTTGGTCGATCCGCTAGCCGCCGCCGTGGTCAGCGCCGTCCACAGGGCGGTGGCCGCCGTCCCAATGCGGCTTTCCTTGCCCTCCATGTTGCCGGCCGGCTGCCCCAGAGAGCCGGTGTACACGGCGCCATCAGCCGTCAGTTGGGCCGTACCGGCGAACTCGGCCACAGTCAACGCGGCAATGCCAGCCGCCAAGAGCACCAGCACGGCCACCATGAGGGCCCGTCCCTGGCGCCGATCGGCCACCATGCGTCCGAAGCAGAAGACCAAGGTCAAGGGCAGCAGCATAATGCCGGCCATTTGCAACAGGTTTGTGAGCGGGGTGGGATTTTCCAGGGCCGAGGCAGAGTTCGCTCCATTGAAGCCACCGCCGTTGGTGCCCAGCTGCTTGATGGAAACTTGAGAGGCTTGGGGGCCCAGGGGCACCACGGCCTCCGTCACTTCCTGGACGGCCGCAGGATCGTCGGCAGCCACCACAGTGCCCTCGGCATCCACGGCCACGGGCTCGACTAGCTGGACGGTCTCATAGGGAGCCAGCGTCTGGGGCGTTCCCTGGGCCACACCGACGAGGGCCCCGACAAGCGCCAGGGGCAGCAGCACATAGAGCACCGCGCGGATGACGTCCACAAAGACATTTCCCAGCCCGTCGTCGAAACGCGATGCCATACCACGCATAAGGGCAAAGGCCACGGCCAGGCCAATGGCCGGAGACAGGAAGTTCTGCACCGTCAGACCCACAGCCTGGGAGAAATAGCTGAGATGGGATTCGCCAGCCACGGGCTGCCAGTCGGTATTCGTGGCGAAGCTGGCCGCCAGGTTGAAAGCAGTGTCCGGCGGCAGCCCCGGCAGCTCTTCGGGGTTGCAGGGCAGGAACCCCTGGCAAAGCAGAAGCACGAACAGTCCGATAAAGCCCACGGCGGTCAGCGCCAAAGCGCCCGCAAGATAGCGACCCGGGCCCATGGAATCCTGATCCCACGCTCCCACCAATCGCGCGCAGCCCCGCTCCACGGGACCCAGCACGCGACGGGCCAGCGACGGGCAGCCGTCCATGGCCTTCACCACATAGCTCGACAGCGGCAAAGCGCAGGCCGTCAGCAGCGCCACGAAGGCGGCTGCCTCGAACAGAGCCGCTCCCAGTGAGGCGCTCATCGCTGCTCACCGCCTCCCACAAGGAGCACCGCCAGGTACCCCATGGCGGCCACGCCGAGCGCGCCCACAATGACCGTCACCACCGTCATGACTGCTTCCTTTCTCCGTGCCCGCAGGGGGCAAACGAACCTGCTGAAAGGAAGCCTACGCCGTTGCGCCTAAAGGCGCCGTTAAGGTCGGCGGCGGTCTATTAAGACGGTATTAAGATGAGGAAAACTCCTAGTAGGGCTGCTCTAAATCGCCCTGGGCCTGGGCATCAGTGTCCAGCGGCGAGAACTTGCCGGCGCGGAAGCGGTCGAGGGCCACCTCGGCGATCATGCCGGCGTTATCGCCGCAGGAGGCCAAAGGAGGCATGACCAGGCGCACACCCTCTTCGGCGCACATCTTCTCGTAGGCCGCTCGCAACATGGGGTTGGCCGCCACGCCACCGCCCAGGCAGAAGGTGGGCGCTTCCGTCTCCTGCAGCGCCGTGCGCGCCTTCGCCACCTGCACCTCCACCACGGCCGCCTCGAAACTGGCACAGATGTCGGGCACGTTGAGGGGGCGTCCCGCCTCGCGCTCGCCGTTGATGTAGGTGACCACGGCGGTCTTCAGCCCCGAAAGGGAGAAGCGCAAATCGCCCGAATGGAGCATGGCTCGAGGGAAGGGAATGGCGTCCGGGTTGCCCTCGGCGGCAAACTTCGAGATAACCGGGCCGCCGGGATACCCCAGGCCGAGCGCCTTCGCCACTTTGTCGAAGGCCTCGCCCACAGCATCGTCGATGGTGGCGCCCAGCACCTGGTAGCGGCCCCAGTCGGCCATATACACCAGCAGGGTGTTGCCGCCGGATACCAGCGACACCACGGCCGGAGGCGCAAAATCGGGCAGTCCGATCTTGTTGGCGTAGAGGTGTCCCTCCAGGTGGTTCACTACTATGAAGGGCTTATCGGCGCCCCAGGCGGCACCTTTGGCGAAGGCCACGCCCACCACAAGCGCCCCCACCAGGCCGGGCGCATAGGTGACCGCCACGGCGTCCAGATCGCGCCACCGCAAAGACGGCAGGCCCGCCGCGGCCGCGGCGCGCTCCAGACAGTCGTCGCAGACGCCGCAGATGGCCTCGATGTGCTTGCGGCTGGCAATTTCAGGCACCACGCCGCCGAAACGCGCATGGAAATCAACCTGGGAGGCCACCACATCCGAGAGCAGCGTGCCCTCGCCGTCGATAATGGCTGCCGCCGTCTCGTCGCAGGACGACTCGATGGCTAGGATGAGGGGGCGTGCCGTGGCGGCAGGGGCCTCTGCAGCCGCGGGGCCATTGGGCACCGAGGCCAACGTGATGGTGGGTAACGGCCCTTCCATGATGACCGCGTCCTCCCCATCGGAGTAGTAGCGCGGCCGCTTCCCCAGGCTGCGGTAGCCCAGGGCCTCGTAGAGCGCCTGGGCGCCCGTGTTGCCGGCGCGCACTTCCAAAGAACTGGTGCGCGCTCCCAGGTTGCGGGCATCGTCGGCCACCCGGGCCAGAAGCGCCCGGGCAATGCCGTGACGGCGCCAGGCCGGGTCGACGCCCACTTTGAGAATTTGCACGTCGCCATCAACTACCCAGCCGCCAGCATAGCCCACGAGCGGCGCCTCGGCCGTCAGGGGCATCTTCGGATCGGCGGCGTAAGCAGCCCACCATACACGATCGGCTCGACCTAGCTCATCGGCCACCAGCGCCTCGCTCCAAGCATCCGATCCCATGACCTGCGATTCCAAGGCCGCCACGGCGCCCACGTGGCGCGCGTCCAAGGGCTTGTAGGCAATGCCTTCCCCATTGGCCCGCGCGTTGGCAATGGCCGTATCGTTCATGGTGACGTGCTTGCTGCCGCGTTTGCCCGCCAGGGCCGCATCGGCCTTGGCCAGGCGCACGCGCTCGTTCTCTTCGGCATCGGACAGGCGCGTGTACACCGGCAGCGCGAAGGCCGGATTATGGCGCGCCGTATCGAAAGGATCGCACTCCCCCGCCTGCCAGGCCGCCTGCACCGCCAGGAGCAGGCCGACGCCCGTCGGCGTCCAATGCTCCTCGGGCAGCAGCGTGCCGGCCGGCGCGAAGAGGTCGGCATATTTGCGCAGCGCGTCGCCCGTGACGAGCAGCGCGCCTTCGCCCGCGTTGGAACGCGCACCATCGGCCGCAGTGGAAACTTCGCCAACCGAAGCGCCCTCCTCGGCGGAACCCTCGTCCGCTCGCTTGCTTTCCTGGGACACACCGGGCACGAGCTCTTCGGCGAAATCTTGCGCCTTCACCACCCGATCGGAACTCAAGCGCAGGGCCCCCGCTTCGCCAAGGGCGAACCGCACCGGGTACACCTCGCGACGCATGGCATCGGCCACCACCAGCAGCTCGCCGCGCACGCCGCCGCTCCAGGCGCCCCAGGCCACCGCGTCAAGAGAGGAAACACCCACCAGGCCCACTTCCAGCGCGCTGGCAATGCCCTTCGCCGTGGCCATGGCAATGCGCACCCCTGTGAACGATCCCGGCCCGCGCCCCACGGCCACGCAGACCAGATCCTCACGCGTCACGCCCGCCTGGGCGCACAGCCTATCGATGGACGGCAGCAGCTGCGTGTTCGAAGCACGGCGCGCCTCCACTTCCACCGAGGCAACAGGCTCCACCGTGCGCGACGCGGCGTCAAGCCGCCCCAGCCCGATGGCGATGACTTCATTGGCCGTATCAAAGGCAAGAATGTAAGATCCCAGCACAAGTACCCTCTCTCAAACCGCTTCAACCAGCGGAGATCATTTGCAAAAGATGATCATAGCGCAAGGACGGCCGCACGAGCGGCTACAGCTGGCACTTGCCCAAGCGCGATTTAGAATCGTTCGCCCAGACGCACAGCAACTCGCGGCTGCGCTTGCCATAGGAATGGGCCACTACGCGACGCGTGCCCTGAGTGTCGGCGGTAATGGTAATCTCCAGATAGTCGTAGGGCATGTCCTCGGGGAACTTCTCGGCCCATTCGACAAAGGCCACGCCGTCCCCGTAGCCGTCGATGGCGCTGAAGTAGTCGATATCCTCCAGCTGCCAGCGCTCGTCGAGACGATACAGGTCGTAATGGTACACCGGCAGGCGCCCGTCGCCGTACTCGAGCAAGATGTTGAAAGTGGGGCTAGTAACCGGCGAGCGCACGCCCAGCGCCGCCGCCACCCCTTGGACGAACTGCGTTTTCCCTGCGCCCAAATCGCCGTTGAGCACAATGGCGTCGCCGGGGTGCAGGTAAGGCGCCAGCGTGGAGGCCAGCTGCTTGGTGGCCTCGGGAGACGTAGTGGTGCGCGCATATGTCAGTCCATTTGCCATAGCCCTATAGTACGAACTGAGCACGTCCTTGACCAGCGCTCCAAACGAAAGATGCAAAACCCACGGGATTTGCTCATAAAATACTCGGAAGATGCCGGAGCAGAGACGTCGAGCACCCCTAGCCTCGCGATCATCGCATACGTCACATCACTTGGATCACCGAGTCGAATCACTGCCACGATCACTGCCACGCGCCAGCACCTTGGCAATGGGGCTGGAAGGTCGCTATTTCGCTTTCGTGCCGTGGCAGGCGTACATGACCAGGCCCACCAAAACGCCGCCCACAACATTTCCCAAGGTAACGGGGATGAGATTGGCGGTGATGAAATCGCCGAAGGTCAAGAGCGCCGTGTTGATGCCCGCCGCGTCGATCATGCCCGTATAGGCCGGGTTCAAGTAGGCGAAGATGCCCGCGGGCACATAGTACATGTCGGCCACGCAGTGCTCGAAGCCCGCCAGCACGAAGCCCATGATGGGGAAGAAAATGGCAAGGAGCTTGCCCGCCGTGTCCTGAGCCGTGTTGGCCAGATACACGGCAATGCACACCATAAGGTTGCAGAAGATACCAAGCACGAAGGCGTTCATCCAGGGCAGTCCATTCTTCGTGGCGGCCACCTTAGCGGTGTAGACGGCCAAGTCACCCCCGCCAATGTTCAGCTGGCCGAAAAAGGCCATGAGCGCCGCCAGGGCCACCGCACCCACCAAGTTGCCCGCAAACACGATGCCCCAGTTGCGCAGCAGCTTGCCCCAGGTGATCTTGCCGGAGATGGCCGCCGTCACCATGAGGGCGTTGCCCGTGAACAGCTCGGTCCCCAAAAGGATGACCATCATGAGGCCGATGGGAAAGATGAGACCCGACACCAGACGCACCATGCCGGCGTTTTCCAGCGCATGGGCCGCCGTGGAGGATGTGACCGCGCCCAGACCGATGAGCACACCCGCGGCCACCGCCAGCACGAAGAGGCGCCACGCGGGCGACTCCGCCTTGGCAATGGAGGCCTTGGCGTAGTTGTCGGTGATCTCGGTGGGGGTCAGGATAGCCACAATCGCTCCTTCTCGCGCAGAATGATGCGTCCCATCATTCCACAACCCCGCACTTCTGGCCGCTGCTCACCGCCTCAGCGCGCAAGCCTTTCGGCAAGCGCACCTCTCTCAGCCTCGGCCAGTTCCTCGCGGCGCTCGGCGGCGGCCGAATGCCCGAAGGGGCACGACGGGGCCGACAGCTTGCAGCTGGTAGCGCAGCCCTCGCAGTTCTCGCGGCTTAAGCGCTCCTCGATATCCACTAGGCCTCCTTCGCAGACGGGGTGTTTACAGCCTGCTCGGCCGCCCGCACCACGTGGGCCATAGTGACCGACGTGGTAACCCCGCCGATGCCGCCCGGCACCGGCGTAATGGCCCCCTCGTCACCCAGCACTGGCTCCACGGCATCGAAGTCCACGTCACCGCACAGGGCGCCGTCGGCGAAGTTGATGCCCACATCGAGCACCACCTGACCCGCGGAGAAATACTCTGGTCCGTAGGCTTTGGCGCGGCCCGTGGCGCACACCACGATGTCGGCCTCACGGGTATGGGCGGCAGCATCGGCCGTGCGCGAATGCACCAGAGTGACTGTGGCGTGGCGGGCCAGCAGCATCATGGCCACGGGACGTCCGATGACCAAACTGCGCCCCAGCACCACCACGCGCTTCGACGCCACGGGGATGTCGTAGAAATCCAGCATTTCCAAACAGGCCTGGGCCGTGGCCGGCGGAAAGCCCTCGCCGGTGTCGGCGAATACGCCAGCGAGCGAAGCCGAGGAAATGCCGTCGATGTCCTTCTCGGGAGCCAGGCGGTCGCACACCGCCCGCTCATCGATTCCTGCCGGCAAAGGACGGAAGAGCAGGCAGCCGTGAATGGACGCATCGGCGTTCACCTCGTCGATGACCGTCTCAAGCTGGGCTTGGGTGGCATCCGCAGGTAGCACGAAGGAGCGCACCGCCATGCCCAAGCCCTCGGCCCGTTTCAAGGCCGTGCGCTCGTAGGACAAGTCGTCGGGCCGCTCGCCCACGCGAACGATGGCCAAGGTGGGCGTCACGCCCACGGCAGCCAATTGTTCGATGCGGGCCAGCAGATCGTCGCGCAGGGCCGCAATCACTTCCTTACCCGTAAGCGTTTTCGCCATGAAATTCCTCCCTGATATCAAGCCATCAAATCGGGGCTTAGGCAAGCCGTTTCAGCACGCTGTCATACACCTGGTCGGCCAAAACACCACCGGCAGCCAGGGCGTCATCCATGCGCTCGCGATAGGACGTCGCACGAGCCGCATCGTCCATGGAGCCGATGTTGATGACCACGTTCAAGCTGGCCGCCTGGAGCGCCGCCTTGGCCAGTACCGCCGCCGCACCGGCATCGGACAGGGCCATCACCGAGCCGTTCTTGGCCACAAAAGAGCAGGACTCGATAACCAGCAGGCACTGGTCCATGATGGCCAGCGGCACCTCGCAGGCCTCCACCAACGCCGCCTGAATAGCGGCGTGACGGGCAGCAGCTTCTTCCTCGGTGGCGCGGGGGAGCCCATAGGCCGCCGCCAGCGGAGCGAAGGCTGCTGCATCGCCGTCGATAAGCTCCAGCAAGCGCAACCGCGTGTCGGCCAACGCCCGCAGCTCGTTCTGCATGAGCTCTTCCACAGCAGCGTACTTCTTCTTGCCCACGGTCAAGTTACCCACCATGGAGGCCAAGGCCGAAGCCAGAGCGCCCACATAGGCAGCCGCCCCGCCCCCACCCGGCGTAGGGGCATCGGAAGCCAACGCCTCAACGAATTCCGTGTTTACCACATCGGTTCCTTTCTGCACGCCCATCTCGGACTTTGCCAGTGCTCGGCATTCTAACACCAAGCGGCTCCCGCTTTGCTTCGCGGGAGCCGCTTTCACGTTAATTCGGATTAAGCCGAACTTCCTTCACGAACGCTTAGAACAGGCCGGTGATAGTGCCATCCTCCATGACGTCGATCTTGTGGGCAGCCGGCGCCTTGCCCAAACCCGGCATGGTCATGATGGAGCCCGTGAGCGCCACGATGAAGCCGGCGCCAGCGGACACCTTGACCTGACGCACCGTGATGGTGAAGTCGCGGGGAGCGCCCAGCTTGGCAGCGTCGTCCGAGAAGGAGTACTGGGTCTTGGCCATGCACACGGGCATACCGCCGAAGCCGAGAGCCTCCAGCTGCGCAATCTCCTTTTGGGCCGCAGGATCGAACACCACGCCGTCGGCATGGTAGACGCGCTGGGCAATGGCCTCGATCTTCTCGGCAATGGACAGGTCGTCCTCGTAGGCGAAGGCGAACGTATCAGCCGAGCGACCGGCCGCATCGCCGTTCTCGCACAGGGCCACCACCTCGTCGGCCAGGGCCAGGCCGCCCTCGCCGCCCTTGGCCCACACCTCGGACAGGGCCACGTTCACGCCCAGCTCGCGGCACTTGGCCTCCACCAGGTCGAGCTCGGCCTTCGTGTCGGTGGGGAACGCGTTGATGGCCACCACGCAGGGCAGGTTGTACACGTTGGTGATGTTCTCCACATGCTGCAGCAGGTTCGGCAGACCCGCCTCCAGGGCCTCCAGGTTCTCCTCGTTGAGGTCGGCCTTGGCCACGCCGCCGTGGTTCTTCAGGGCGCGCACCGTAGCCACGACCACCACCGCGTCGGGCTTGAGACCCGCCAGACGGCACTTGATGTCGAGGAACTTCTCGGCACCCAGGTCGGCGCCGAAACCGGCCTCGGTGACGCAGTAGTCGCCCAGGGCCATGGCCATGCGCGTGGCCATGATGGAGTTGCAGCCGTGAGCAATGTTGGCGAAGGGACCGCCGTGCACGAAGGCCGGCGTCCCCTCAAGCGTCTGCACGAGGTTCGGCTTCAGGGCATCCTTCAGCAGAGCCGCCATGGCGCCCTCGGCCTTCAGATCATGGGCCGTAACCGGCTTGTCGTCATAGGTGTAGCCCACCACGATGCGGCCGAGGCGCTCCTTCAGGTCAGTGATGGAGGTGGCCAGGCAGAAGATGGCCATCACCTCGGAGGCCACGGTAATGTCGAAACCGTCCTCGCGGGGCACGCCATGGGCCTTGCCGCCCAGGCCGTCCACAATGTGGCGCAGCTGGCGGTCATTCATGTCCACCACGCGCTTCCAGGTGATCTTGCGCACGTCGATGTTGAGCTCGTTGCCATTCTGGATATGGGCGTCCAGCAGGGCTGCCAGCAGGTTGTTGGCCGCACCGATGGCATGGAAGTCGCCCGTAAAGTGCAGGTTGATGTCCTCCATGGGCACCACCTGGGCATAGCCGCCGCCGGCGGCGCCGCCCTTGATGCCGAACACAGGACCGAGCGAAGGCTCGCGCAGGGCCACGACCACGTTCTTGCCGCGCTTCGCTAGCGCATCGGCCAGCCCCACCGTGGTAGTGGTCTTGCCCTCGCCGGCGGGCGTGGGGTTGATGGCCGTTACCAAGATGAGCTTGCCCGGCTCGTGCTCTTCCTCGCGCAGCAGGTTGTAATCCACCTTGGCCTTGTAGTTTCCGTACAGCTCAAGGTACTTCTCGTCGACGCCGGCAACTTCGGCAATGTCACGCACGGATTTCGGTTCGCATGCCTGGGCAATTTCAATGTCGGTCAACACGTCGGGCCCTCTTTCTCATGTCGCGGCGCCGGAGCCTCCGGTCAGCCATACTTGACGGATGGCTCTATTCTACCGATCTTCCCCACCCTGAGCCACGGCCCTCTGTTGAAGGGCAAAAAAGAAGGGCTTCCGTGCGGAAGCCCTTCGAAAAGCCAAGATGCAAGCGCTTAGGCCTTGAAACGGTAGCCGTAGCCGCGCACCGTCTCCACGAGGCCCGGATCGTAACCCGCAGCGTGAATCTTGTCGCGCAGGCGCTTGATGTGGGTGTCGACCGTCTTGGTTTCGGTGAGATACTCCCAACCCCAGGCATCGCGCAGCAGGTCCTCGCGGGACACCACCTTGCCGGCGCTCTTCATGAGGCTGGCCAGCAGCTCGAACTCACGGGGGGTAAGGTCGATCTCGCCGTGGTCGCCCGAAGCGGTGTGGGCGTCCTCGTCCAGCGTAATGCCGGAAGCGGTAATGGAATTGGAAGCGCCGGGGAACTCGCCGCCCTGACCGCGGCGGAGCAGCGCGCGAACGCGGGCGATCAGCTCGCGCACGCCAAAGGGCTTCGCCAGGTAATCGTCGCCGCCGATTTCCAGACCGACCACTTTGTCCAACTCGGTATCGCGAGCGGAGAGGAACAGCACGGGGGCTGTGGTCTTGGAGCGCAGGCGACGGCACAGCTCGTAGCCGTCCATACCGGGAAGCATAATGTCAAGAACGAACAGGTCGTAGTTGTTCGCGCTGGCCAGCGCGAAGGCATCTTCGCCATTGTCGACAACGTCGGCCTCGTACCCTTCCTTCTTCAACGCATAGCTTACGAATTCGGTGATCGATGGCTCGTCGTCAACGACAAGGATTCGGCTCGGTGTCTC
>CAJUFS010000052.1:2665-18417 GCA_910585575.1 uncultured Adlercreutzia sp. | reverse complement strand
ATGCCCTCGCGCAAAGCCACGCCCACCACCTTGTCGAAGGCGTTGTGGCGGCCCAGATCCTCGCAGCAGCAGACAATGGCCCCGCCCAGGATCAGATAGCAGCTGTGGGTACCCGTTGTGGCCCGGTGGAGCGGGGCGTCTTCGGCGAAGGCCCGAGCCGCGCTGAACACCCATTCTCCCTTCCAGGGAATGGGTGTCACCGGATGCAGGGGCTCATCGGAGGTGAAGTATGCATTGTAGACGCGGTTCCCCGTGCAGCAGGAGGGCACCGTCTCCACGCCGCGGCGCGAGAAATCGCCCCGGGCGCAGGACAGCAGCACCGAGGCCCGGGTTCCCTGCTCGCACAGGTACACGTCCTCAATATCCTCCACGCCGTCGATGATACCCTCGGTGAACAGGCGGCCAACCACCAAGTCGACCAGATGATCGGGGGTGCACACGACGCGCAGGGTGGGCACCGTGTTCACGATGACCTCCATGGCATGCTCTACCAGCACGGCGCGCTCGACCGCCTCCGACGATCCGTCGGCGGCGAGCAGCCGACCATTGCAGGGCCTGGCCGCCTCTTCTTCCCGATAGCGGTCGACGACGTTCATCGGTTACTTCTCCTGCTTCTTGCGATAGATGAACCAGTAGGCCAGGCCGACCAGAAGGCCGCCGACGATATTGCCCGCCGTGGCCAGAACCAAGTTGTAGACGATGCCGCCGACCGTGATGGCGCCGGCAGCTCCGAAGCCGCCCAGATTCAGCACCAGGCCCATGGGCAGGAAGAACATGTTGGCCACGCAGTGCTCGAAGCCGCAAGCGACGAAAGCGGAGATGGGAAGCAGAATGCCGAGCACCTTGTCGGCCACCGTCTTGCCGGCAAAGCCAATCCACACGGCCAGGCACACGAGGATGTTGCACATGATCCCCTTGAAGAACAGCGTCGCCGGATCGAGGGCCACCTTGGCCGCCGCCACCGACACGAAGGCCTCGCCCACAGCGCCCCCGTTCATGCCCTGCAAGTTCGTCATATAGATGATGAACAGGGCCAGAAGCGATCCGGCCAAGTTGCCGAGCCAGACGATACCCCAGTTGCGCAGCACACCGCCCCAGGAAATCTTGCCCGAGGCCTTGGCGCAGATCAGAAGCACGTTGCCCGTAAACAGCTCGGCTCCGCAGCACAGCACCAGGGCCAGCCCCAGGCAGAAGCAGATGCCACCCACCATGCGCTGGGCGGCGAAGGGCATCGTAGGATCGCCCAAAAACGTGCAGAAGTACATGCCGCCGAAGGCGATGAAGGCACCGGCCAGCATGGCGGATACGAAACACTTGACGCCGGGCATAGACGCCTTGGTCACGCCCACGTTCTCGGCTTTGGCCTCGGTGGCCGCCGGCGCCAGCGCGTCGGGGCTGATGGCCGCCAAATCTTCTTTCACAATAGACATCGAATCATTCCTTTCTGGTTAGCCGACGAAGGGGTAGCCCGAAAAATCGGCCCCGTCGACCAGGGTTTGGTAAAGATGGTCCACAGCCTCCAGAACCTGCGGATGCACCGGCCCGAAGAACTCGGTGGCCGCCGGCTGGATGCCGAGGAAGGTGACGTCGTCGCACATCGCCTCCAGCTCGGAGAGCAGGTAGGTGATGGGCAGCGTGTGGGTGGTTATGAGGGATTGAGTGGCTACGTGCTCGCCGCCGAGGCGCCGGATGGCGCCGGGCTCAAGGCCCATGGCCGCCGCGTCCACCAGAAGCAACCGTCGCGGAGCGAGGCGGCGCAGGTACCCGAGCTCGTTTTCAGGAGTCTGGCCTCCGTCCACCGCCGACCAGCCCTCGATCGGGTGATCTTCCAGCTTCTTGGCCAAAAGCGGGCCTGCCGCATCGTCGCCCCGCAACACGCTTCCAACGCAGAAGACAACGCAGCCGCCGCGCTCGGACTCCTCGGCCGCAGCCAAGATGTCTGCCGCGCTTCGCTCTAGCATGTGACCCTCCTTCCCATGGCGTAGACGGCCGGCTCGCACTGGATCTCCTCCAGAAGGCGCAGGAACTCCGCAAGCCAGCTGGGAGCGTCGGCGGCCGTGACGGCACCCGCGACGCCCTCCCCCGCCGAGGCCTCGTCGGCCGCCGACATGCCCAGCTGCTCGAGAGTCGCCAGCACGCCGGGCTTCACGGCGCCCACGTGCTCCCGCTTCAGCTCGATCTCGCCGAAGCGCTCGATGCCGGCCAGTTTCTCATAGGCATCGCCCGGCCCCAGAAGGCCCAGCACATCGGCGAAGACCTCGCGCGAGGTGGCCAGGCGCGGCTTGAGGCAGTCGATGACGCCGGTATGGTGCCCGATGGCGAGCGTGTAGTACAGCACCGACTGCACCTCCTCGGGAATAGAGCGCTCGTTATCCACGAACTTCTGACCCAGGCGGTAGAACACCACTTCCTGGGCCGTGCGGCCGTCGGTGGTGTGCCGCGCCGCCTCTCGTGCCACCCCCGGACGAGTCGTCTCCTGCCGCGCCATCGCTGTTACTCCTCCACGATCTTGCTCATGAGCAGAGCCTTCAAATCCATGAACACAGCTCGCTTTCGCGTGTCAGTTTCGGCCGCTATCAGACGATCGGCAGCTCCCAGAGCATCCTCTTTATCTTTGACAAGGGCCATCATAAACTCGTCTACGATTTGCTTGCCGTAGTAGTAGCCGCTCATCAACCGCGCCTCGTGCTCGAAGGCCGTGCGCACCTTGTAGGGAATGGCGGGAAACGCCAAGGGTGCCTGCTCGTCGGCCGGAGCCGCATGATGGATCGCATGCAGCTTCTGGTCGAGCAACCCCAGCGTCAAGGCGAAGCCGTAGATGGTGGCCTGGGGCGAAGGCGGGCACCCCGGCACGTACACGTCCACCGGCAAAATAGGATCAGTACCGCCCCACACGCAGTAGTTATCGTGGAAGATACCGCCCGTGCAGCCGCATGCGCCGTAAGACATGACGATCTTCGGGTCGGGGGCGGCGTGGTAGGCTCGTAGAGCCGGCTCGCGCATGGCCCTGGTCATAGCGCCGGTATACAGCAGCACGTCGGCATGGCGGGGCGAGGGCACCACCTTGATACCGAAGCGCTCGGCGTCGAATACCGCCGTGATGGTGGAGAAGATTTCTATCTCGCAGCCGTTGCAGCCGCCGCAGTCAATGCGGTACACGTACACCGAACGCTTGATTGACTGAAGCAGCTTTTGCTTGGCCTCGGCCACCTTCGCATCCAGCACAATCGGGTCGGGTTTCCACTGTAGTGCCGACGGCACCTCATGATCGAACATTATGCGCACCCCCCTTCGCGAGGCTGCTTCTGAAACGCCCGGGCATCATCGGTGCGACGACAGTCCAGGCAGAGATCTACTTTCTCGATATCGGCCGCCGCCGCGCCACCCACCCGTGCCAGAACGCGCCGGGCGTAGTCGACTTCCTTGGCCACGGCATAGGGCTTGCCGCAGCGAGCACAGCGCGCCACCTCGTAGGAGCACGATTCCCGCAGGTCGTCCTTGCACTTCACTGCCAGCTCGAACTCGCGAGTTAGCTCAATGGCGAACAGCGGGCACACCTCCTGGCACCGACCGCAGAAGATACAGCGACCGTAGCTGATATCCCACGTCAGATGCGACTGGTCGGCATCGAGCTCCATGGTGATGGCGTTGGCCGGGCAGGCGATGGCGCAGGCGCCGCAGGCGATGCACAGCTTCTCGTTGTGCTCCGGCTTGCCGCGGAAACCCTCGGGCATCTCGTAGGGCGCGAACGGATAGCCGATGGTGGCATCGCCCGCACGGCCGATTTCCCTGAACAGCTTCAACATGGCCTACCACCCCTTTCCGGAAAGCGGCGAATGGGTGCGGCGGCGGCAGTAGCCCTCCAGCTGATCCTTGGTCAGGACCGTCTCGGCCTTCTTTTTGACATCCACCACGGTCACGCGATCGGTGCAGGAATAGCACGGATCCATGGAGCCCACGATGATGGCCGCGTCGGCCACCGTGTTGCCGCGGAACATATAGCGCAGGATCGGCCAGTTCGAATACGTGGCCGCCTTGGCGCGCCAGCGGTAGCACTTCTGGTTGTCGCCCACCATGGCCCAGTGCATGTCCTCGCCGCGCGGCGCCTCGGTGTAGCCGAGCGCGTACTTGTGCGGCGTGTACTGCCAGTCTTCCGTGCGAATGGGCCCCCCGGGAGCGCCATCGAGCATCTGCTCGATCATGGTCAGCGAATCCATGAACTCTTCGACGCGCACGAGGGTGCGGCTCTGCACATCGCAGCCGTCATGGCTGCGGGCCGTAAGGCCGGTCAGGTACTTGTAGCCGTCGAAGGGGTGGTCGAAACGCACATCGCGGGCAATGCCGCTGCCGCGCACGCACGGGCCCACGGGGCTGTAGTCGCGGGCCACCGACGGGTCAAGACGCCCGACGCCGGCAGTGCGGCTCTCGAAGTTCGCCGTCGAAACGAGCATGTCCACCAAGGCCTCGACCTCGTTGCGCAGCTCGCGCACGTACTTGACGGTGGCCATCTTCTGCTCGTCCAAGATATCGCGGCGCACGCCGCCGATGAGGTTCAGGCCGTAGGTCTTGCGGGCGCCAGTGAGGAGCACCGCCAGATCCATGGTCTTCTCGCGCACGCGGAAGAAGTGCTGGAAGCCCGTGTCGAAGCCGCAGTAGTGGCACACGAGACCCAGGTTCAGCAAATGCGAGTGCAAGCGCTCCACCTCGAGCAAGATAGCTCGGATGTACTGGGCGCGAACCGGCACTTCGATGCCCTGGGCGTGCTCCACGGCTTCGGCGTAGGCCACAGAATGGGCGTTGCCGCAAATGCCGCAGATGCGGTCGGCCAGAAACGTGACGGCGTCGTAGTCCAAACGGCTCTCGGCCACCTTCTCCATGCCGCGGTGCACGTAGAACAGCCGGTAGTCGGCATCGATGATCTCCTCGCCCTCCACGAACAGGCGGAAATGGCCCGGCTCGTCGGAGGTGATGTGCAAAGGCCCCATGGGCACCTGGGTGGTCTCCTCGGCGTTGCCCTCGTAGAGGAACGAGTAGTTCTCCACATCGCACGCCGGCGCCGGGCGCTTGCGGTAGTCCATCGAGTCCTTCCGCAAGGGGTACAGATTCGCCGGCCAATCATCAGGCAGCACCAGGCGCCGCTCGTCGGGCAGGCCCACGGCACGCAGGCCGAACATGTCGAAGGCCTCTCGCTCGGACCACACGCAGGCAGGCACTCGAGGCGTCACCGAGGGGTATTCCATGGAATGCGGGTCGATTTCGACGCGCACGGTGACGAAGCCGGGATCGTCCTCCTCCATGGACAGCAGATAGTACAGCGCGTAGCAGCCTTTGAGGGGGCGCTCGTCGTTGGCCACCATGTTAGGCAGCCAGCCGCCCCGCCCGTAGTAAAGGAACTCCACCACGTCGGGAAGCATATCGGTGGGAACGGTAATGGTCACTTGGTCCTCGGCCTGCCATGCGGCATCGAGCACCGAGCCTGGGAAGGTGTCCCGCACGGCCTGCACATGGCTCTCGCAGCGGCGCAGCGCCGTATTCTTTTTCGCGGTCATTACTCGACCACCTCCTCGACCTCTTCCTGAACGGCCAGCGCCGCCATCGCCTCGTCGAACAAGCTGCCGTTGACGGGGTTCTCGGACTCATAATTCAACACGATGGCGCTGGCTTCCTCGATAGAGCCCGCCAAGGGCCCGGGCAGCGCTACGCCGAGCAGCACCACGAGCGCCAGCAGCACCACCTCGGGCACCAGGGCCAGCGGCGACACGTCGCCGCGCTTCACGCCCTCGGGCGCCCGGCCCAAAGCCGATCCGGTGATCATGTGCACGAGCGCCATAATGACCACCACGAGCGCGACCAGCACCAACGCCACCGCCCACCAGCACCGGGCCGCCACGCCAGCAAGGATCATGAACATCTCGCTCACGAACATGGCGAAGGGCGGGAAGCCGGCCAGGGCCAGGCACCCGAGGATGAACAGCACGCCCGTAACGGGGGCCACCGACACGATGCCCTTGATCTTCGAAAGGTCACGGGTGTGGTACTTCATCATCACATTGCCGGACAGGCAGAACATGAAGGCCTTGGTCAGGCCATGGGCCACGCAGTGCACAAGCCCCGCAATGATGCCGAGCGGGCCGCCGATGCCGAAGCACACGGCGATGAGGCCCACGTTCTCGCACGAGCTGTAGGCCAACTTGCGCTTGAGGTCGTTCTGCTTGTACACCTCGAAGGCCGCATAGCCCACCGACAGCACGCCGAGGATCATCATGATAGTTTGGGGGAACGAATCGCCTACGTTGGCCGCGGCCAGAATATAGAATCGCAGCACAATGAGGATCGCGCACTTCAGCAGCACGCCGGACAGCAGACCCGATACCGGGCTCGGCGCCTCGGAGTGGGCGTCGGGCAGCCACGTGTGCATGGGGAACAGGCCCGCCTTGGTGCCGAAGCCGATCGCGGCGAACACGAACGCTATCATCATGAGAGAGTGGTCCATCAGCGGCGCGTTCGGCAGAATGGCCGTCCAGAACACCGCCTGATGGGGATCGGCCATGATGTCGGCGGCGTTCGCGTACACCAGCAGCGTGCCGAACAGGCCGAAGGCCACGCCGGCCGTGCACACGATCACGTACTTCCAGGCAGCCTCCAGGGCCAGCTTGGTGCGATACACGCCCACCAAAAACACCGTGGACAAGGTAGTGGCCTCGACCGATACCCACATCATAATGATGTTGTTCGAGGTAACCGCCAGGATCATCGAGAACACGAACAGGCTGAAGAACACGTAGTACTGCTTGACCTGCGAGGGCCCCAGCTTGCCGTCGGCCACATCATGGGCCACATAGGGCAGCGAGTACAACCCCGTGCACGGCGCGATAACAGCAATCAGGGCCAGGAACAGCGCGCTCAGGCCATCGAGATGGAACCATTCGCCCACCGAGAAAATATCGCTGCCGGAAAACACCGCCACGACCAGCGACAGACCCGCCACGGCCACCCCGGCCAGAGAGACCAGGTGAATGACCTCGTACACGGCCCGCGGCACCGTCTTGCTGGGCAGCACGGCCATCAGCAGGGCCGCTGCCACCGGGCACCCGAGAAGTATAAGAAGCAACATTGAATAATCCATGGCTTATCCCTTCAGCTCGCAAAGGTCGTCGGCATCAAGGGTGTGCGCGTAGTGCGCCATGCGCCACACGAGCACGGCCAGAATGATCACCGCGAAAATGGCATCTGTGGCCACGCCGATCTCCACCAGCTCGGGAGCCTGCGGGGCCAGGAGCGCCAGCGTCACGTGAGAGCCGTTCTCCATCAGGCAGTACCCGAAGATCTGCTTGAAGATGGAGCGCTGGATGACGATGCAGGTAAGGCCGATGAAGAAGTGGGCCAAGGACACGGCCAGCGTGGGCTTCACCGCAGCGGCCGTGGGCAGATCGATGCCCGACACCGCCACGAAGCACACGAACACTTCGACGGCTACCAGGGCCACCGACTTCATGGGGTTCAGCTTCGGCGGCAAATCCACCTTGGCATCGCCGCCCAGCTTCTTCAAGGTGAACAGCAAAATAGCCGGCACGAGGATAACCTTGGTGGCGAAGGCCGTCGCGCCCCACGTGAAGAGCTCGGCCGATCCCGTGACAGCGCCCAGCGACAGCAGCACGCCCACCAGCACCAGCGACTGCAGCGAGTACAGACACGCCGCCGCCTTGCCGGTGCGGGCCAGCACCACCGTCATCGAGGTGATGATCAGGCACGCTCCCAGCACGTTTACCAGAGAGTAATCGAACATACGCGTCCCCTCCTAAATTCCGATGACGAGGAACACGAGGGAAAGCGAGGCAATTCCCACGACGAACCAGGTGTAGCGGCCCAGCAGCTTATAACGCACGCGCATCACGGAGTTCTCAATGACCGAGGTCACCAGGAACACTGCCAGCACCTTCACCACGTAGGCGACGAAACCGAACAGCACATCCAACGGAGCCAGCGTGGACGCCGCACCGAAGGGCAGGAAAATGGCCACGAATAAGCTGGCCACCACCAACTGCTTGACTGAGACGCCCAGCTTCAGCATAGCCAGCGACGGCCCGGAGTAGGCGGCCAGCGGGCCTTCCTGAATCTCCTGCTCGGCCTCGGCCAAATCGAAGGGGAGCTTGCCCATCTCGATGTAGCAGGCCATGGCGCAGGCCACGCCCGCCACCACCACAGCCACCAGGGGATAGGCCGTCAGCGTAGCCACGGCGCTAGCCATCAGGCCCACATTGGTCGACCCGGCCGCCAGGGCCATCACGAACAGCACGAGGATGAGCGACGGCTCAACGAGCACGCCCACCAGCAACTCGCGTACACCGCCGATGGCCGTGTAGGACCCGGCCGAATCGATGGACGCCAAGCTGAACATAAAGCGCGGCAGGGCCATCAGGTACAGAATGGTAATGATGTCGCCCAGCAGCGGCACCGGGCAGACCAGCGTAACCAGCGGCAAGCCGGCAGCAACCAGAATGAACGAGCCCAAAAATACCGGTGGCATCAAGCGCGACACCAGCCCGCTTCCCCCTTCGCGCACCTCGCAGCGCTTCCACAGCTTCGCCAGGTCGTAGTAGTCCTGCAAAATGCCGGGGCCTTTGCGGGCGTGCATCTTAGCCCGAATGGTTCGGGCGATACCCGAGATCAACGGCGCCAAAGCAACCAGAAGGACAGCCTGCAGCAATGCGATAACAAAAGACATGGCATCCTCCTATCGAATGAGAATAATAAGCGCCAGGAAGAACACGAGCGCGCCGACAATGTAGACGATGTAGGTGCGGAAATCGCCGCTCTCCAACCGCCCGAACCAGGTGCCGATATCGGCCACCAGGGCCAGCACCGACTCGGACAGGGCCGGCGCCTTGGACGAGGCCGGAGCGATGCCCTTCGTGCGATCGCGATCGAAGCGCGAGACCGCTTCGGAGTGCGGCTTGGAAACCGCGGCTTCGCCTTGGGGCGCCAGGGCGTTGCCCACGAAGCGGGCCACCATCTGCCCCAGGCGGTTCACCCCGTAGCGCAGACGATAGAGCGGGCCCATGAAATTCTTAACATTGGCACCCACCGTCGAGGCCAGCGTCTCCATGCTTACGTCGGCCTGATAACCGCAGGCCCACGTAGCCGGATCCTCCTTCATGCCGGCACGACGGTTGGCACCGTTGCGTACCAGTGCGCATAGCCCGATGACCGCTGCCATAAGCACGGCCATCACCAGCGGGGACACCACCGACACCGTATCGAGCGATACGAGCGTCGCCCCGTCGGCCACCGGCATGGCCGGCGCGACCAGCATCGAGGCGGCAACGCCCTCGATAACCGGGGCCACCCACGCCGCGCCCAGACCCAGGGCCACGCATACCACCGTCAGAATGACCATGGCCGCGCGCATGGGCATGGGCACTTCGCGAGCCTGCTCGGCCGCCCTTGAACGCGGACGAGCCAAGAACGTGACGCCGAAGGCCTTCACGAAGCAGGTAACCGCCAGCGCGCCGGTAATGGCCAGGGCCACCACGGCGAACGCGAACACGATACGCAGGAAGATGTCGCCCTCCATGGCCGCACCGATCAGGCCCTGATAGGTGAACCACTCGGACACGAAGCCGTTGAGCGGCGGAATGGCAGAAATAGCCAGTGACCCCACCAGGAAGCATACGGCCGTCCAGGGCATGAGCCGCGCCAAGCCACCCAGCACCTCCATGTTGCGCGTGCCCGTGGCATGCAGCACGCTGCCGGCGCCCAAGAACAGCAGGCCCTTGAACATGGCGTGGTTCACCACGTGGTACAAGCCGGCCAGCAAGCCGATGGCGGCCAGCCACGGCAGCCCGGCGGCCCAGCCCACGATACCCGTGCCCACGCCCAGCAAGATAATGCCGATATTCTCTACCGAGTGGTAGGCCAACAGACTCTTCAGATCGTGCTCGCCCAGGGCGTACACCACGCCCATCACCGACGACACCGCGCCGATGACTACCACCAGCACACCCCAGCTTACCTCACCGCCGGTTACGCCCAGCAAGTCGAAGCATACCTTGCAAATGCCGAAGATGCCGATCTTGATCATGCCACCGGACATGAGCGCACTCACATTGGAAGGCGCGGCCGGATGGGCCTGGGGCAGCCAGGAATGAAAGGGCACCATGCCGGCCTTCGCGCCGAAGCCGAAGAAGGCCAGCACGAACGCCACCGTAGCCAGACCCGGCGCAAAGGCCGTGGTGCGGAATGCCTGGAACTCCAGGGAGCCGGCGGCGCTGGCCATAACGAAGAACGAGATGGCGATCATCAGAAAACCGATATGGGCCATGATGAGGTACAAAAAGCCGCCGCGCAGCGACTTCTCGGTCTGATCGATGATGACCAGTACGTAGGAAGTCAGCGACATCAGCTCGAAGAACACGAGGAACCAGAACGCGTTGTCGGCCAGAATGACCAGGTTCATAGAGGCAATGAACAGGTTCATGAAGAGCCCGATCACGCCGATACCCTTGTCGTAGTATTCGTCGAAGTACGACAGGCCGTAGAGCCACGCTGCGAAGGCCAGTGCCGCAATGACGGCAATGAGCAGGCCTGCCAGCGGGTTGAGCAGAAGCGTGAAGTTCGTAAACGGCATCGGCCCCGCCCAGCTGGCATACACCGCCGGCATGAACAGCGCGCTGACGCCGCCGGCGAAACTGAGGGCCGCCGAGGCCATGCCGCCCACGCAGGCCAGCGTCTTGGTCGCTGCGTGGGCCTTGCTGCAGATCAGCGACAGCACGCCCGTCGCGCAGGAAAGCCCCAGCGAGAGCAGAATAAGTTCTAGCATTTAGGACCTCCCTAGATTTGTCGAGCGGCCCATCATGATCTGATTGGCCGCCACTGCCGCCTGCATCTTGTCCTTGCGAATGCCCGTCAAGGTGGTGGCATCGCGTACGTACAGCGCATCGGTCGGACAGGCCGCTACGCAGTGAGGACCCCCTTCGGGGTCATAAGTTGAGCACAGATCGCACTTGACAGCGCAGGTGTACACGCCGATGTCCCAGGCCAGCAGAGGCGAGGTGCCCCGCGGCTGGATCGGCGTTGGATAGGACGTGCCTGCCACGCCCGCCGTAGAGGTGCCCGAGGGATGGATGGCGCCGAAGGGGCACACAATCGCGCACATTTTGCAGCCGATGCACGTCTGCTCGTTCACGATGATGGCCTCGTCGGTGCGCGTGATGGCATCCACCGGGCACACGGCCAAGCAGGGGGCGCCCTCGCACTGGTGGCAGGTAACGGCCGCCGTCACCTCGGGGGTGAAGGCCATGGCCAGACGGGGCTCCGCCTGCAGCCCGGCCATCCGATGGCCGTGGCTGCAGGCGGCAAGACACGTTCCGCATCCGATACATCTCTCCGGCTCTATGGCGATGAAGGTATTCATCTTGATCCTTTCGGAATCGATACCGGAATAGGAAGCTTAGACCGCCGCGACCTCACTAGCGGGGGCGACGTTCTGGGGCGCCGCTTCGTTGGCCAGGCGCTCCTTCAGCGAGGTGTACAGCGACTGCATATGGCGCTCAGCCCATACCTGGTCGTCGATGGAATGCACCTCGCAGGCGGAGTACTTGTCCTCCGGCGTGCCGGACAGCGGGTCGGTCACGTGCATGGTCAGATCGTTGCACTTGCCGATCCACCACTGGTAGGTCATGTACACCGCGCCCTTGTTGATGCGCTCATCCAGACAAGCGCGGGTGATCACCTTGCCGCGGCGCGAGCTCACCCACACCAGATCCTCGTCGCGAATGTTGCGCGCCTGGGCATCGGCAGGATTGAGGTGCACGTAGCCCGGCTCATCGGCCAGCATCGAGAGCACCTTGCAGTTGCCGGTCATAGAGCGGCAGGAATAGTGGCCCACCTCGCGCACGGTGCACAGCACCAGCGGATAGGCGTCGTCGGGCAGTTCCGTGGGCTCCACGAAATCGTGGGCCATGAGGATCGCCTTCTTGTCAGCGGTGTTGAACTGGCCGTTCTGATACAGCGTCGGCGTGCCGGGGCATTCCAGCGTTGGGATGGGCCACTGGGCGTGGCCCGTGCCCTCCATCTTCTCGTAGGTGGCGCCATAGAAGTTCGGGCACAGCGAGCGCATCTCGTCCCAAATTTCCTTGGTGTCCTCGTAGTGCATGGGATAGCCCATGCGGGTGGACAGCTCGCTGAAGATCTGCCAATCGTGCTTGCACTCGCCCTTCGGCGGCACCGCGGCGGTGAAGCGCTGGAAGGTGCGGTCAGAGGCAGAGAACACACCGTCGTGCTCGCCCCAGGAGGTGCCGGGGAACACCACGTCGGCCAGAGCGGTGGTCTGAGTCATGAAGATGTCCTGGCTGATGAGCAGTTCCAGATTCTCCAGGGTCTCCTTCATGTCAGCGGAATCCGGCTCGGTCTGCAGCGGATCCTCGCCGAAGTTGTAGAAGGCCTTGATCTTGCCCTCCTTCACGCCATGGGGCAGATCGGTCAGCTTGAAGCCGGGCTCGGCGGGCAGCTTGCCCTCAGGCAGGCCCCAGGCCTTTTCGAACTTGGCGCGGGCCTCGGGGTTCTCCACCTTCTGATAGCCGGGAAGCAGGCTCGGCCACATGCCCATGTCGCAGGAGCCCTGCACGTTGTTCTGGCCGCGCACTGGGGCCAGACCCGCGTTGTCACGGCCGATCTGGTTACTGATGCAGGCGATGGCGGCAATGGTGTGCACCACTTTTACGCCCTGGCGCTGCTGAGTCACGCCCATGCCCCAGCCAATGATGGAGTTGGGAGAAGTGGCGTACATGCGGGCCGCCTTGCGAATATCCTCCGGATCGCAGCCGCAGATGTCGGCCACCGACTCAGGCGTGTAGTTCTTGATGGTCTCCCACCACTCGTCGAAGCCCGTGGTGTGGGCATCGATGAAGGCACGGTCGTGCATGTTCTCGGACACGATCACGTTGGCGAAGGCGTTCATGAAGGCCAGGTTGCAGCCGTTCTTGATCTGGATATACAGATCGGCGATACGAGCGGTCTCGATGGATCGCGGATCCACTACGATGATCTTCGCGCCCTTCTCCTTCGCCTTCACAATGCGACGCGCCACAATGGGGTGCGAGGCGGAGGGATTGTAGCCGAACAGCATGATGAGGTCGGCGTTCTCCATGTTGGGGACGGAAACCGACATGGCGCCGGAACCCACCGTGTCCATAAGGCCGATAACGCTGGGGCCGTGGCAGGTGCGGGCGCAGTTGTCGATGTTGTTCGTGCCCACGCAGGCGCGGGTGAACTTCTGCATGACGTAGTTGGCCTCGTTGCCCGGGCCGCGAGAGGAGCCGGTGAGCATAATGGCATCGGGGCCGTACTTCTCCTTAATGGCGGTCAGCTTCTTCGCCGTGAAGTCCAGGGCCTCGTCCCAGGTCACGCGCTCCAACTCGCCGCCCTTCTCGCGACGGATCATGGGATGCAGGATACGCGGGGTTAGGATCTTCGTATCGTTGATGAAGTCGAAGCCCGACAGGCCCTTCAGGCACAGCTCGCCTTCATTGGTCACACCGTCGATACCCTCGGCGCCGATGACCATGCCGTCGTCCACGATGAGATTGAGCTTGCAACCGGCACCGCAGTACGGGCAGACGGCCATGTGCTTTTCCATAGTCTGTTCCTCTCTTCCCTAGTTCAAATCCATGTTGAGCGGCACACTGGAGAATGCGCCCGAGGCCACGGCAGCCTTCATGCGGCGCTTGCGCTGACGGTCGGCCAGCTCCTCCTCATCGACCACCATCAGACCGCCCGTGGGGCAGGCCTCCACGCAGGCCGGGCCTCCGTCGCGGTCGTAGCACAGGTCGCACTTGACGAGCGACGCCTTCGGCGCGCCCTCCAGTGTCAAGTTGCCCAACGAGGCGGCGCTCTCCTGGGGCACCACTTCGACAGCGCCGTAGGGGCAGGCCAACACGCAGCTACGACAACCAATGCAGCGCTCCTGCTTCACTGCCACGCGACCTCCGTCAAAGTACAGGGCGCCTTCGGGGCACGAGGCGACGCAGGGGGCATCGGCGCAGTGGTGGCACACGATAGGCGCCGAGATGGTCAAGGTGGTAACAAGATTCAAACGCGGTTTCGGAACATCCCCGGGCACGCTGTGCTTGAGCAAGCAGCCCGCCATGCAGGTCTGGCAACCAATGCACAGACCAGGGTCGGCAATGACAAATTTAGAGCCCATGTAATCCTCCTACAAACTCTCCTCGGTTTCGGCCTTACGGCCTCCCTTACCGTCGGGACCTCGCCCGGTGCGCGCCCAACAGCGGCCGACGTCCCGGAAACGCCGCCACGTAGGCAGACCCCCTATCAGCACGCAGAACCCCTGCGGTAAGCCTAAAAATACGTGGAAGATACAAAGAAGGCGGCAGCCAGTGCCTTTCGAAGATGTCACGGCCGTTATACGCTCTGCGTTTCGGTTCGTAAAGAGTGATTTTTACGGTTTCTCGAACTCGAAACATAAAACAATCACTTCAAGCAATTTCTTAAATGTATTACAATTGCACTACATTGTTTTTTATTTACCAGGCATTTCTTTTTTAACTAGCTAGCATAATCGTCTTTTTAGCCCAATAATCGCCCCCTGTTCCCCCTGAAAAAAATTTTCGAGGAGGCCCCATGAGCAAGCAAGCGACCTTGCAAATTCGTATCGACGAAACCTTGAAAGAGACTGCGGAGCACCTGTTTTCCTCCCTCGGTCTCTCCGTGTCCGAGGCCGTTCGCCTCTTCATCGCCCAAAGCGTCAACGAGCGTCGACTCCCCTTTACGCCCCACCTCAGCAAAAGCGAAGGCGAAACCTCGTCCTTCGGCAAGCTGCGCCATTACGCCAACCCACATCTTTCCGGCGACGAACGTGCCGCCTGGATCAAGGAGCAGGGAAGCCGCCGTCCGCGAATCTCGTCGTTCGCAGACGGCTCCTCGAGCTGTTCGCCCGTCATCGTGGACGAAACAGTCCTATTGCACTACCTGCTTGACGACGATACCCGCGCTTCGGCCAAGGCTTACCGCATTGTTGCCTCCGGCACGGCTCAGGCCTACCCGGAAACCATCGCCCGCACGGCTCGTCTTCTGGAAGAGAACTACCACGTACCTCGATCGTTGCTGGGCACCGTTATCGAGCTGCTGGCCGACGACGTATCCCTCGAAGACGGCGCCGCGGTGCGCCTGGCCGCGCGGCTCTACGCCGGCAATCGCCTTAGCTTCACCGACAGCCTCACCGCCGCCCGCAACGTGCTGACCGGCTACGCCATAGAAACCTTCAACCCCGCCCTCAAGCGTCTCGTGAAATAAAAAATCCCCGCACCCAAAAGAGTACGGGGATCATCGATAGCAAGACTCGCGAGGAAGCCGGTAAACCCTTACAGAATACGCAGGCTTACTTCCTTCAGCTGGCGGCCGGTGACGGCGCTGGGCGCGCCCGTCATGGGGTCGGAGGCGCTGGAGGTCTTCGGGAAGGCGATGACGTCGCGGATGGAGTCCTTGCCGGCCAGCAGCATGACCAAGCGGTCGAGGCCCAGGGCAATGCCGCCGTGGGGCGGAGCGCCCAGCTCGAGGGCGCGGATGAGGTGGCCGAACTTCTCGTCGATCTGCTCGTCGGTGAGGCCCACCACGCGCAGGATGCGGCGCTGCTCCTCGGCGTTGTGGATACGGATGGTGCCGCCACCCACCTCGAAGCCGTCCATGACCAGGTCATAGGAGTAGCTGCCGCAGGCCAAGGGATCGCTCTCGATCTT
>CAJUFS010000052.1:0-2565 GCA_910585575.1 uncultured Adlercreutzia sp. | reverse complement strand
ATGTCGTGCAGCAGCATGCCGAAGCGCACGTCGGGGCGGTCGCAGCCGTAGAGGCGCATAGCCTCGGAGTACTGCATCTTCTGCAGGGGGAACTGCACGTCGTCAACACCCACGGCCTTTAAGGTCTCGGCCATGACGCCTTCCATCATGTCAGTGACGTCCCAGCCCTCCACAAAGGACATCTCGATATCCACCTGGGTGAACTCGGGCTGGCGGTCGGCGCGCAGGTCTTCGTCGCGGAAGCAGCGGGCAATCTGGTAGTAGCGCTCCACACCGGCACACATGAGCATCTGCTTGAACTGCTGGGGGCTCTGGGGCAGGGCGTAGAACTTGCCCGGGTTCGGGCGGCTGGGCACAATGTAGTCACGGGCGCCCTCGGGGGTAGAGTTCGCCAGAATGGGTGTCTCAATCTCCAGGAAGCCGCGCTCGTCGAGCGCGCGACGCATGGCCTGGGTAACCGTATGACGCAGCTTCAGGTTGGCGAGCATCTCCGGACGGCGGATGTCCAGATAGCGCCACTTCATGCGCGTGATCTCGTCGGTCTCGATGCCGTCTTCGATGGAGAACGGCGGCGTGACCGAGGTGTTCAGCACCTCTACGGCGTCAGCCAGCACCTCGATGGTGCCGGTGACCATGTTCGGGTTCACCGCCTCGGGCGCGCGCTCGCGCACGCGGCCGGAAATCTTCAGCACGTACTCGCGGCCCAAATGCTCGGCCTTCTGGAAATCCTCAGGCGAAACGCAGTCGGGGTCGACCACAATCTGCGTGTAGCCCTCGCGGTCGCGCAGGTCGATGAAAATAAGCCCGCCGTGGTCGCGCGTGTGCCACGCCCAACCGGTCAGGACCACTTCCTGGTTCACATCATCGGCGCTCAGCTGCCCGCAGGTAGCCGTATGCATGCAATACTCGTTACGGAAATCTTCCATAGTGCTGTTCGTTCTCCTAGGGTTCGTAAAAACACGTGCCTGTTATCGTACCTCATTGAGGTCATGCAAGCCAGTTTGCTGGGCGCTTTTTCGCTGAAACGAAATGTTTAGACCGGCCCCAACCCTCCATCTGATCGCTTACCCAACCGCCGCCAAAACCTTCCTTGCTTTTTCCAGCGCCGCCTCACGCATGAAAGCCGATTTCTTCATGCCACTTGCCGCCGCAGCTCGGGAAATAAGCTCCGCTCCCGACTCGGGGCACTTGAAGGAGAGGTTGGCGTTTGCCTCATGGGAAAGCGGAGGCCTTCCCGCTCGCACCTCGACAAGCGATCCTTCCCACACACCCTCTTCCCACTCCTGGGCGCGCTGCTCTATCTCTTCATCGGAAAGAAGGTAGCCATTTGCCAAAGGATACTCAGCCATCATCTTCTCCTTTCGTTTCGCTTGATCTCGTCCCTCACGCGCTTCGACACGGGGGTGTTAGCGTGATAGACAAGCCAGCCCTCTTCAGTGGGCACGCCGACCATTTCCAGCTCTCGGCCTCCCTCATCCATTCCCAGCCTGAGGTACTCGGGAAAGTGAGGGCTTTCAGGTCGCAGCGCTTCGTAATATGAAGCGCACCAAGCGTATTGCACGTTCGCCTCAGTCAATTGAGGATGTCGCCGCATAATCCGCGGATGCACCACCACTTTATCCATGCCGTACCCCAATTTTCTACTACTTTATTCTACTACTATATTTGCTCGATTTACAGACGAGGTGTCGTCAAATTCATGGCAGAGTATAAGCCGCCCAAAGAAGAACCTGTTGCGCTATAAACGAACTACAACGCAAAAAAGCCCCGCAGCCTTCAGGCTGCGGGGCATCTGCAGACAAAACGCGATCAGGGCGAAACCCCACCCGATATACCAAGCGACGGCAGGGCATCACTTCTCAACCATAGTTGAGTCAAGAGGGCTGCGGGGCGTGCCTCCGCGCGCAGGTTCCGCAGCGAACGAAACAGTCCAGCGGACTGTTTCGCCGAGCGAGGACTGCTTGAGCACGGAGGTATGCCCCGCAGCCCTCCCCCGAGGAGCTTCTACTCTTCGATAAGGTCGCGAAGGACGTATTGCAGGATACCACCATTCTCGTAGTAACGGCCCTCCGTAGGCGTATCGATACGCACGGTAGCGTCGAATTCCACGGTGCTTCCATCGGCCTTGGCTGCACTCACCTTCACCACGGCCGGATTCGGCAGCCCCACCGAGAAGTCGATGGGGGCCACGGTGAGCACCTCGGAGCCGTCGAGGCCGAGCCACTCGGCGTTCTGGCCCTCCTGGAACTGCAGCGGCAGGATGCCCATGCCGATGAGGTTCGAACGGTGAATGCGCTCGAAGCTCTCGGCAATGGCCACGCGCACGCCCAGCAGCATGGGGCCCTTGGCCGCCCAGTCGCGCGACGAACCGCTTCCGTACATCTTGCCCGCGAGCACCGCCGCCGGTGCGCCGGCCTTCTCGTAGTTCACGGCCGCGTAGTACAGCGGCGTGATGTCGCCCGTGGTGAAGTCGCGGGTCCAGCCGCCCTTGCGACCGTCGGCCAGCTTGTTCTGCAGCTTCACGTTGGCGAAGGTGCCGCGCATCATCACCTCGTGGTTGCCGCG
>CAJUFS010000051.1 GCA_910585575.1 uncultured Adlercreutzia sp. | reverse complement strand
TACACTCTTTCCCTACACGACGCTCTTCCGATCTGGCTCAGTCTCCTTTCTTGCCAGCCTGCGCTGAACCCTTGCGCATTAAACAAAAAGCGCCCAGGGGGCGGACATCTTCAAAGGCCTAACGATGTCCATCCTCTGAGCGCTTAACGCCTACCCGGCGGCAGGCTATGTATTCAAGCTGGGACTATGATAGCACACCAGCCGACACGAGCTCGTCAAGCAGTGTTAAATCAGCCTGGTAAAAGTCACGAGCGAAGGCGGCAACGGCACCGTAAAACGCCCCTGCTTGATCGGCCAGAGGGCTCGGCTCCTCGGCGGTCGCCTTGGCAACTTCCTCGGAAAAGGCCGCAGCGAAGTCATCAGCCCAGCGTGCAAGGTGCTCCTTCAGGAATTCGCGGGATGCCGCTAGTGCTTCTTCGCACGCGGCAGCATCCTCGGCCCTGAATGACTCTTGGGCGCGAGCTGCCAGCTTCGCCATGAAGTCGCACTCGGTAGCCACGTGGTCGTCGGGCTCGGCTCCTTTGTTGCGCGCCGCAAAACCAGCCCGGGCATAGGCTTCGCGCACCGCCAAGGTCGACGGCTGCATGATCAGGCGGTCGGTCCCAACATAGACCGACTCCCAGGGGGCTACCCGCGTGCCAATACCGATGAAGCACCAGTTGAACGAGCGCTGGCTCTCTGCCAATCCCTGCTGTTGGGCCACCGCTGCTACCGCAGCATGGCCGCGGACAAGCGTCATGGCCTCGTCATCGAGCAAGGGGAGCACCTCGTCCCAATCGGAGGCGACCAACGCCTGAAGCGCGGCCTCGTCGAGCGGATCGGCCCACAGGCGCGCCAGCAGTGCATATACCGCGGCGCGGCCACTCAGCAGAGCCGCCACGGCCTCGCGCTGTGCCTTCTTCTCTTCCATGGCCCCTGTTCCTTCCTCTCTCAAAACCTCTTCCGACCCATGCCTCTCAGTCCTCGGCTCGTGCATGCATCGGCACACCCCTTCGAAAAGCGCGCCCGCGACGCCAGGGAGGGAGAAGCGTCGCGGGCGCATGAGAAATAGTTACACGAGAACGCTGAACCAGTCCTCTTCCAGCGCTGCCGGCTTCGGGTCGATGGCCAGCGACGGCTTCGTATCCGGCGTAGGCAGCACGGCAATCTTGTCGACGGCATCGGGATGGGCCGCGCGCAGCTCGTCCACATCGCCAAACTCCAAGGCGCGCATGGGGCAGGCCGCCACGCACTGGTTCTCCTCGCCGTTCTTGCGCAGGCTCAGGCAGGCGTCGCACTTGCCCACGATCTTCAGCTCGGGGCGATATTGCGGCACCTCGTAGGGACAGGACTTCACGCAGGTCTCGCAGCCGATGCACACCTCGTCATCGTGCTGGGTGGTGCCGTCCTCCTCGTCAATGTACATGGCGCCGGTGGGGCAGTTGGCCACGCAGGCAGGGCTCTCGCAGTGGTTGCAGGTGTGGGTCAGGTGGTACAGCAGCGACGTGGGAAACTCGCCAGTCTCAAAGCTGTCCACTTTGCGGTAGATCGTGCCGATGGGCAGATCGTTCTTGTCCTTGCAGGCCACCTGGCAGGTGCGGCACCCGACGCAGGCGTCCATGTTGAAATAAAATCCCTTGTGGGCCATGGCTTACTCACCATCCTCTTCGAAGAAAACAACGGGGGCCTTCTCCACGTCGTCCACGATGTCGCCGGTGTACTTCTCCACCTTGGCGATAACACTGTTGTAGCCCGACGTGCCCTGACCGGTTACGACACCGCCGGTCAGCGTGTTGGAGGCGCCGCCGATATCGGCCTGGGCCGCCTCGTCGTACTCGTACCAACCGCCCCACGGCACTACCAGGGTGCCGGGCATCTGGCGAGAGGTAACCGACACCTTGCGCACAATCGCGCCGGTGGGGCTCGTCACCTTCACGGCATCGCCGGTCTGGATGCCCAGCTCCTTGGCGTCGGCCGCGGCCATGATGACGGGGTTCTTGATGGTCTCGCGCAGCTGCGGCACGTTGTCCATGGTGGAAGCCACGTCGCGCAGAGTCTTCAGGCAGAACACCTGGAAGGGGTACTCGCCTTTCTCGCCCTTCTCGAAGTCGGAGAAGGTGGCCTCGTAGCCCATGGCCTTTTCCTTGTAGACGCACAGCGGGTCCACCTCGCCGTAGCCCATAGCCGACAGCGTCTCGCCCATCTTCTGCGAGTAGATCTCGAACTTGCCGCTCTCGGAATTCTCGGAGGGATTGGCCTCGGGGTCCTCGCGGAACGCCTTGAAGGGAATGTGGGTGTAGGCATCACCGTCGGTGCGATGCACGGTCACCACGCCGGTCTCCCAGAACTCCTTCAGGGCAACCTGACCCTCCTGCGGAGTGCCTTCAACGCCCCACTCAGCGATGTCGTCCTCGGTAATAGTGACCAGCGGAATGGGGGTCACGCCGTCGGCCGGATCGAACACGGTGGAGCCGGCGATCTGGTTGAACAGCTGCTGCTTCTCGCTGCCGCAGTAGAAGTCCTCCTCCTTGAAGCCGAACAGCGGGGCCAGGCCGCGCACCACGTCCTGATCGCTGCGGGCCTCGTAGAGCGGATCGCACACCGGCTGAGCCAGCGTAATAGTGTCGCGACCGCCGTCGGCCGAGATGCGGCCAGCGCGCTCCCACGGCGTAGTAACGGGCAGCACGATATCAGCGTAGATGGAAGGCGGGTTCGGCGCCCAAGCATGGGCCACCACGAAATCGACCTTGCGGAACACCTCGATGCCCTTGTCGATATTCTCGTTGGAACCCAGCCAGCCAATGCCCGTGGCATAGATGACGTGGATATCGCAGGAGCGCTTCTCGGCGATGGGGTTCAGGTTGTCGAAACCGTAGCCGGGCATGCGGCCGTTGAAGGTGTACTCGCCTTTGAGAATCGACTCCCACAGCTCGCCAGTATTGATGCACTCGTCCAGGGCATTCTCGATATCGGGGTTGCCCGAACCGCCCGTCGAGAAGAGACGCTCGCCGCCGTCGCAGGTCATGGCGTCGCAGCTGATGCCGCACATGTGGCCCTCTTTGCCGAAGTGGCCGGTCATGGAGCCGAGGGTCATGAACATCTGGGAAAGATGGTCAGTGTCGTGGCGACGGGACGGCGCCCAAGAGGTAACGATGGACACGCGCTTCTCGGGCTTCAGCTCATAAGCCAGGTCATGAATCTGCTCTGGCGACACGCCGCACAGCTTCGAGGCCCACTCGGGCGTCTTCGGCGTCTTGTCGTAGGTGCCCAACACGTAATCCTTGAAGTTGCGCTTCGGATCGGCGCCCTCGGGCATGGAGTCAGCGTCGAAGCCGATGGTGCAGCGGGACAGGAAGTCCCAGTCGATAAGCGGGTTGGAATCCGGATCGTCCTCGGTAATGAGCACGTAGGCCAGGCCCAGGATCAGGGCATCATCCTGACCAGGATAAATAGGAATCCACTCAGCGTTCAACATGGCGTAGGAATCGTTATAGCGCGGATCGACGGCGATGAACTTCGCACCGCCCTGCTTCACCTGCTCCCAATACCAGGACTGAGTTCCGCAGCCCGACCATGCCGGATTTACGCCGAACATAACCACCGTCTCGGCCTTGGCCATGGAAAGACGATCCGACGAGCAGATCTTTCCGTGATGGTGGTAGCCGTTGAAACGGGTGCTCAGCGAATAGGAGCCGAATGAATGCGTGGACCAGTAGGTGGTGTAGCCGCCCAGCTTGTTCAGCAGGCCCGTCACCTCACCGTGGGCCAGAATGGAGGCGGGACCGTAGGTGTCGATGGCCTTCTGCAGCTGATCGTGGATGATCTGCAGGGCCTCGTCCCAGCTGATGCGCTCCCATTCGTCCTTGCCGCGCATCTCGCCGTTGGGCGCATCGGGGCTCCAGCCCTTGCGCTTCATCGGGTACTTGATGCGGTCGGCCGAGAACACGTGCTTGCGCTGCGAGCGCCCGCGCAGACAGCCGCGGCGCTGGGGATGCTCCACGCTGTCCTCGTGGGAATCGTCAGACTTCTGGCGCAGCACAATGCCGTCCTTCACCAAACCCATGTTGCGGCAGGCGGCGGTACCGCAGCCCAGCCAGCAGGACACGGGGATCCAGGTAGCGCCTTCCTCGGGGTTTTGCTCCCCGGTCTCGGAAAGCTCGACGGCGTTCTCGCTCTTCGGAGCGCAGGCCGTCAGAGCCCCCGCCAAACCTGCGGCAGCCGTGGCCGCGGCGCTGGCCTTCACGAACCCGCGGCGGCTCATCGGCGCCTGGGCTGCTCGGTCAATATAACCCATGGTTTTCCTCCTCGATCTCCCTCGCGGCATGGTAGGCCATGCCCCTGTGCAGATGTCGCAGGGCGCGCCGTCACCATGGCTTTCCCAAAAGTTCCTCTTCTCTTGGGTAGAAACAGCGCACCTCGAACACTGACGAGATTACCGACGAGACGATGAAAGGGATATAAATCAAATCTCATATCTTTCTAACAAAATATTGCTAAATTCTTACACGGCGGCATTTCCCCTGGTAAGTACCTTATATGACTCATTTACTTTTCGTCAATTACCTCTTTGGCTTTCTGCTTTTCATCGAGTAGACTTGACCCGTGGGGAAAGAGGGGAACACCGTGAGAATTAAGCTCAGGACAAAGATTGCCGTACTGGTGCTAGCCGTAGTGGTCGCGTTCCTGTGCGCCAACGTCATCTGGGAATCCTCTCGCGGCGAGAACCTGGAAGAAGCCGAGCTGCTGCAGCAGGCCCGCGCCCTGTCGGCCAACATGGAGGCCGTCTGGGAGTTCATGAACAAAAGCCAAGATAAGATCAACTACGATTCCGAGGGCAATTTCGAGTTCAAGGGGCTCCAGTGCTCCATTGCGGGACGGTCGGTGGGGGCTTTCTTCTCCCGCGACACCGACTACACGGTGCGCTACGTAAGCGACACACCGCGCAATCGGGCCGACGAACCCGACGCTTTCGAGCAAGCGGCCATCGACGCCTTTCGCGCCGACCCAGCAGTGACAGAGTATTATGCCTTCCAAGATGTCGACGGTCAGCGCATTTTCCGTTTCGCCGAGCCCATGGTACTCGACGAAAGCTGCCTCTCCTGCCATGGCGAGCCAGCCGGCACCATCGATCTTTCCGGCTATCCGCGCGAAGGTCTGCCCGAGGGCTATATCTATGGCGCGCTTTCCATGGACATTCCCACTGAGGTGTTCGAAAAGGCCGCGGCCGAAAACGCCTCCTTGAACCTTGGATTTTCGTTGCTGCTGATCATCGCCTGCGTCTCTATCATCTCGATAGCTATATCGCACTTGGTTACGCGCCCGCTCACCCAGGTGCAAACAGCCATGGAGGACATCGGGGAGGGAACCTATTCTGCCCGCCTGGACATTCCCGCCTCTTCCACCGAGATGGCCGTACTGTCCCATGGCTTCAATGATATGGCCGCCCAGCTGGAGGAAACCCACGAGCATCTGGAAGACTTGGTGGCCGAGCGCACCGACGCCCTGGAGCGAGCCTACGGCGAGCTGGAACGCCAAAGCACCAAGCTAGAAGAGGCCAACGCTGCGCTTACTGAGGAAAATCAGTACCGCAGCGACTTCCTGGCTATGATGAGCCACGAGCTGCGCACGCCGCTGGCAGCTTCCATGGCCTTCGCCGACATCCTGCGGGAACGCGGAGCCGACGCCGATGCGGCGGACGCGGCACGTCTGTGGCAAGAGATGGAGACGAACCACAAGACCCTGCTGACCATGATCAACAATATCTTGGCCATGGCCCGCATTGACGCTGGACGCGAGACATTCCGCCCCGAGCTGATGGACGTCGGCGACGTGGTGGGGCTGTTGCAAGCCACCATTACACCTCTGGCCGAGCAGAAGAACATTGCCATTACCTACGCCATTGGCGAGGTGCCCCTGTTCGTAGCCGACTCCGAGAAGCTGCGGCGCATTGTCGAAAACCTGATGAGCAACGCCGTGAAGTTCACTCCCTCCGGCGGCTCCATCACCTTCAGTGCCGAGCACCGCGCCAGCGAGAACCTCATCATGTTCACCGTGACCGACACGGGCTGCGGCATTGACGAAGCCAGTAAAGCCACTATTTTCGAGCGCTTTGTACAGGCCGACAACTCCTCATCACGCCCCTACGGCGGAAGCGGCCTGGGCTTGGCCCTGGTGAAGGAGCTGACCGAAATGCACGGCGGCACCGTCACCCTGGAAAGCACTGAAGGTGAAGGTTCCACCTTCACCGTAACCATTCCCGACAACCTGCCCCTCATCGACGATGCGCAGACCGACGGCCCCCACCCGGCCCATCGCCCCGCTGGCGCACCTCCACGCGCCTAGGTTCCAAGGAGGTACCATGGATAAGATCATGCTCTTCGACGACGATCCGAGCCTGCAGTTGGCCTTGCAGCACCTCATCACCGACGAGGGCTACGAGTTCTGTTGCGCCAGCGACGGGCGCAGCGGCCTAGCCATGGTGGACCAAGAGCAGCCCGACCTTATTCTGCTCGATGTGATGATGCCGGGCATGAACGGTTACGACGTATGTACCGCTTTGCGCAAAAGCGGCCATCGGGCGCCCATCATCTTCCTCTCGGCCAAGGGCGACATCGTGGACAAATCCATCGGCTTCAAGGCCGGGGGTGACGACTACCTGGTGAAACCTTTCGATAACAGCGAACTGTTGCTGCGCATCGAGGCACACTTGCGGCGGCACAAGGGAGATCTCGCCTTCGCCCAAGCTGAAGCCACCGGCGGCCAAACTACCATTGGCGACCTCACCGTGTCCTTCGACAAGTACCGCGTCGAAAAGCGCGGCGAGGTGCTTGACCTAACCAGCAAGGAGTTCGAGATATTGGCTCTTCTGGCGGCGCACCCCGGCAAGGTGTACACCCGGCAGCAAATTTACGAGCACATTTGGGGCGACGAGGGCGTTATCGACACGAACTCTATTACCGTATTCATCCGTCGCATACGCGAGAAGATCGAGGACAACGCCAGCCAGCCCCAGTATCTTCTCACCGTCTGGGGCGTCGGATACAAGTTCGCGGAATAGCACTACAGCCCGAACTCCGCAAACAGCCGATCACGTAATGCGGGATCATCGGCAGCGGCAATTAAGTCCCGAGTCCGATCTTCTTCGGCAAGGCGCTTGGCAAGAGCAGCGTAGCGAGACGCCCCCTGCTCTATCCCCTGCTTTATGCCCTGCTCCCGCTCAAGCTCGCAACGGTAGGCCAGCTCTTCTTCAAACCACATGACTTTTCTCACCCACCCCTGATCCCGATTATAAGAATCAACAAGTTTGTCGATATCGCACGAGAGTGCGCCGTCTGACCACCCTGTTGCCGTATATCTTAACAAATCGGAAAGCTCAGGATCAGATGCTTCGGGCCAAGCGCTTGCGTTGAGAACCAGCCAGTGCGATCCATCTCCCACGTCCAGAGAGGGCTCGTTTTGGCAGCATCTATCAAGCCTATAGACAGGACTCCCAAAGTCGTAGGGGTCGAAAAGGCAGAGAAACACAATGTAGCTTTCGGGCAGGCTGCTATACCGCTGACCCTTTCCAAGTTCACTCGTATCAAGAATAGCCTGGTAGTACCTCATGCGCCTCCCGAGCTCCGGCTCAACCGCCACTTGCATTTCGATGTCATAGACACGGCCGTCTGCTTTGGCAACGACATCCATACGCACCCCGCGACTTTCATAGCCTGGCTCGTAGGACTGTTCAGCATTGACGTATTCTATGCTCCCCACTTCAATGCCTAACACCGCCCGAATCATTTTTACGCAGACATTTTCGTCGCACATGACGCGATTGAACATCCAGCGATCGGAAAATTCCAGTTTATGACTTGCCATGTCGAGCGCTCCTCCCCTAGCAGACTAAAAGCGCAGACTGGCGCAGGCGAACCCAAGTTTTATCGTCTTGAAGGCGCCTCAGATTCGGCCCCCAGCCGCACTTCGAGCGCAATCTTGTCCGTCCTGTCGATCATCCCGTCGACACCTCACAACATCATCCCCGCAACGAAAGCACTCGTGGCCCCATCTTCCGCTAGAATGGAGCAACTGACTTCAAGGAGGAACACCGTGACAGTACGCGACGATAACCTGGTGGCCGAAGAGGCCCGCGCCATCGAAGTAGGCAACGAAACGGGCGGCAGCCCCGAGGAGCACAAGCAGCGCGACTCGTGGACCTCACGCACTGGCTTCATTCTGGCCTGCGTGGGCAGCGCCGTGGGCATGGCCAACATCTGGTTGTTCCCCTACCGCGTGGCCCAGTTGGGCGGCGCGGCCTTCCTCATTCCCTACCTTATCTTCGTGCTGCTGCTGGGCTTCACTGGCGTTATCGGCGAGATGTCCTTCGGCCGCGCCACGGGTGCCGGCCCCATGGGCGCCTTCGCCAAGGCCATGGAAATGCGCGGCGTGAAGAACGGGCGCGTCATCGGCAAAATCATCGGCCTGATCCCCACGCTCGGTTCCCTGGCCATCGCCATCGGCTACGCAGTCGTGCTCGGCTGGGCCTGCAATTACCTGGTAGCCTCCCTCGACGGCGAGCTCATGGCCCAAACGGACATGGGCGCTTTCTTTGGCGCCATCGCCTCCGACTTCGGCAACGTGGGCTTCCACTTGCTGGGCCTGGCCATTACGTTCATCATCATGATCTTGGGCGTGTCCCGCGGTATCGAGAAGGTGAACAAGGTGCTCATGCCCACCTTCTTCGTGCTGTTCGTTATCATCGCCATTCGCGTGGCCACCCTGCCTGGCGCCGCTGCTGGCTACGAGTATCTGCTCATCCCTCGCTGGGAAGCGCTGCTGAACCCCACCACCTGGGTGTACGCCTTGGGTCAGGCGTTCTTCAGCCTGTCGTTGGCCGGCTGCGGTACCCTGGTGTACGGCAGCTACTTGAAGAAGGACGTCGACGTGGTGTCCTCCGCGCGTAACGTGGCCATCTTTGACACCATCGCCGGTCTCGTGGCGGCCTGCGTGGTGGTGCCCGGCGTGTTCGCCTTCGGTCTCGACGTTTCCTCCGGGCCGCCGCTGCTGTTCATCACGCTGGCCCAGGTGTTCCAGGAAATGCCCTTCGGCAGCATCTTTGCCGTCATCCTGTTCGTGGCGGTCGTATTTGCCGCCATTACCAGTCTGATGAATCTGTTCGAGGCGCCCGTGGAAGCTCTGCAAGCGCAACTGGGGCTGCCCCGCGCTGCCTCGGTGGGCATTGTGGCCGTGGCGGCCGTGGCCGTGGGCCTGTTCCTGGAAGGCGGTTCCACCGTGTCCGACTGGATGGACGTCATTTCCATCTATGTCATCCCCGTCGGCGCCTTCCTGGCCGCTGTCATGTTCTTCTGGGTGTGCCCCAAGGGCTTCGCGAAGCAGCAGGCGGAGCTGGGCCGCGAAAAACCGCTGGGCAACTGGTTCACCTTCATGACCCGCTACGTGTTCGTGGGCATCACCGCCGTCGTCATCGTGCTGGGCATCTTCTACGGAGGTATTGGATAGGAGAAAGCCCGTAACTAACGCCAAGCGGCCCCGCAGGATATCCTGCGGGGCCGCTTTCTTTTGCTAGAGCTTGAACTCGTCGAACAGCTGGTTGCGATACGTCCTGTCGCGTGCCGCTCGTTCGATCTCGGCTGCACGGCCCGCTTGGATAAGCTCTTCAACCAATGCTCCGAAGCGATTCTCTCCCTGCTCTATGCCTTGACGAAAGCCTTCTTCGTGGGCCCAGCGGCGCTGCATCGCCGCGTCTTCTTCGAAGGTTATCACTCGCCTCACCCACTTTCGATCGTTATTGCACGATGCCACCAGAGCATCGACTTGCGAATCTTCCCTACACGTTGGCCTCCACCACGGCGGCGATGGCTTCGGCGTGAGATTGGGCAGCGGCAGGGTCTACCGCTTCTACCATGACACGCACCACGGGCTCGGTGCCGCTGGGACGCAGGAGCACACGGCCGTCGTTGCCGAGGGCCTCCTCAGCGGCCGCCACGGCAGCAGACACAGCCTCGTTGCCGTCCACGGCGTGCTTGTCGTTCACACGTACGTTAATAAGCGTCTGGGGCATCTTCTCCATCACCTGGATGGCCTCGTCCACCGGCTTGCCGCTGCGCAGCACGGCCGCCAGGAACTGGCAAGCCGTCATGAGACCATCGCCCGTGGAGTTGTGGTCGAGCATGATCATGTGACCTGACTGCTCACCGCCAATGGAATAGCCGTGCTCGCGCATAGCCTCAAGCACGTAACGGTCGCCCACCTTCGTCTGCACCACTTCGATGCCCGCGGCCCTCATGGCGCGCACGAAGCCGAAGTTGGCCATAACCGTAGACACCACGGTATTGCCGGCCAGCACACCGCGCTCCATCATGTCCAGGGCGCATACGGCCTCTACCATGTCACCGTCCACCTCAGCGCCTGCCGGGGTCATAAGCATGACGCGGTCGGCATCGCCGTCATGGGCAATGCCTACATCGGCGCCGCTTTCCGCCATAAGCGTGCGCAGCGGCTCCAGATGGGTGGATCCGCACTGCACGTTGATGTCGCAGCCATTGTAGTCGTCGTTGATGACCAGCACCTCGGCACCCAGACGACGCAGGGCCTCGGGGCTCGTCAGGCACGAGGCTCCATGGCCCGTGTCCAGGGCAATGCGCAGGCCCTCGAAGGAGATACCCTGATCCTGAATGGACTTCACCACGTGATCGATGTAGATTTCGCAGCCCTGCTCCAGCGGGATGGCCACGCCAAGCGCGCCGCCCGAGGGCATGGCGATCTCGGAGGCCACATAGCCAACCGCCTCGGCCGGTTGGCCTTCCTCAGCCGCCATCTGCGCAGCGGCATCGGCGGCAACACGGGCGCTTTCCACTTGGCCCTCAAGGCCGCCCGCCGCGATGAACGCCTCGATGTTGTCCTCTACCGCATCGGGCAGCTTGAAGCCCTGAGCGTCAAACAACTTGATGCCGTTGTACTCGGGCGGGTTATGCGAAGCGGAAATAACAGCGCCGCCAGCAGCTTTCATCTCGCGCACCAGCAGCGCCACGCCCGGCGTGGGGATGACGCCGGCCAGCAGTGCCGTGCCGCCCGCGCTGGTAATGCCGGCCACCAGAGCGGCCTCCAGCATATCGCCGGAGAGGCGCGTGTCGCGTCCCACCACAATGGACTTTCCCAAAAACGTAGCGGCCGCCTGCCCCAGGCGATAGGCCAGCTCGCAGGTCAATTCCACATTGGCGACGCCGCGAACGCCGTCGGTTCCAAACAGTCGGGCCATAGTCGTATCCTTTTCTTTCGTCAGCCTCAACGGGATCAAACAGGGATGCCGTCGCGGGGCCATGGCTGCGCCACGCCTCCCCGGACGGCAGTGCTGCAGCAGCTACTTGCCGCGATTCACCTGCTCTGGCTTCAGGCGCACCATGCCCTCGTGAAGGGCGATCTCATCCTCGGCCATGCGAGCGTTCATTTCGGCCGCCAGCTCGTCCATCGAAATGCCGTAGCGCTCGAGCACCACCATCAGGTGGTACACCACATCAGCCGCCTCATAGCGCAGGTGGTTCACAGCCTCGTCGTACTCCGGCGGAAGCTGCACGGAAAGCTCATCGGGCTCCACGGGACGGCCCGCGCCGCTTTCGAAGGCAAGAGCCGCCGCCACGGAAGAGGTAGCCCAGCTTTCCACATCCTTGGCCGCCAAGGCCACTTCCCCCGACTCCTCCATCAGCTTCTTGAGCACCTTGTCAGGCGACGCCGTAAGCAGCCGGTAGGTATAGCTTTCCTCCCCTGCCTCGCGGCGTGCGGCAATGGTGGCAGCCAGCACCTCAAGAGACATGCCGATCTGGGACGCAGGAGCCTCCTGGCCCTCGGGCACATAGATTTTCTTGGTCATGAAGTTCGCTTTCGCTCTGCGTTGACGTTGCGCCCTAGTGTACCGCATTCTGAGCCGTTCCCCTGCGGCGCGCCCGTTTCCCCAGAGCTTCCCCAGGCACGAAAAAGGGGCGGTCGCAGGACCGCCCCTTTCTGGGTGACGCATCGGGTTGTCCGCCCCACAGGGCGGGCGGAACAACGTTACTCTTCGCCGTCCTCCATGGCGGCGTTGCTGGCAGCCTCGTCCTCGGCGCTGGTCACGCCGAAGCCCAAACCGCCCAGCGAGCCCACGGAGCCCAGCAGAGCGTCGAGCTCTTCCAGGTTGCGCTGGTAGGAGCGCGGCGGCAGAGCCTCGCCGAGCATCTCCTCGCCGTCGGTGTTGAACGTCGGCGGCTCGTCGCCACCGATGAGGATGGTGTCATCAGGCGAGAACACCATGTCGAGCAGCTGGCTCATGTCGTCCGAAGAGGCAGCCAGGTCGTCCTCGATCACATGCATGAGATCGCGGGCCTCCAGGCCTTCCTTCAGCTCCTCGATGGCCTTCACGCCGATGCCCTCGATGCGCAGCAGGTCTTCCTCGGTGTGACCGAGCAGGTCGGCCACGGTCTCGATACCCGCCTCGGAGAACTTGTTCGCCCAACGCTGGGACACGCCCAGATCGTCGTAAATGTACAGGCGAGCATCCTCGTCGGACAGGTTGTGGCCGCGGTGGCCGGACAGGGCGCTGTAGTAGCCGCCGAAGGAGCCCGTGGAGTTGAAGTAGCCGTCGGTATCGAGCGACCAATCCTGGGGCTGGGGCAGCAGCTCCTCGATCTCGCGCAGGGCGTCCGGCGCGAAGTCGGGCAGCGAGTCGCCGTTGACGCGCTCCACCGGACGACCCTTGTAGGTCAGGCGCACGTCACGGTAGCGCTTGAGGCCGGTACCGGCCGGGATGGGCTTGCCGATGATGACGTTCTCCTTGAGGCCGGCCAGATAGTCGGTCTTGCCCTCGATGGCGGCGTCGGTCAGCACCTTGGTGGTCTCCTGGAACGACGCGGCGGACAGCCACGAATCCGTCGCCAGCGAGGCCTTGGTGATGCCCAGCAGCAGCGGCTGGCCCACCGGGGGCTCCTTGCCCTCGGCGATCAGCTCGTTGGCCACCTTCTCGAACTCGAAGCGGTTCACCTGACGACCCGGCAGGAAGTCGGAGTCGCCTGCATCAATGACGGCCACCTTGCGCAGCATCTGGCGCGCGATGACCTCGATGTGCTTGTCGTTGATGTCCACGCCCTGGGACACGTACACGTCCTGGACCTGGCCCACGATGTAGCGCAGCGTGGTGTTGGGGTCGGTCAGACGCAGCAGGTCGTGGGGGTTCACCGAACCCTTGGTGAGCTGCTGGCCCACGCGTACCTCGCACCCGTCATAGATGCCCGGCAGCAGCTGGGCACGGGCGCTGACCACGTACTCGCGGTAGTTGCCCTCCTGGTCGTGGATGGTGATGGTCTTGGACATCTTGTCGCCCGTCACCTGCATGGTACCGGAGATTTCCGCCAGCACCGCCTGGCCCTTGGGCTTGCGGGCCTCGAACAGCTCCTGAACACGAGGCAGACCGTGGGTGATGTCCTCGCCGGCAACGCCGCCGGTGTGGAACGTACGCATGGTCAGCTGGGTGCCGGGCTCGCCAATGGACTGGGCGGCGATGATGCCCACCGCCGTGCCGATGTTCACCGGACGGGCCGTGGCCAGATCCCAGCCGTAGCACTTCTGGCACACGCCGTGCTCGGCGTGGCAGGTCATGATGGTGCGGATGACCACCTGCTCGATACCCGCGGCATCCAGCTGGCGCAGCTGGGCCATGGAGTGCAGGTAGGTGCCCGCGTCGGCCAGAATCTCGCCGGTCTCGGGATCCACCACGTCCTCCAGAAGGCAGCGGCCGATCAGGTTCTCGTCCACTTCGTTCTTCTCGTTGCGCACGTGGTAGGGCACGCCCTCGGTGGTGCCGCAGTCGATCTCGCGGATGATGACGTCCTGGGCCACGTCCACCAGACGACGGGTCAGGTAACCCGAGTCGGCGGTACGCAGAGCGGTGTCAGCCAGACCCTTACGGGCGCCGTGGGTGGAGATGAAGTACTCCAGTACGGACAGGCCCTCGCGGAAGTTAGCCTTAATAGGACGGTCGATGATCTCGCCCTTCGGGTCGGACATCAGGCCGCGCATACCGGCCAGCTGGCGAATCTGCTTGATGTTGCCTCGAGCACCGGAGAACGCCATCATGTAGATGGGGTTGAACTTGTCGAAGTTCTCGGCCATGGCCTCGCCGACCTCTTCGTTGGCGTCGTTCCAGATGTCGACGACCTGCTTGTGACGCTCCTCGTTGGACATAAGGCCCATCTCGTAGTCGTCATCGATAGCGGCCACGCGCTCGTCGGCCTGGGCCAGAATGGCCGGCTTGGAGGGCGGGATGGTGGCGTCGTACACCGAAACGGTCACGCCGGCGCGGGTGGCGTAGTGGAAGCCAGCGTCCTTCAGACCGTCCAGAATGGGCGGCACCTCGGACAGTTCGTAGGTGTTGGTAACGTCCTCCACCAGGCGGCTGATCTCCTTCTTGTTCATTTCGTAGTTCAAGAAGGGGTAGTCGTCGGGCAGCACGTCGTTGAAGATGATGCGGCCCACGGAGGTCTCGATGCGCTCGCCGGCCTTGTGATCCTCGAACTCGCCGAAGGCGGTGGCCACCTTCATGTCGCGCGGCAGACGCACCTGGATCTTGGCCTGCAGGTCAAGATCGGCACGGGCGTCGTAGGCGTTCTGAGCGTCTTCCGGATCGATGAACACACGGCCCTCGCCCGGGAAGCCATCGCGCACGGCCGTCAGGTAGTACAGGCCGATGATCATGTCCTGGGTCGGCACGGTCAGCGGGTGGCCATGGGCGGGAGACTTGATGTTGTTGGAGGACAGCATGAGCACGCGGGCCTCGGCCTGAGCCTCGGCGCCCAGGGGCACGTGCACGGCCATCTGGTCGCCGTCGAAGTCGGCGTTGAAGGCGGTGCAGACCAGCGGATGCAGCTTGATGGCCTTACCCTCGACCAGCACCGGCTCGAAGGCCTGGATGCCCAGACGGTGCAGGGTTGGGGCGCGGTTCAGCAGCACGGGATGCTCGGCGATGACCTCTTCCAGCACGTCCCACACGTAGCTGGCGCCACGATCCACGGCGCGCTTAGCGGCCTTGATGTTGGCGGCGTACTCGAGCTCGACCAGGCGCTTCATGACGAAGGGCTTAAACAGCTCCAGGGCCATCTGGGAGGGTAGACCGCACTGGTGCAGCTTCAGCTGCGGGCCCACAACGATTACCGAACGGCCGGAATAGTCGACGCGCTTGCCCAGCAGGTTCTGACGGAAGCGGCCCTGCTTGCCCTTGAGCATGTCGGAGATGGACTTCAGCGGACGGTTGCCCGGGCCCGTGACGGGACGGCCGCGACGGCCGTTGTCGAAGAGCGAGTCCACGGCCTCCTGCAGCATGCGCTTCTCGTTGTTCACGATGATCTCGGGGGCACCGAGGTCGAGCAGGCGCTTCAGACGGTTGTTGCGGTTGATGACGCGACGGTACAGGTCGTTCAAATCCGACGTGGCGAAGCGGCCGCCGTCCAGCTGCACCATGGGGCGCAGATCGGGCGGGATAACCGGGATGACGTCGAGGATCATGCCGGAGGGCTTGTTGTCGGACTTCAGGAAGGCGTCGACCACCTTCAGGCGCTTCACGGCCTTGGCGCGCTTCTGGCCCTTGCCCGTGGCAATGACCTCGCGCAGCTCCTCGGACGTGGCCTCCAGGTCGATGGCGTCCAGCAGGTCGCGCACCGACTCGGCACCCATGCCGCCGGTGAAGTAGTCGCGGTAGTTGGCGCGCATCTCGCGATACAGGGCCTCGTCGGGCACCAGCTGCTTCGGCTCGATCTTCAGGAAGGCGTCGAAGGCGTCCTGGCGCAGGGCCTTGCGCTCGTTGAACTCCTCGTAGATGTCGGCGATTTCCTCGTCCACCTCTTCGGGGGTCAGACGCTCGTCGTCGTCCAGATCGTCCACGAAGTCGTCCTCTTCCGGCACGTAGTCGGTGGACAGCTTGCGGGTGGCCTCGATGAGACGGTCGCGCTCGGCGTCCAGCTCCTCCAGGTCGGCGGCCAGCTCGTCGCGCAGGTCGTCGATGTCCTCCTCGCGGGCCTCCTTGTCCACCGAAGTGATGATGGAGCTGGCGAAGTACAGGACCTTTTCAAGCTCCTTCGGCGGAATATCCAGCAGATAGCCCAGGCGCGAGGGCGAACCCTTGAAGTACCAGATGTGAGACACGGGCGCGGCCAGCTCGATGTGGCCCATGCGCTCGCGGCGCACCTTGGAGCGCGTGACCTCGACGCCGCAGCGCTCGCAGACGATGCCCTTGAAGCGCACGCGCTTGTACTTGCCGCAGGCGCACTCCCAGTCCTTGGTGGGACCGAAGATCTTCTCGCAGTACAGGCCGTCCTTCTCGGGCTTCAGGGTACGGTAGTTGATGGTCTCGGGCTTCTTTACCTCGCCACGGGACCAACCGCGCACGTCCTCGGCGGAAGCGAGCGAAATGCGCAGGGCATCGAAGTTATTGACGTCGAATTCCGTCATGCTTAGGCCTCCTCTCCGCCACCGATGAGATCGGTGTTCAGGTCGGACTCAAGACCGCTCATCAGATCGCCCAGCTCGGCGGCAATGGCGTCGATGGCGTTGGCCTCTTCGTCTTCGGTCTTCTTGGCATCCGCGGCCAGGGCGGCGTACAGCGCCTGGTCCACGTCGATATCGTCATGCTCATCCTCGCTGATGGGCTGCATGTCGTGGCCCTCCAGCTCGATGTTCAGGCACAGCGACTTCATTTCCTTCACCAGCACCTTGAAGGACTCGGGCACCTCGGGGGCGGGGATGTTCTCGCCCTTCACGATGGCCTCGTAGCTCTTCACACGGCCCGAGGTGTCGTCGGACTTCACCGTGAGGATCTCCTGCAGCACGTTGGAGGCGCCGTAGGCGTACAGAGCCCACACCTCCATCTCGCCGAAGCGCTGGCCGCCGAACTGAGCCTTGCCGCCCAGCGGCTGCTGGGTGATGAGGCTGTAGGGGCCGGTCGAGCGGGCGTGGATCTTGTCGTCCACCATGTGGCCCAGCTTCAGGATGTAGGTCTGGCCGACGGTGATGGGCTCGCGGAACTTCTCGCCGGTGCGGCCGTCGTACAGCCACGTCTTGCCGGTGGGAGTGAGCTGGGGCACCAGCTCGTCGCGGGCCATGTCGCCGTACTTGGCATGGTTGATGTTGATGAGGTTGCGGTTGGCCTTCACGATGGCGTCGGAGATTTCCTCCTCGGTGGCACCGTCGAACACGGGCGTGGCCACGTGGATGGGGCCCTCGACGACCTCGGTGGTGTCCTCGGCGTCGGACCAGCCCCACTTCGCGGCCCAGCCCAGGTGGTTCTCAAGCAGCTGGCCCACGTTCATACGGGAAGGCACGCCCAGGGGGTTCAGGATAACGTCGATGGGGGTACCGTCGGCCAGGTAGGGCATGTCCTCCACGGGCAGCACGCGGGAGATAACACCCTTGTTGCCGTGACGACCGGACAGCTTGTCGCCCTGCTGGACCTTACGCTTCTGAGCCACGTAGATGCGCACGAGCTCGTTCACGCCGGGGGCCAGATCGTCGCCGTTCTCGCGGGAGGTGCGGTAGATGCCGATGACGCGGCCGCCGGAGCCGTGGGGCACCTTCAGCGACGTATCGCGCACCTCGCGGGCCTTCTCGCCGAAGATGGCGCGCAGCAGGCGCTCCTCGGCGGTGAGCTCGGTCTCGCCCTTCGGGGTGACCTTGCCCACCAGCACGTCGCCCGGGAACACCTCGGCGCCCACGCGGATGATGCCGTCGGCGTCCAGGTCGGAGATCATGTCCTCGGAGATGTTCGGAATCTCGCGGGTGATCTCCTCGGGGCCGAGCTTCGTATCGCGAGCGTCAACCTCGTACTCGGAGATGTGAATGGAGGTAAGCAGGTCCTCGGCCACCACGCGCTCGGACACGATGATAGCGTCCTCGTAGTTGTAGCCTTCCCAGGGCATGTAGGCGATCATGAGGTTCTGACCCAGGGCCAGCTCGCCGCCGTCGCAGGAGGGGCCGTCGGCCAGCACGTCGCCGGGCTGCACCTCGTCGCCCTTGCGAACGATGGGGCGGTGGTTGATGCAACCGGACTGGTTGGAGCGCTGGAACTTCGGAATGAGGTACTCGTCGTACTCGCCGTCATCGTTCAGGATGATGATGGTCTGGCCGTCCACGTAGTCCACCACGCCGGGGCGCTGGGCCACAAGGATCTCGCCGGAGTCGACGGCAATGCGGTGCTCGATGCCGGTACCCACCAGCGGCGCCGAGGGGCGCAGCAGCGGCACGGCCTGACGCTGCATGTTCGAACCCATGAGGGCGCGGTTGGCGTCGTCGTGCTCGAGGAACGGAATGAGCGAGGTAGCCACCGAGGTCATCTGACGCGGGGACACGTCCATGTAGTCCACCTGCTCGGGCGGCACGTCCATGGCCTCGCCGAACACGCCGTTGGTGTCGGTGGTACGGGCCAGAACGCGGGTGGACTTGTGGAACACGCCGTCCTCGTCGGTGTAGCCGAACTCGCGGGTTTCCAGGTCGAACAAGTCGTTGGCCTGGGCGATGGTGAAGTTCTCTTCCTCATCGGCGGTCAGGTAGTCGATGTCGTCGGTGACCTTGCCGTCCACCACGCGGCGGTAGGGCGTCTCGATGAAGCCGTAGGGGTTGATGCGGCCATAGGCAGCCAGCGAGCCGATCAGGCCGATGTTCGGGCCTTCAGGCGTCTCGATGGGGCACATGCGGCCGTAGTGCGAGGTGTGGACGTCGCGCACCTCGAAGCCGGCGCGCTCGCGGGACAGACCGCCCGGGCCCAGAGCCGACAGACGGCGCTT
>CAJUFS010000050.1 GCA_910585575.1 uncultured Adlercreutzia sp. | reverse complement strand
CCCCGGTGTGCGCCGACATAAAGAAGATGAAGGCCGCCCACAGGGCGACCGCCATCCACGAGATTATGAGCTTTACGCGTGTCGTCATGCCGCCCAGCCTTGCGCATTCGTTGTTTCACGGGAAACGCCGCCGGACGCTCAGGGCCCGCGCAGCGGCAACTCCTACGATAGCACTTCTGCTTCAGGAACCTTAGGCTTCCGGCGCCAGCGCGAGGATCTGATCCGTCGATGTTACCAGCACATCGGGCTCCCAGCCCTCGGCGGCGAAATCACGCGGATCGTGGTAGCCCCACGTCACACCCACGGCATAGCAGCCAGCGTTGCGCGCAGCGTGAATGTCTCCCGGCGAGTCGCCGACGTACACGGTGCGCGCCGGCGTGCTACCCAACTCCTCTATGGTGGCGAGCAGCCCCTCGGGCGCGGGCTTGCGCGGGAAGTGTTGCGGACCGCCTTCTCCGTGGGCCACGTCCACCTGGCCATCAAGGCACTTCTTCACGATGAACTGGACGCCGCCGTCGAATTTATTCGACAGAATGCCCAGCTTGCAGCCGCGACGACGCAACTCCGCCAACAGAGCCTCGATGCCCGGATAGGGCTTGGTCAGGTCGTTCGGGAAGGTGTCGTAGGCTTCCTTCCAGCGTGCGAGGCACGCATCGGCCACCTCCTGCGGTGTGCCCTCGGGCACCGCCTGGTAGATAAGGGCCTGGGCACCGTTGCCCACGTAGGAGTTGATTTCCTCGCGGGTGTGGGGCGGCATGTCGAACTCGGCCAACACTTCGTTGGTGAGCACCATAAGGTCGTCGAGGGTATCAAGCAAAGTGCCATCCAGATCGAACACAAAGGTATCGAACGGCGGCGTGAGCGTTGCATCGGCAACGGTAGTCATGGCGTCAAGCTCCTTCGGTTTGCACGTTCGTTTGGCTCTAGGAAACCACGAACGACGCCGCCATGCCACCATTCGAGCCAAATTGTTAGCGGGGTTTCACAATTCCCCTCCCTCAGAAAACTTGAGCCACGGCCTTGTAACGAACAGCCAGCGTGCCATTACGTCAGACTTCGTGATTGCTAAGGTGAGAACATCAATTCCCAGAAAGAAGGCTCCCATGGATCAGTCACCGAAACGCGTTGCCCTTATCACTGGCGCCAGCTCAGGACTCGGCTTGGAATTCGCCCGTCAGCTTGACGAGCGCCAGGTAGCTGATGAGCTTTGGCTTATCGCCCGCAATGAAGAGAAGCTGCAAGCCGTTGCCAAGGAGCTCGATACGCCGGCTCGAGCAGTAGCCGCCGACCTCACCAGCGAAGCCGACGTTGCCTCCATTCGCACCCTGCTTGTCAAAGAACAGCCGCGCGTCACCTTCCTGGTAAACGCCGCTGGCTTCGGTAAGTTCGGCGATTGGCAGACCATTGCCGATGCCTCCGTCGATGCCATGATCGACCTCAACTGCCGCGGCCTGGTGGACATGACCCGCGCAAGCCTTCCCTACATGGAGCGCGGCGGCCGTATCATCCAGGTAGCCTCGGCGGCGGCCTTTGCGCCGCTGCCCCACATGAACGTGTACGCCGCTACCAAGGCCTTCGTGCTGCGCTACACCCGTGCCCTGCGCTGGGAACTGCACGGCACCGGCATTACCGTCACGGCCCTGTGCCCCACCTGGGTGAAAACCGGGTTCGAAAAGGTGGCCCGCGCCTCGGGGGGCGGCCATGATGTGGGCCATCTGCTGGGCGAGCAGACGCCCGAAACCGTGGTGCGCCGGGCGCTCTGCGCCAATAAGGCCCACTTCGCCGTGGCCTGCGCCAGCCCCCAGTCGGCGGCCCTGCGCGTGGTCAGCAAAATCATGCCCGCCTGCGTAACCATGGCTGGCTGGGATGTGCTGCGCCGTCTCTAGCAAGAAGCGAGGCGCCTGACGCAGAAAGCCCTTGCCCCCTGTTCGCTGGAACTCCCCAGAAAGGAACGCTCATGACCGAGCTGCAAGACAACAACTACGGCGTGGCCACCTCTATGGCCGACGTGCAAAATCAGATCAACACCATGGAAGACTACTTCGAGACCGGCGAAACGCTCTCGGTGGAATTTCGCCTGCGCCAGCTGCGGCGCCTGCAGGACTACCTGCTGCGCCACGAGCAGGAAGCCCTGGAAGCGCTCCATGCCGACCTGGGCAAATCCGCTTTCGAGGCCTACGCCACCGAACTTGGCCTGGTCTACGACGAGCTGCGCCTCTATCAGAAGAAGCTGCGCCACTGGGCGCGACCGCGCCATGTGCCCACGTCGCTTGCCCACTTCCCCGCTACGTCGAAAGTGTATCCCTACCCCTTCGGGGTGGCCGCGGTGCTCTCGCCCTGGAACTACCCGCTGCAGCTTACCCTCGTGCCCCTTATCGATGCCATGGGGGCCGGGAACTGCGTGGCCATGAAGCCGTCGAAGACCTCAGGGAACACCTCTCAGTTTCTGCGCGATATGTGTCGCGAGATCTTCGACCCACGCTACGTGTACTGCTGGCACGGCAGCAATGACATGAACAACTGGCTGCTGCAGGTGGAGTTCGACAAGATCATGTTCACTGGCAGTCCTCGCGTGGGCAAGGAGATCATGACCTCAGCCGCGCAGAACCTTACCAGCGTCACCCTGGAACTGGGCGGTAAGAGCCCCGTCATTATTGCAGCCGACGCCGACGTAACGTGCGCCGCCGAGCGCGTGGCCTGGGGCAAGTGCCTGAACTCAGGGCAAACCTGCGTGGGGCCCGATTACGTGCTGGCGCACGAAAGCGTCGCCGATGCCTTCGTGGAGGAATTCGGCCGCGCCGTGCACCGCTACTACGGCGACAACGTGCTGGCCAGTCCCGACTACCCCCATATGATCAATAAGAAGCATTTCGACATGGTGTGCGGGCTTATCGACGACCGTCCCGCCGGCACCAAGATTGCCTTTGGCGGCCGCCGCAACCCCACCACCCTCCAAATTGAGCCGACCGTGGTCACGGGCGTCAGAATTGAAGACCCCCTGATGAGCCAAGAGATCTTCGGACCGGCTCTGCCCATTATCACCTGGAACGACTTAAGCGACGCCCTGGCTATTGTGCGCTCCATCAAACACCCGCTGGCGTGCTACATTTTCTCGGAGAACCGCGCGTTCCAGCAGCATATTCTCGACTGCGTGCGCTGCGGAGGCGCCACCATCAACGACGTGGTCATCCACGCCAGCAACAACCATATGGGCTTCGGCGGCGTGCAGAACTCCGGCATCGGTGCCTACCACGGCAAAGTGGGATTCGACGCGTTCACCCACTACAAATCCACTACCAAGAAGAGCACGAAGATCGAGTTGGACGTGCGTAACCCACCGTTCAACGAGGGAAAAATGCGCGTGTTGAAGTTCTTCATGCCCGGAAAATAGCCCGTTCCCGTCCGCGCAGAAGGCCTTTGCTAACAAAAAGGGCGGCCGAGTGACAACTCGGCCGCCCTTTAAGCGCAAGGAACGCGGAGGTGATTAGAACACGGCCACCACGGCGCCGGCGTAGTTGTCGGCGATGAACTGGGCCACCGTGTCGCTCTGGAGCGCCTTCACCAAAGCCTGGGTCTTCGCGTCGTTCTCGTTGCCCGCCTTCACGGCCAGCACGTTGGCGTAGGCCTGGGCCGCCTCGCCCTCGGAAGACTCGGTGGCAATGGCGTCGGCCACGCTCAGACCGGCATTCAGAGCATAGTTGCCGTTGATGGCGGCCAGATCTACCTCGTCCAGCGTACGGGGCACCTGGGCGGCTTCCACTTCCTGGATGTTCAGGTTCTTGGGATTTTCCTCGATGTCGAGCACCGTGGCGTTGATGCCGACGCCGTCCTTCAGCTTGATGAGGCCCTCCTGCTCGAGCAGCAGCAGCGCGCGGGCCTCGTTCGTGGTGTCGTTGGGCACGGCCACCGTGGCACCATCGGCCAGGTCGCTCACGTTCGTCACCTTGTTGGAGTACAGACCGAAGGGCTCGAAGTGAATCTCGGCCACGGCCACCAGATCGGTGCCGTTCTCAGCATTGAAATCGTTCAGGTAGGTGATGTGCTGGAAATAGTTGGCATCCAGCTCGCCGTCCTGCAGCGCCGTGTTCGGCAGGATGTAGTCGTTGTACTCCTTCACCTCGAGGGTGTAGCCCTCGGAAGCCAGATCGTCCGCAATGGCGTTGAGAATCTCGGCATGGGGCGTCGGCGAGGCGCCCACGGTGATCACGTTGTCGCCCTCGGCCGGCTGCTCGGTGCCAGCGGCGTTGTTGTCAGCAGAAGAGCCGGCGTCGGCTCCTTCCGTGCTGCTGGAGCAACCCGCCAGCAAGCAGCCGGACAGAGCGGCACAGGCCACGAAGGCGCCGGCCTTTTTCAGAAACGTTTTACGAGTAACTACCTTCTTCATGATGATTCCTCCCTTTCGATATGTGCTGACAAGCATCATGAAAGCTGTGCGCACGCGGCCAAGCCGCGGTGGTACCGTGGTTGAGCGGGCGGCTGAAACCGCCCAAGAAACAGGGGATGGAGAGGGGCTAGCGCAGGCGCTTGTCGATCTTGCGCACCAGCGCCAAACCGCCTTCCTGGAATATCTGCACGATGATAACGAGCAGAATGACCGTGATGAGCATGACGTCGAACTGGTAGCGGTAGTAGCCGTAGTTGATGGCAATGGCGCCCAAACCGCCGCCGCCCACGAAGCCGGCCATGGCCGAATAGCCCAGGATAGTGGCCAGCGAAATGGCCGCGCCCACCAGCAACGACGGCTTGGCCTCGGGCAGGAACACCTTCCAGATCATCTGCCACACCGACGATCCCATGGCCCGGGCAGCCTCAACGACGCCCGGATCCACCTCCTTGAGCGAGGACTCCACCATACGCGCCACATAGGGAGCCGCTGCCACCACCAACGGAACGATGGTAGCCGTGCTGCCGATGGTGGTTCCCACCACCAGGCGCGTAAAGGGCAGAATCATCACCAGCAGGATGAGGAACGGAATGGACCGCAGGATGTTCACGATGGTGCCGACGATGAGGTTCACCGCGCGATTGGGGCGAATGCCCTTGGCGTCGGTCACATAGAGAATAACGCCCAGGGGAATGCCCAGCACATAGGAGATGACCGTGGAAACGAGGGTCATGTACAGGGTCTCCCACACCCCCGTGACGATAAGGTCGATCAGTTCCGGTGACATTTACCTCGCCTCCTTTCCCAGGCCGTACTCTTCGTTGTTCGGAATATCGCTTTCAATAATAGCCTGCGCATCGGGCGCTGCCGGAACTTGGGACGCGGCAGGGCCTGAGCCGGCGGGGATGCTACGCTCGTAGTACACGCCGCGGCCGTCCAGGTAATCGCAGATGCGCTGCTGGGCAGCGGCGTCGTGGGGCATCTCGATAAGCATCTGGCCGAAGGGCTTGCCGCCGATGTTCTCGGTATTCGCCGCCACAATGCTTACCATGACGTTGCATTTCACCGTCATGTCCGAAATAACCGGCGCCCCGGATTCCTCGCCCGTGAAGGCCAGGCGCAGGGTGTTGGGCGGCAGCGTCAGGCCCGAGCCCTCTTTGTAGGTGGGGTCGATGAGGCGGCGTGCCGTCTCGGACTGGGGACGAAGGAACACGTCGCGAACGCTGCCCTGCTCCACCACGGCGCCGGCATCCATCACCGCCACGCGGTCGCAAATTTGCTCGACGACGCGCATCTCGTGGGTGATGACCACCACCGTGACGCCCAACTGCTGGTTGAGCTTCTTCAGCAGGTCCAAGATGGCATGGGTAGTGATGGGGTCCAGCGCGCTGGTGGCCTCATCGCACAGGATGATCTTGGGGTTGCAGGCCAAGGCGCGGGCAATGGCCACCCGCTGCTTCTGACCACCGGAAAGCTGTGCCGGGTAGGCACGGGCCTTATCCGCCAGGTCAACCAAGGCCAGCAGCTCGCGCACGCGCTCGTCGGCCTGGGCGCGGGGCGTGCCCGCCAATTCCAAGGGGTAGCGGATATTGTCGGCCACCGTGCGCTGGGACAGCAAGTTGAACTGCTGGAAAATCATGCCGATGTTCTTGCGCGCGGCCCGCAGCTGCTTGGGCGAGAGCCGGGTGAGATCGGTGCCGTCGATAATTACCTCGCCGGCCGTCGGCCGCTCGAGCAGGTTGATGCAGCGCACGAGCGTGGACTTGCCCGCACCGGAAAACCCGATGATGCCGAAGATCTCGCCGTCGGCGATGGTCAGGTTCACATCGCGCACCGCCGTTACCTCGGTTTTGCCCGAACGGAAGGTTTTGTCTATGTTGCGAAGCTCGATCACGAGGCGCATTTCCTTTCACAGGACGGCACAAAGGCGCCGTCCCACGGTTTGCTTCTTGTGTGAAAGGAATACTACCCGAGGGCGCCGTCGGACGGAACGCCCCAAAACCCGATAGATCCCCATCGCGAAAACCGATGGCGCCCTGTCGAGAAGCATCGCGCAACAGCAAGCAAAGACGCCCCGCGGGGAGGGAAGCGGGGCGTCGAAGACTATGGCGCGGCAGAGGGGGGCTGCGCCCGCGTATGCTTGATGGCACCGAGGTTTGCTCGATACCCGCGAGGGGCTTAGGCCTGAGCGGCGTGCTTGCCGGCCACACGGCCGGAGGTCATGGCGTTGCCCATGTTGTTGCCTGCCGAGGGGCAGTTGTAGGCATTGCCGTAGCGCTCGCCCATAGTGTTGCCCACGGCGTACAGGCCGGGCACAACATCGTTCTTCGAGGCGGTGAGCACCTGGTAGTTGCCGTTCACGCACAGACCGGCCAGCGTATTCAGGCCCGGGCCGTAGAGGTTGGCCGTATTTTGGGCGGCAATGTAGAAGGGAGCCTCGTCAATGGGAATGAGGTTGTCGGCCGGCTTGCCGAAATCGGTGTCCTTGCCGGCGGCGCACAGCTCGTTGTAGCGCTCGACGGCAGCCTTGGCGTTCTCCAGCGCGTCGCCCGTCAGGCCGGCGTTCTGCAGCACTTCCTCCACCGTGGAGCCCACGAACACATCGTTGGTCATGGCCATGCCGCGGTTGGCAATTTCCAGGCCGCGCACGGTCACCGTGCCGGCAGCGGGATCGGCGGCATCCATCTGAGCCTGGTACTCCTCGATGCCCTCGGGGAAGCCCCAGTTGGGAGCGCCGTGGTCCAGACCGCCCGCCTGAATGTACTGCATGTGCTTCTTGTCCATGATGGCGAAGTTGCCCACCATGGCCGCTTCCTGGTTGATGGGCTGGCGCACGGACTGGGCCAGCACCAGACCCGCGAAGGACTCGTTCATGAAGCGATTGCCCTGGCAGTTCAGCCACAGGCAAGGCGTAGAGCCCCAGGGGCCGAAGGAGATGGAGGGGGCGTCGCCGGCCACCGGACGCGGATGGCTCTCGATGGCACCGCCGGCCCAGCAGCCCATCTTGTGGCCCGATCCGTCGCAGTCGGTCATGCCGGTCATGCGCTCACGCTCCACGCCGTGACGCATAGCGTTCTCGGCGCACTCGGAGCATAACTCCCACACCATGTCGGGATTCGCACCGAAGTCGCCCGTAGCCAGAATGACGCCCTTGGCAGCGTCGAACTGCACGTAGTTGCCCTCGGCATCCTGGGCGATAACGCCGGTCACGGCGCCGGCCTCATCCTGCAGGCAGCGCACGGCAGTGTGGCCGCAGTGCCACTCGGCGCCCAGGTCCTCGGCGGCGTCGCGGCAGTAGGTCTCGATCTCGGTCAGGCGGGACACCTCGGTCAGACCGGCCTTGCCCACGGGCTGGGCGTTCTGCGTGCCCACAGTCTGCACCGTGGAGGCCCACATCTTGTAGCCGGAAATTTCCACCGGGTAGTCAGTGCCCTTGTCCTTGCCGTAGGCAATCTGCACGATGCACTCGTTGCCCTCGTAGTCGAAGACGTTGGACGTGGCGGGAATGAGCGAGGCCAGGTTGTCCATCATCTCGCCGGAGTTGTACACGAACGAACGAATGACGTCGGTGTTGCAGCGGCCGTTGGCGCGGCGCACGTACTCGTTGACAATCTCGTCCAGATCGTACGGCCCGAAGCCCCAGCTTTGCAGCAGCTCGGAGTTGTAGGAGCAGATGTCGTCGCCGCGATAGACAATCTCGCCGTCGTTGTGGGTCTCGATGACCGCCACCTTGGCGCCCTCCTGGGCCGCGGCCAGCGCCGCCTGGGTGCCGGCATGGCCGCCGCCCACTACCACCACGTCGAAGCTCTTGGTGGCCGTAATCTCGTCGGAGCTAATTTCGGGAGCAGCGCCCAGCCAGTCCTCGTCACACATATAGTAGTCGGGGCGTGCAGCGGCGCCCGTAGCGCTCAGGCTCTCGCCGTCGGCCGCCTTAGCAGCAGCCGTGTTCGTGGCCTGAGGAGCACAGCCAGCCAAGCCCAAAGCGCCCAGCACGCCCGCACCAGCAGCACCCGCAATGAAGTTCCTACGCGTCAGTTCCATAATCCCTCTCCCTTTCTAGGATTGACTTGCCAGCGCGTTCCCCGGAGTTCCCTTGCCGGGGCGCCCCGCCGTTCGGAGCGTCGCGCTTGGCCGATGACGCCATCATGCCAGCGGACCTTGGTACCCCGCCATCGGAAGAACCGTTGATTTTCACCGCGAAAGGGTTCCGTTCGGCCTCAACGGTTTTACGTATTTCCCCTCAACGCTTTGACGTTTTCCCAGTTGAAAAGGTAACCCGTGCACGTTCGTACAACCCAGTGGCGCGGCGCTTGCTATAATGGCCGTCAACGTCATTTACGGGCTTGGGAGGGACCGCATGACCAACAAAGCACCATCGCCGCACGACGGTCCTTTGCCGCCGCCGTCTCTTTCACCGGGCAGCGGCCTGCTGCTTGTTATCGGACTGGCCTCCTTGTTTTCATCCCTGCTTATTTACTCAGGGACAGCCATCTCGTTTCTGCGGCTTCCGGGCTTGGGGGCGCATATGGGAACGTTCGCCGAAACGCTCCTTCTTGCCAGCACCGTCGTGGCGGCCGTCGCGGGCGCAATGGCCTTGCGCGGAGCATCCCTATCATCGGCGCCTTTTATGGCCCTGATAGGCGTCGTTTATGTGGCCTGCTCCCTCGCCTTTGGATTTGTCGGCTACCTGGACGTGGCCGACACCGCCGTTTACATGGCACTGAGCATTATCACGGGCGTGGCAAACGTTTGCCTGGTGCTGGTATGGGGACGTATCTGCGGACGCCTGCTTTCCATTCGCCCGGCACTTCTTGTGGTAGGCATGGCCTCGGCGCTTTCGGCCATCCTGTGCTTTCTGTACGGCAAGCTTCCCCTGGAAGCTACCTTGGGGCTGTTTTTCCTGGCCGCCCTTGCCAGCGTGGTTATCCCCCTGACCCTGCAAAGCCTGCCCGCTCTTGCAGATTCCCCTCAGACAGCCCGCGGACCCGACGACGAGGGCGCACAGCCCGACACGATCTCCCGTCCTTCAGCCCGCCAGACTCTGGCCTCTTTAGTTGACGTTGCCCTTATGCCCGGGCTGGGGCTCATTGCCTTCGCCTTCGTCATGGCCGTCATGCGCACGGCTTTCAACGAGGGCCAGGTGGCCTATCTTTCCATGATGGTGCTGGCCGCCCTGGGACTGGTTGCCTATGCGGCCTTGAAGCGCGGACGATTCCTTTTGCCCGGAGGTTTGCAGCTGACGTTTCTGCCCATTGCCGCCTTGGTGCTTTTGGCCGCTATTGCCATTACCGCCACGGTGAACGCAGGCGAGGCGGTGGCCGTCTGGCTAACCTACGGCGTCTACTCTTTGGCTGTCGTGCTGACCATTGCCACGCTCTGCGCCGTGGCCCACGCCGGCGAGTTCTCTTCCGACCTGGTATTCTCCGTGGCGGTAGCGGCCTTTTGCGGCACCTCGTTTGTCGGGCAGATGATTGCCGGCGGCCTAGACGATGAGCTGATCAACGTGGCCGTCACCCTTACCACCACGGTGTACGCCTTCGCCTTGGCGCTGGTGTCCTACGTGCGTCGCATCCGCGATGTCGGCGCTAACAATACTGAGGAACGCGTCGGCGCCGATGCCGACAGCACCGCTGCGGCCGCATCAAAGGGCGGCTCGGCTGCGGGGCTCGAAGCTGGCACACCGTCGCTCCAGGAGCGCTGTGATGCGCTGGCAACGGAGTTCGGCCTTACTTCCCGCGAGCGCGAGATTCTCGCCTACCTGGCCGAGGGGCACAACGGCTCCTATATTGCCAGCGCCCTGTTCATCTCGCCGAACACTGCCCGCACGCACATCCACAACATCTATCGCAAGCTGGACGTTTCCTCGCGCGAGGACATCCTGCGCCTCACGCGGACAACGTTGCCACAGCAAACTCACTGAGTGAAGCCCGAAGGGAAGATATGTACTTCTTCTCGGAGTGGCGAAGTTGGGGTATAATTCCCCGTGCACTTGCGGGCGTCGCCAAGTGGTAAGGCCCAAGCTTCCCAAGCTTGTATTCGCGGGTTCGAGTCCCGTCGCCCGCTCCATAACATGCCACGGCCCCTTTCGGGGCCGTTTTTGTTTCTGTCTTACAGCACCTTCTCGTACAGCACAAAGCGGGGTTCTTCGGTGTCGATGTAGGTGCCGTACGTGAGATGGTGGCGCCCCATGTTCTGATATCCCAGACGCTCGTAGGTGCGCTGGGCTCCTACGTTGGTGATAAGCGTGTCCAGGCGCACGGCGCGGTAACCGCGACGCGCCGCTTCTGCTTCCACGGCCTCCATGAAGAGGCGGCCTAGGCCTTGCCCGCGGAAAGCCGGATGCATGCCGAAAAGATGGATTGTGGCAAATTCCCCGGGCGCAGCATCCACCTGCCAGGGCACCGCCTCGTAGCCCGGGGCCGCCGTCTCGTCGCAGACGAGGGCACCAACCACCTGGCCGTCCTTGAAGCCAACAAAGAGCGCGTCGGCCTCCACCGCAGCCTCGAGCTGCTCGCGGCAAGGATGCACGCCCACGCGCCAGAGCGGGTCGTTGTCGGTACCCGCCACGGCTTCCTGGACTTCCGTATACATAACCAGAAGATCGTCAATGTCCTCGAGCGTTCCCTGTCTTACGCAGAAGTCCTCGGCCATACCGCACCCCTTTTCCCTTGTCTTAGCCGCAATTCTATCATCATCGCTTGGCCTGGCAGCGAGGAAGGTACGGGCGCATAGGCGCCCCTCACGGCGCTTTCTTCCACGCTTGGGCCGAAATAACGGTTGCGCGGCCGCTTGTTAGTGGAACAATGGTTCCGAGAGCATTTCCCTAAGGAAGCGGCTGCGAGACCATCGTCCCGCGCCGAACGAGCGGAGGACCCTATGGCAGACACCACCTTTGAAATTGACGAGCTTCTTTCCGACGGCATCACGAACACGCCGCCCTCTTTCGTGCGCGCGATCCTGAAGGCCGCCTCGGATCCGAACGTCACCTCCTTCGCCGGCGGCCTGCCCAATCCCATCTCCTTCCCCCAGGAAAAGCTGCTGGAGTCCATGGAGCGCGTGGTGGCCGAGCGCGGCGCCGACGCCTTCCAGTACTCCGCCACGGCCGGCATCGAAGAGCTGCGCGGCTGGGTGGCCGAGCGCTACAACAAGCGTTTCGGCACCGACTATGTGGCCGATGACGTGCTTATCACCACCGGCTCTCAGCAGATCCTCGATCTGCTGGGCAAGGTGCTTTTGGACAAGGGCGACGGCGTCATTGTGGAGAAGCCCACCTACCTGGCCGCCATCCAGGCTTTTGCTCTCAACCAGCCGGTCTTCCGCGAGGTGGAGCTGACCGAAGACGGACTGAACATCGAAGAGCTCAACGAGGCTCTGGACGCCGGCGCCAAGATGATCTACCTCATTCCGAACTTCCAGAACCCCACGGGTCTTACCTACACCGAGGAGGGCCGCCGCCAGGTGCGCGAGGCCCTGGCCAACCGCAACATTGTGGTGGTGGAGGACGACCCCTACGGCGAGCTGCGCTTTGAGGGCGAGTCTCTCCCCTACATCGGCGGCGTGAACCACCCCCACGGCGTCATCATGGGTTCCTTCTCGAAGACGGTCACCCCCGGCTTCCGCATGGGCTACCTGCTCACGAAAGACCATGCGCTGCTGAAGGCCCTGAACACCGCCAAGGAGGCGGCCGATCTGCACACCAACGTGTTCTCCCAGTACGTGGTGTACGACTACCTGACCCACAACGATCTAGACGAGCACCTGGTGAAGATCCGCGGTCTCTACGGTAAGCAGGCCGCGACCATGGTGGAGGCCATGGGCGAGTACTTCCCCGCGAACGTCTCCTTCACGAAGCCCGAGGGCGGCATGTTCCTGTGGGTCACCCTTCCCGAGGGCATTTCCACCATGGACATGTTCGACAAGGCGCTGGAGCGCAACGTGGCCTTCGTGCCGGGCGATCCGTTCTACGCTGAGCCGGGCAAGCACTCCACCATGCGCTTGAACTTCACCAACGCCGACGAGGACACCATCCGCGACGGCATTCGCCGCTTGGGCGAGGTCATCGCTGAGGTAGTTGCCGAGTAGCGCACAGCCGCATTTCACCACAAAGAGCGGAGTCTGGCGGCTCCATTCACGGAATTGAAGGGCGCATTTCGCGCCCTTTTCGTGATAACCTGTCAACTCGCACAATTGAATAAGCACTGCAAACGACACATGTAGCGCCGGGCGGCGCGTAAATCTGATCACGGCACAGGAAAGACTTCCGCCGTGACGTCATGCCCGCTGCGCTCTTTCTCTGCCTGATCCGATTTGCCCACCGCGCGCTGCGGAAGGAGGAAATCGGTGTCCCATCAAGCATCACCCGCTGCCACCACCAAGCAGCAAAACCCCGCGGCTATTCTCTTCGTTGCCGCCTTCGCGGCCTTCTTGGCCACCTTCAATGAGACGTTTTTGAACGTGGGCTTCGCCCCCATCATGGAAGCCCTGTCCGTGGACGTGTCCACGGTGCAGTGGCTGGCCACCGCCTACATGCTGGGCGCGGCCGTAATGGTGCCGGTGTCGGCCTTCGCCTACCGTTCGTTCCCCACGCGCCCGCTGTTCTGCGCCACCACGGCCCTGCTGGTCGTCGGCTCCATCATCGGCGGCTTGGCTCCTAACTTCGCCGTGCTGCTGGTGGGCCGCATCGTGCAGGCCCTGGGCACGGGCATGCTCATCCCCATCGGCATGAACATCACCCTGGAGGTGGCCCCCCGCGAGAAGCTGGGCACCTACATGGGCATTATGGGCGCCATGACCACCCTGGGGCCCTCGTCCTCGGTTATCCTGGCTGGCCTGATTCTTGCCATTGCCCCGTGGAACATGCTTCTGTGGGTGTTCGCCGCTCTGTCGCTTATCTGCCTGCTGTGCGGCGCATTCATCCTGCGCGACATCGCGCACCTGACGCATCCGAAGCTCGACGCCGCCTCGGTAGCCCTTATCGGCGTGGCACTCATCGGCATCCTGTACGGCGTGTCCACCATCTTCGCGGGCTCGGTACCCGTGGCCGTGGGCGCTGCCGTGGTGGGCATTATCGCCCTCGTGTTCTTCGTGAAGCGCCAGGGCACCTTGGCCGAGCCGCTCATCGATCTGCGTCCGCTGAAGATCCCGCCCTTCGCGGTGGGCGTTATCGCCAACATGCTTTCCCTGGTGACCATCTTCGCCATGAACATCATCGTGCCCACCTTCATGCAGTCGGTGCTGGGCACGCCGCCGCTGGTGGCTTCGCTGACGCTGTTCCCTGCCATCCTGTGCTCCTGCGCCGCCTCCCCTCTCGCGGGACGCATCTACGACAAGCACGGTCCGGGCATCTTGCTGCCTGTGGGCTTCGCCTGCATCGCGGTGTTCTCGGTGCTGACGGCCCTGTTTATCGCCACGGCTTCGCCGGTACTGCTGGCCATCATCTACATTCCCGTCATTTGCGGCTCGGCGCTTATCATCGGCCCGGTGCAGTCCTTCGCCCTGTCGAAGCTGCCACCCGAGATGAACCCTCACGGCGTGACCGTCATGTCCACGGGCTTCCAGATTGCCGGCTGCTTCGGCTCTTCGGTGTTCACCGGCGTCTACGCTCTGGTGGGCGCCTCGGCGGCTGCCTCGGGCGTTGCCGCCGCTGAAGCCGCTACCAGCGGCATGGTGGCCTCCGGCGTGCTGGTGGGCGTGTTCGCCCTGGTGGGCTTCTTCCTGGCTCTGTGGATTCGCCGCGCGGCCGCAAAGCCCATTGTGGACGCCGCTCCGCAGGCCGCTTGGGGCGAAGCCGTCGAGGGCGAAGCCGCTGCTGGTGCGGCCGCCGCGGCTTCCGACACCCTGGCAGCCATTATGAAGACCGACGTGTTCACCGTCTCTCCCACTACCTCGGTGGCCCAGGCCATGGAGCTGTTCGCCGACAAGGGCATCTCCGGTGCGCCCGTGGTTGACGAGGCCCGTCGCGTGGTGGGTTTCGTGTCCGACGGAGACATCATGGCCTCCCTGGCCGATCAGGTGCCGGCCTTCAAGACCGCCTGGTCCTTCGTGGTGGAGCGCGAGAACGCCGACTTCGACGCTACGCTGCGCGAGACCATGGCTCTGCCGGTCAGCGAGATTGCCACGAAGCGCGTGATTTCCGTGGATGTGAACGACGACTTGGGCGAAGTGGCCCGTGTTCTGTCGGAGGGCCACCTTAAGAAGGCCCCGGTGCTGGAGAACGGGCGCATGGTGGGCATCATCAACCGCTCGAACATCACCCGCTACGCCATCGACCGCTACTACGAAGAAGCACAGCGCGAGGCTAACGGCCGCTAAAGCGCACGTCGAACAGGCAACGCACGTTCGAGCGAGACGTCCGTTTGCTCCGACGCACCACGCACGCTAGTCCATTCGAGGCGCCCTTCGGGGCGCCTCTTTTTGTGCCGTGATCCTAGACCGTGGGGTCGTCCTTGACGAAAGAACTGATGGCAATAGCGGATACGGCGCAGAGCAGGCCACCGATGGCCCAGGCCAGCCAGAAATACGGCGTCTGGTAACCCGGCACGAACAGCATGACCAGGCCAGCGATGGTGGCCACAATCATGATTATGGCGCACAAGCCTCCGGTGATCTGGCCCTTGCGGCGGCGACGCTCCAGGCGCGCCCGCACACGCAGCAGCTCCTCGTCGGTGGCCTGCTCCACCCCCAGCATCGCGCAGAGCTGCTCGTCGGTATAGGTGCTGCGCAAGGTGGCAAGGTCCATGCTTGCCAGACCTTCCCACAACTCTCCTTCAGCCAAGGCTTGCTCGCGCGCCTGATTATAGTTGGCAATGTTGAGACGACCCAACAGCATGGAGCCGTAGACAATGAGAAACGCACCCACGGCGAAGCACCCCATCATAAGGGCCGCTGCCTCCATCTGCACGAACTCTGAAGCTGCATCGGTGCACGCCATGGCCACAATGCCCGTAAAGACAAACGCAATGCCCGCCACCAGGGTAACGGCGAAGAAGCGCTGGGCTCGCTGGCGGTCGTCGCTCGTATAGAAGTCCTGGATAAAGGGGTGGTTGCGCTGGAATTCCGTATGCTGCAAGCCCGCTACCAGGAACAGCGCCACGCCGGCAGCGATGGCAACGAACAAGGGGATGAGCCCTAAAGCCTCCAGAGCAGGCTGGTAGGTCTCAGCCCATCCCTCGACGGCCATCAGCAGGGCCACGCCCAGAAGGACCACCAACACGCCGGTGGCTATTTTGGCGGCGAAGGCGCGCATGTGCTCGTCGTAGCCGCACACATCTTGGGGCGGCCCGCCGGCGCTGGCTCGCAGCGCCTGGGCCTTGGCCTGGGCGGCGGCCGTGACCGGCGTGGCGGTGACGTCTCCTTGGACCAAGTCATCCAGAGAGACATCGAAAATCTGGCACATCTTCAGCAACTTATCCATTTCCGGATAGGACTTCTCCGCTTCCCACTTCGTCACTGATTGACGGCTCACGCCCAGCAGCATGGCCAGCTGCTCTTGGGTCATGGAGTGGGAGGCGCGCAGGTATTGGAGGTTGTTGCGAAAACTCATGGTGCGTTCTTTCATGGTTGTGTTGGACGGGTCGGCCGAGGACGGTGGGCGTCGATGGTTGATCAACGCCTTCACCTTACCCGTCAAATCCGTAGCGCGCTACCAACTTGCGGCATCTTTTTGCGCAACTTCAAGGCGCCTGGCGGTTGCGAAGGCCAGGTCGAGAGCTTGTTCTGCCTTGTCACATCATCACTTTAAGAAGTTCTGTCGCGGCCACCGTAAGCGCACCCGTGGCCAAACCAACGACGGCGCCGGCCACCACATCGCGCGGATAGTGGACACCGGCGGCAACGCGCAGAACCGCCAACAAACACGCGAGTACCAGCAGCACGACGGCCACCACGGGGCTTGCCACCCACCAACAGGAAGCAATGGTGAAGGCGGAAAACGCGTGACGGCTGGGAAAGGAGCACCCTGAGCCCTCGCGAGCCACCAAGGGCTCGATGCCGTCTTTCTCGAAAGGACGAGGGGCGTTAAGGCGCGCCCGTACAAGGCTCACCGCAACGAAAGCCGCGCCCGGGATGCCAATCAGGGGAAGCAAAGCCCATGGGTCGGCGAGCCCCTTTACTACCAGCAGCGCTGCGAAGGCTCCGTAGAACAGCGCGACTATGCCGTGATTCGCCGCATTGAGGCTCTTTGCCAACAGGGGATGGGCCTGGGCAACCGCCGCCCAAGAACGGTAACGGGCGGCATAGGCAGAGGGGCGGCACGGACACAACACTCAGACAGTCCTTCCAAAGACGGGCCAGTACAGAAGCCCATTCTACCATCCGTCGCTTGCGCAACGGCTTCTTTTCCCCCTGATCTTGTATCATCCCGCGGCAGTATAATAAGGTGATCGAACTGCAAAGCACCTCCTCTTGAAAGGTTGCCCAATGAAAAAATCTTCTCTTTCCTCTCCCCGCGCGCGCCGGGCCCTCATCACTGGCGCTGCCGCTGGCGTCCTCGCTCTGGGCACCCTGGCCGGGTGCACAACCACCCCGCAAGAAGCCTCTGAGCCATCGGTTGCGACAAGCACCGAGAGGGTGGCGCCCCTCGACGAGCGCTCATCAAGCGCCGGCGTCACTGACGAAAACACTGTGACCAGCACGGCCCTGGTGGTCTACGTTGGCGACGACGAGGCGGCCTTCGTCGATCAGGACAACGGCGCGCTCTACATTCCGACCCTGCCCGACGACCGCGTCTTCGGCCTCGACGGGCGCGAGATCGACGAGGATGCCCTGCGAGTGGGTGACGTTGTATCGGTCACGGGCAACGGCATCATGCTGGAAAGCTATCCCGGGCAGTACCCGGGCATCAGCAAAGTGCAGGTCATTTCCGAAGGCGATGCGGCCGAGGCTGAGAAATACGCTGACGAGGTTGCCGCCATCTTCGGTGCCGCCGACGCGGGCAACGTTGCCACGGGAACCGTCGAGTACACCACAACGCTGGGGCAGGTGAGCCTTCCGCTGACCGCCTACGCTTCCGAATGGCGCCAAGCCGATGGAAGCACCCGTGAAATTGACAGCGAGTACCATGATCGCGACGGCGTTCTCGTCGAGGGCACACCCGATGCGCGCATCAACGCCCCCACGGAAGCCACCGTCACCTTCTCGAGCACCCTTGTCAAGCTGGAAGTCGAGCGCACGCCCGTCTCCCAAACCCCGCAGGGCACCTGGGCCATAGAGCGCTCGTCTCACGACGAGAAAGTCATGGTGACGAACGCCGCCGACAAGTCGGCCACGTTCGTCATTGAGCCCGGCTACGTCTACGAACTCGACGCCGACTTCGGCCAGGACAACGAAGCCTCGTACGCTTTCGTCTCCCTTAACTAGGTTTATCGGAGGCATGAGCTGGGGGCGTTCCTCGCCTGCGACGTCCCCCGAGGCCGCTTCCCCAGCAACGTTTCCCCAGAAGGCGTCTCCTTGGCATCGCACGACACGGCGATCCGCTTCGCTCCTGGTTCGCCAAAACAAGAAGGCTCCCCGCTTTTGCGGGGAGCCTTCTTCGATGCGGGGGAAGATGTTGCCGGAAAACTACTTACACATCGAGGTTCTTGAACGCCTCGGGCACTTCCTTGAAGCCCTTCGATTTCACCGCGCAAATGATGAAACCGATGACGAACCAGGACACGCCCAGCGCATAGGTCATGATGTCGAAGCCAGTGAACACGTAGCCCAGAATGATAATGCCGAGCCACGGGCACACCACGTACTTCACCCAATCGCCCACGGTGCGACGCTTCTTCTCGCGAACGAAGAAGAACCAGAACACCGCAAAGTTCAGCATGATGAACGAGGCCAGGGCGCCGAAGTTCACCAGCGTGGCCAGGTCGGCCATGGTGAGGATAAGCGACAGCACCAGCGCCACGGCACCGATAAAGATGGCGCCGACCCAAGGGGTCTGGTACTTGGGATGCACCTTGCCGAAGATGGCGGGGATCACTTTGTCGCGACCCATGGAGTACAGCAAGCGCGAAGCGGCCAGCTGGGCGTTCATGATGTTGGCGATGCCGATGGCCACGATGTTGATAATGAGCATGATGTTCATGAACAGATCGCCGCCCACCAGCTGGCAACCGTAGAACCAGGCGTTCTCGGCATGCTCGGGGCTCCAGCTCTGCCAGTCAGGCTGCACCAGCGAGGCAATGTAGGTCTGGGCCACGAAGCACACGATGATGATGCCCAGGGCGATCAGGATACCGCGGCCGATGTTCTTCTCGGGGCGGTTGGTCTCCTCGGCCAGGGTGGAGATGCCGTCGAAGCCCAGGAAGTTCAGGGCTGCGATGGAGATGCCAGCAGCCAGGAAGTGCGCGTCCACCTTACCAGGCTGCCACAGCGGATCGGCGTTGAACTCGCCGGCGCCACCGCCGCCCAGGATGAAGTTCGTGCCCAGGGCGATGAAGGCGATAACGGCCAGGATCTCCACGATGAAGATGATCAGGTCGATGCCGCGCGTCATAGAAATGCCGCGGATGTTCACGAAGGTGTTGAAGATCACGAATACGATGACCCACAGATACCAGGGGCTACCTGGTACCAACATGGTGCCCCAGTTAGCCACCATGACGTAGAGCAGGGCCGGCGTGATGCAATAGTCCAGCAGAATCAGCCAGCCGGAGATAAAGCCCACGTGGGGATTGATGCCGCGCTGCACGTAGGAGTACACGGAACCGGCAATAGGGAACCGGTTGCTCATGCGCACATAGCTGAGCGCGGTGAAGAAGATAGCCACAAAGCCTACGATGTAGACCAGCGTGGACATGCCCAGCGAATCCTGCTGGACCAGACCCCAAATGGAGTGGGGCGCAATGATTACCATGAACAGAACGCCGTAGAGCACGACGTCCCACAAGCCCAAGCCGCGGCGCA
>CAJUFS010000049.1 GCA_910585575.1 uncultured Adlercreutzia sp. | reverse complement strand
TCCGTTCTCATGGAATCGCTCCTTAGCATTTTCGTTCGGCGGTATACTACCACGATCAACATCGCCTCGGCCGTGTCGGCGGGTCGGGGGTGCTCTGCGGCGGAGACTTCGCGCTTTTTCCCGCTGCGAACGCGATTAAGGAAACAGAGAAGACGATGCCCATAAGTCGGTACTATCCCCGTATCGGTGCTGGCGAAGTGGAATCTGTTTCTTAAAAATCGCGTTCTCCGCGGGGCGCTCAGACACCGCCGCAGAGCACCCCCGACCCGCCGACACCTGTGAGTTTTTCGAAAGGACAACCCCGATGACCAACACCGAGCGCCCCTACCGCGCTATCTGCTTCGACCTCGACGGCACGCTGTTGCCCATGGACTTGGACGAGTTCATGCAAAGCTACTTCAAGATCATCTACGACTTCATGACGGCCCGCGGCATCGACGGCGGCGCGTTCCTGGAAGCGCTCCAGCGGGGCACCCGCGCCATGGTCGTGCACGACGACGGCGCCACCAACGAGGAAGCCTTCTGGGACGAGTTCTTCAAGCACGCAGACCCAGACGCCGCCGACTGGGAGGCTCTGCTCACCGAGTTCTACGAAGGCCCCTTCGGCGAACTGGGAGCCGGCGTGACGCCCAACCCGGCAACGGCCCAGGCCCTGGAAACGCTGCGGGCCAAGGGCTACCCGCTGGTGCTCACCACCATGCCCATGTTCCCGCCCCAGGCCGTGCGCTGGCGCCTACAGTGGGCCGGCGTGGGCCCGGACTGGTTCGAGCGCCTGACCACCTACGACAACTCCACCACCGTGAAACCCCAGCCGCGCTACTATGCCGAGAACGTGGCGGCTCTGGGTGTAAACGGCGACGACGTCCTGATGGTGGGCAACAACACCGTGGAAGACCTGGCCTTTATGGGCATCGGCGCCGACGGCTACCTGATCACCGACTGGCTGCTCGACCCTACAGACGGCTTCGACCTTGACCGCGTGAAGCACGGCTCCATGGAGGACTTTGCCCGCTGGGTGGAAACCTTGCCTCCCTGCGCCAATCCGGCAACGGGCATCGAGCCCGGACCCGTGGCCCATGCCACGGCCGAGGCGGTTCTGGCCGCCAACGCCACGGCCGCCGCGGACGCCGAGGCCGCCGCGCGCTACGCCCGCTCCTCGGCCGACAACGCCCCCTTCCCTGCCACCACAAAGGAGTAGCCATGGCCCTGTTCGACTGCACCTGCGACGCCCAAAGCGGCAACGCCCGCGCCCTTACCTACACCACCGCCCATGGCGACTTCCACACCCCCATGTTCATGCCCGTGGGCACCTCGGCCACGGTGAAGGGCATCACCGTGGACCAGCTGCACGACCTGGGAGCCCAGGTAGTGCTGGCGAATACCTACCACCTGGCCATGCGCCCCGGCGCCGATCTCATCGAGGAGGCCGGCGGCATCCACCGCTTCATGAACTACGACGGCCCCATGCTCACCGACTCCGGCGGATTCCAGGTGTTCTCGCTGGCTGACACCGTGAAGCTGTCCGACGACGGCGTCACCTTCCAGTCCATCTACGACGGCAGCAAGATCCACTGGACGCCCGAGGAGAACATGGCCATCCAGCAGAAGATCGGCGCCGACATTGCTATGCAGCTGGACCAGTGCGCCCCCTACCCCGCCACGCGCGAGTTCGTGGCGAAGGCCGTGGATTACTCCAGCATGTGGGCGAAACGCTGCCTGGCGGCCCACACGCGCCCCGACCAGACGCTCTTCGGCATCGTCCAGGGCGGCATGCACTTGGACCTGCGCCTGGAAAGCGTGCGCCGTTTGCGCGAGATCGAGGACGAATCCCTGGCCGCGGGCGGCCGTCGCTTCGGCGGCTACGGCATTGGCGGCTATTCGGTGGGCGAAGACCACGAGACCATGTTCGAGACCCTGGGCGAGGTGGCTCGCGCGTGCCCCGAGGACCGTCCGCGCTACCTCATGGGCGTGGGCAATCCCACCACGCTGGTGCGCGCCGTGCGCGAGGGCGTGGACATGTTCGACTGCGTGCTGCCCACCCGCACCGCCCGCATGGGCACGGCGTTTTCCAGCACGGGCCGTATGAACATGCGCAACGCGAAGCACATCCACGACTTCGGCCCCCTGGATCCGGCCTGCGACTGCCCCACCTGCCGCAACTATTCGCGCTCCTACCTGCGCCACCTGGTGAAGCAGAACGAGATGCTGGGCGCCATCCTTATTTCCGTGCACAACCTGCACTTCCTGCTGGACCTCATGCGCCGCGCCCGCGAGGCCGTGTTGGCCGACGCCTACGAGGACTTCTACCAGCAGTGGATGGACAGCGACGCGGCAGCCGACTACTAGGGCGCAATCCTTACGAGCCAACCTGAGAGCTTTGTGCGAAAACGAGCGTTGTCGCGCCCGTCCGCACTTCATCGTATACCGCGCTCAAACCTAAGCGGTTTCGTCAAGTTACAGAAAGATAAACGCATTATTACGAAACGTTGACATTCATCTACAGAACGTCAACGACTAAAACGCAGCCCTGACAGCACTCTAACGAGTGATTAAACTGAACTCCAACGAAGAATAGACGGATGTATCTTTCGAAGAGGAGAAGAGAGAGCGCCACCCTCCGGCGCGTCCCGTCTTTGCATGAAAGGAATGATGGCAATGAGTGAGACGCTTGCAGATAAACTTGCCCCCTACGGTATCGACTACGTCGACGCCATGGACCGCTTTGGTGACAACGCCGATCTGTACGAGCGACTGGCCATGAAGTACCTGGACGACAGCCATCTCGTGGCTCTGCAGGCCGCCATCGAGGCTCACGACTTCTCCGACGGCTACAGCGAGGCCCATGCCCTTAAAGGTGTAGCCGGCAATCTTTCCTTCAAGGACCTGTACGAAGCCGCCACTTTGGTGTCCGACGCCCTGTACGCCGGCGAGTCCGAGGCCGCCATCAAGTACCTGCCGCAGGTTGAAGCCGCCCACAAGAAGGTTATCGAGGGCCTGTTGGCCTGGCAGGACGGCACCCTGTAGTCTCACTCCCCCAACTGAGCAGCAAGCAAAGCGGGCAAGTCGATCGACTTGCCCGCTTTTGTGTGTCGGGGATTTCGAGGGGCGCTCAGACGCAAGGACGCGGTAAATGCGATCCGAGCACACGAGGAACACGGCCCCGACCGGACGCGCGTTGCTGTTGTCTATTTCACCCTCACCTTTTTCACTTTTGTCCATTTCGAATAGACGTAGGTCTTCCCCACCTTCTGGTACGCGCGAATCTTCACATAGTAGGTACGCTTCGACTTCAGAGACTTCAGCTTCACCGAGGTGGCTGAGCCGCGAGCAACGCGCTTCACCTTGGTGGCCTTCTTGGTGAACTTCTTGCTGGTCGAGTACTTTACCTGGTAGCCCGAGGCCTTCTTGACCTTCTTCCAACGCACCGTGACGGCCCTCTTCGCTCGCTTGAAGCTGCGCCATTGAGGCGTAGCGGGCCGCTTGGGCTTCTTGGAGGCCGTCGGCTTCGACGAAGACGAAGTGCTCGAGGGTTTGGCGGAACTGCTGGAACCGGGCTTGGTTGCACTGGGAGTGCCAGAGGAGCCCGAAGCGCTCGCGCCGGGCTTGGCGGTGCTGTCCGAAGTGCCGGAGGAGCCCGAACCGCCTGTGCCGGGCTTGGTCGTGCCCGTCGCGCTGCTGCCTGAGCCAGACGAGGAGGGCGGCACGGGCGTGACCGAGGGCGCGGAGGGATCGAGCGTGCCGAAGCGTCGCAGGCTGACCGGGTCTTCGGCCGAGGCCACCGACGCGCAGAGCAGGGCGCCCTGAAACGCCTCGAGGTCGACGCCCATGGACGGGCTGATGACGGTCGAGCCCACTGCATCCCACGAGCCCAGGTTATCCAAGGTGCTGCGATACACCCGCACCTGCTGGGACGCCTGGGTGGCCAGAGCCACGTAGACCTTCGATCCCTCCACCACCAGACTGGCGTCGAAGGAGGAGGGCAGCGTATCCGGCAGCGATATAACCGTGGGAACTCCGTTGCTAAAGGTAACAAGCCGCAGGGTGGAATCCTGGCCGCCGTCCTGCTGCAAGGTGAGGAACACCGGGCCATTCTTCGTGGCAGTTCGATCGAGTATCTGGGGCGCGCCGCTGTGGAGGCGCTGCTTCGACCACGTGCCCGCTTTCAGACGATAGAGCGTCGTTTCTTGTCGATCGAAATTGCTGACCAACAGCGCCGGCTCCCCGCCCACATCGGCGATGACTGCTCCGGCCAAGTAGCCGTCGTTCAGCACGGTCACCTTCTGCAGCACGTTGCCGCTGAGCCGGTAGAGCCCGGCCTCCGCGCCGGCACCGTCGGCGAAAAGATAAAGTGAGCCGGCTACCTCGCCCAGCACGGGCTTGTTGGCGGCGGCGGACAAGGTGGCCGTCGTTTCCCAGCGGCTTCCACTCCACCGCCACAGGGCCACGCGGGGAGAGGCCCCGTACTGCACGCCGCACAGATAGAGCGCGCCGTCGAACCACTGAGCACTGAACTGCCGATAACCCTCGCCGACGGAGCCCAGGCTCTTCCATGCGGTACCGTCGTAGCGGAACACCTGGGCGCCCCCCGCGTTGCGCCGCTCGCATAGCTGGTACACCGCCCCGTCGGCTCCCGCCTCCAGCTTCGTGGCCTCAAAGCCTTGGGTGGGCAGCGGCGAGGCACCGGGCGCGTCGAGCGCATCGCGCCAAAGACCCAGCTTGTCCGCATCGGGCTGAGCAATGGTGAAGGTGATGGACTCTTCCGTTTGCGCGGTCACCGTGACTACCACACCAGAGTTGGTGCCATCGGCGTAGGTAAGCGCCCCTTCCTCCAAGCCGTCGTCAGGATTCGTCGAGCCGGCCTTCGAACGCGTAGCCGGCGTGGCCGTAGGGCTCAGCGAGTTGGCCGAGGGCAGCTTATAGCCCGGCGCCGTCAACTGGGCATGGCGAAGATCACCCACCCCGTCACCGCGCGGGGCACCCGTCTCGCCCTTGCGAAACACGTACACATAGTCCTTGTCGCCCTTGTTGCCGCTGGTAATACCCGTTTGCTTCTGCGACGGATTGACGCGATAGATTACCAGCCCCGAACCGCCGATAGTGGAGGGCGACCCGTCCTGGTAGGTGTCCAGGGCAGAGAGGTTACCGATGTCGGTATTGGCGCGGCGGAACTCGGCCACGAAGTACTCCGTGGTGGAATAGGGCGCCTTGAACTTGACCGCCTGACGCTTACCCGAACCAGGCGCGTACAACGTGACGGTGCCGCCGGCCACTTCCTCAATAGTCGTCCAGCCGCAATCTTGGCGCGAGATGGCCAGAGGTCGCATCAGCTTCGAGCCGCCGTGCTGAGCCATGATGTCCCATACACCCACCGCCACATCGCGCTGGCTTTCCAGGGAGCTGTCCAGGCGGTAGAGATCTTTTGCGCCGAAGGCGTGCAGTGTTTCATGGATGACGGTGCCAACAGTGCCGTTGGCCAGGCGCCCGGAATCGACCAACGTGTAAGTACCCACCTTCACCGCCTTGGCGCCCTGGCCCACGGTAAGGTTGCCGCCGTAGTCGGCCTCGTGGGGCCAGAGGGGCGACCCAGTGGTCGGCGAGTCGGCACCTACCTCGGGCACCACCAGGATGTTGTCGGCCACCCCATTGCCGTCGCCGTCAAGAGTGCGGGCATCGAACTGGGGATACGCGGCGTTGAAGGCCGTCAGTGCATCGTCAAGCAGCACACCGGTGTTGACGTAAGCGTCCCGGGCCTTCGGCAAGGTCAAGTAGGTGATGCGCCCCGTGGCACGATCAGACTGGGGCGACACCGTACGTAGGCGGCACTGGCCGTCGGACACGGTGTCGACATACTGGTAGAGCGAAGGAGCGCGATAGGTGGCCGCACGCGCATCGTTCAGGCGCGCCATCACCTGGGACCACTGAGTGTTGGCCGGCGCCGTGGCATCGGGGGCGAAGGCAGGCGGGGCATTCAGGCCGGTCGAACCGTCGCCCGTGGCGTCGCCTTGGAAGCGCACCACCAGCACCAGTTGGGTGCGGTTGGCGTCGGCCACCGACGAGCCATCGAGAACGGCGGCGTCGTAGGACGTGTCAGGCTGGTCAGCCACAGCCAACGCAGGAAACGCCGCCCCTAGAGCCAGCACCATAAGCACGATAATCAGAGCCAGGGCACCCAGAGTTCGATGAGGGGCGCAACGCAGGAAACGCGCCTCTTCGCCGGCACAAGCTCCCATCGGCTTCATTGAGTACCCCCGGTCTTTCCAATCAATATCAATGGAGGAAGTGTAGCAAAACCCACGGCGGCTATCGAGAGCCGCCGTCGATCATCGCAGAAATTTTGACGTTCCGTCACCTCGATTTTACACGCGCTTCGTATAGGAGAGGTTGATCCAGCCGCCGGCGGAAAGCTGACCCCAGCCCTTGCTCACCTTCACGACGCGCACCTGCTGGTTGTAGCTCAGGCCACCGAGAATCGGCGCCGTCGTCGACGCTTTCCCTCGGATGAATAGGCCATCGTTCGACGTTACCACGTACGAGCCCTTCTTCATTTTGACCCATTTAGCATAGACCGTGCGATTTTTGGTCACCGTCAGCTTCGTCGCCTTTTTGGTCAGCTTCTTGTTGGTGTACCAGCCAGCGAAGGTGTAACCCGTGCGTGTCGGATTCTTAAGCGTGAGCACGCCGCCGTACTTCTTTGGGTTGCTCTTATTGTTCGTGCCGCCGTTGAGCTTATAGGTGATCTTGTAGTTCTTGTACCACCGGGCATATACGGTCACCTTACCCTTCGGGGCTGCGGCAGCCGTCAGCTTAGTCACTTTTTTCTTGAACTTCTTGTCCAAATGCCAGCCGCCAAAGGTGTAGCCCGAACGCGTTGGCTTTTTCAAGGTAACCGTGCCTGACGAGCGCGTGGGGTTCGCCGCATTGTTCTTGCCCTTGTTGAGCTGATAGGCAATCTTGTACGTGACGGGCGTCGGAGACGAGGTCGCGGGCGTTTGCGTTGTCGTCAGCGAGGTCGAGGGCGCCGCAGGTGCTACGGGGGCCACGGGTGTCGCAGTGTTAGGGGCAGCGAAGTCGACGTAAGCGAAGTTCACATCACAGTACTTTTTCGGAATGCCCTCCACCTTGCCCACGCAGGTAAACTGCCAGACGTCGGTGCCCTCCACTTCCGAGCTCGAGGTGTTCGAATAGCGCGCCACCCACCGCGACCAGCCGTTCTTCTGCATGGTAGCCGCATCAAAAACGGGGTCGTCGTTCTTCAGAACAGTGTTGAACCAGTACTGGTTGGCGTAAATGCCCACCTTATAGCCCGCCTTTTGCATTTGCGCGCAGAACTCCTTGGCGATGGCGCCCAGGGTGCCCTTCTTCAGCTTCTCCTGCGAGGCATCCTCGAGGTCGAGATACACGGGCAGCGCCAAATCGGAAGGCTCGATGTTGTTGTTCTCGAGAATGCGCAGCACGTGCTTTGCCTCGTCGGTGGCCGAGGGGGCGGTGCCCGTGGCTTTGGGCGCATAGGAGTACAGGTAGACGCCCACCTTCAGGCCGGCGTCTTTCGCTCCCTGGTAATTGCTGGCAAACCATTTATCGTCCTGATAGGAGTAGTTGCTGCCGTAGCCGCAACGAATAATGGCGAAGCTGACGCCCTCCTCCTTTACCTTTTGCCAGTCGATGGCCTTGGCCGGACCGCCACCGGGCGCGTTGTTATGAGCCGAGACATCGATACCCACGGCGAGCGAGCCGGGCACCTTCACCGTGGTGCTGGTCCCCGTGGGCGTCTTGCGCACTGTGTAGGTATTGATGCCGTTCGCCTTGGTCCACGTTGCGCTGATATCCAGGTCGCCGGCGCCCAAATCGCCCCAAGCACCCATGGTGTCGAAGCCGAACGTACCGGCTGCGGCACTTACCTCGTCGTCGGCGTAGCCCTTGGTGAAGCGCCAGCTGTTGGCCCGGGCGCCGGTGAGTCGATCCCCCTCGGGATCGGACAGCTTATCGCCGTCCTGCACCACGCCCATGGCAATATCCATCCAGTTGTCGGTGGTCTCCCCTGCTGCAAAAGCCGTCACGGGCACCATGGTGCCCGCCAAGGCGCAGCTGAGAACGAGACTGAGTGTTTTCTTGTGCATGTGAGTAGTCCTTTTATCACTCGGATACAGGCTCGTAAGTCGAAAACGACAGGAAGGTTTAGAAGGTGCTACACCTTCTTCGCATAGGACAGCTTGATCCAGCCGCGTCCATCGCTGAGCTTACCCCAACCGCTCTTCGTAGACTTGATCAGTACTTTCTTGTTGTAGTCCAAGGCGCCCGTGATAGCAGCTTTGGTTGAGGCCGTCTTGCGGATGTTCAAGCCGCCAGTGGCGGTCACACGATAATACTTGCCCGTGAGCTTGGTCCACTTCGCGTACACCGTGCGATTCTTCGTCATGGACAGCTTCGTGACCTTCTTTTTGAACTTCTTATCGGTGTACCAGCCCTTAAACACATAGCCCGAGCGCGTGGGGTTCTTGAGCGTCAGGGTTCCGCCGTACTTCGAGGGATTGCTCTTGCTGTTCTTACCACCGTTCAACTTGTAGGTGATCTTGTAGTTCTTGTACCACCGGGCGTAGACCGTCACCTTGTTGTTCTTCGTATTCTTGGAGGTCAGCTTCGTGACTTTGGTTTTGTACTTCTTGTCGAGATACCAGCCGCCAAAGGTGTAGCCCGAACGCGTCGGAGCCTTAAGGGTGAGCGTGCCGCCGAACTTCGCGGGGTTGGCCTTATTGTTCTTGCCCCTGTTCAGGCTGTACGTAACCTTATAGGGCTGCGACCACTTGGCGTAGACCGTCACCTTCTTATTGGTGGCATGCGCCGCTGTCAGCTTCGTAACCTTCGTGGTGAACGCTGCGTCCAGATGCCATCCATCAAACTGGTAGTTCGTCCTTGTTGGCGATTTCAGCGTCAGCGTGGAGACATAGGTTGCAGCATTCGAGGCATGGTTTTTACCGCCGTTGAGCACATAGGAAACACGATAAGGTGTCGTCCACTTCGCATAGACCGTCGCATTTTTCTGAGAAATGGTCTTCACGGGCGTCTTAAAAGCAGCGTCGGCGTACCAGCCGTCAAAGATATACCCCGAACGCGTCGGCGTAGGCAGCGTCAGCGTACCCGTAAACGTAACGGGGTTAGGTGCATAGAGCGTACCACCGTTCAACTCGTAGGTAACCTGGTACGTAGCCGGCTGCGCGCCGAAGTCGACGTAAGAGAAATTCACATCGCAGTACTTTCGCGACGTACCGGCCACGGTGCCGATAGAAGTGAACTGCCAAATGTCCGTCGAATCAACCCCCGAGGAGGACGAACCCCAGGAATAGCGCGCCACCCAGCGCGACCAGCCGTTCTTCTTCATGGTAGCCACGCTGAAGCGCGAGTCGGTAAGAACGCTGGTGAACCAGTCCTGATTGGCGTAAATGCCCACCTGATAACCTTTGGCGATCATCTGCTTGCAGAACGACTCGGCCACGTCGCCGATAGTCTTCTTCGGCAAGGCGCGCTGCGTGGCGTCCTCCATGTCGAAATACACAGGAAGCCCGAGATCCTCAGGACCCAGCCCTGCATTTTTCATCTGATCGAGTACCAGGTTGACCTCATGGCCCACGGAATTCTTGCCCGAGGCCTTCGTGTTGGTAGCGCGAGAGTAGATGTACACACCCACCTTGAGACCAGCAGCCTTGGCTCCCTGGATGTTCTTCACGAACCAAGGGTCGTAGAAGCCCGTTGTGGTGGTATAGCCGTCGCCCGCACGGATAATGGCAAAGGTGATACCGTCGGCCTTCATTTTCTTCCAGTCGATGGCCTTGCCCTCGTTGTTAAAGTAGGAGATATCGACGCCTACCTCTTTTGCGCCCGGCACGTTGATAACCGTATCTTTATCGGTCGGATTTTTGCGGTAGGCATAGGACAAAACACCGTTGGCGTTAGACCAGGTTGCACGATAGCCGTCTTCGACATCGGAGAAAGCGCCCATGAGCGCGATGCCTGCTTTCTCCATCTCCTCGCGAAGGTAATTCGACGGATAGCCGTCCGTAAAGCGCCAGCTTTCCGCGGGGTCTTCCTCGCTATCGTTGGGGATGAGATAGCTTTCCTCTTCATACGCTGTGGCAGCCTCGTCGGCAAAGGCGGTCGCTGGCACGAGAGCCAGCACCAAGAGGGCAGAAAGGGACAGTCGAAGTGCTTTTGAGTTCATGTAAGCTTCCTTTAACACTCGATTGACGCTGGCGCTATTTCCGTCAGCAAAGTGCATGAATAGTACCACCATTAACGACGGAAGAGCAACGAAATGCGCCCCGAAACCGCTTAAAGCTACAAAAATACTGCTTACCTGAACAGGACTTCTTATAAAAAGAAGGGCGAGCCGCTCTATCGACTCGCCCCAAGAAGGAGCAGTTTTGCCAACCGCTCCCGTTATAGTTGACGCATTGCCTTTTGCGCTACGCTTCCCTAGTACGTCCACACCTTGGTGCCGCTGGGGATGTTCTTGTTAATCCACTTGGCGTTGCTCAGCGCCAGACGCACGCAGCCGTGGGACGCATTAATGCCCAGACGGCCGTCCTGGACGGAGCTCTTGCTGCCCACGTTGTACAGCACGCTGTGGAACAGATAGTTGCCGTAGAACTGCGTCCAATACCAGCAGGTATAGCCCTTCTCGTTGCCGAAGTACAGGCCCCTGCTGCCAATCGTGAACTTGCCGCGCACCGTGCGCGAACCGTAGGCACCGCTGGTGCACTTCCAGTACTTGTGCACCTTCCAGTCGCCCTTCTGGCCCTTGAGAATTTCCACGCGATTCTTATTCGTGTCCACGAGGATAAGCCACTTGGTGGACGAAGTCTGGCTCTGGGCCTTGGCGGCCATGGCCATCTGGGTCTTCATCTCCGTGCCCGACTTGGTGGTGACGAGCGCCGTGGTGCGGTTCTTCTTGCTGTTGTACGTCTTGTTCGTCTTCTTGTTGGTCTTCTTCACCAGCTTGACCTCGTAGGCCTTCACGTTGGACAGCTTGGGTGCACCCACCTTGGCACCATTGCGGCCCCAGCCGGTCCAGCCCAGGCCCGTCAGGTACACGCGATAGTACACGTTGTACTGCTTGGCCAGCTCACCACTCAGGTTCAACCTAATGGCCTGAACGGGGTTCTTCGCTTTTCCGTTACCGGCAGTCTTACCGTCCCTTACCGTCTTCGACCAGCCCCTGCCCTTCATGTACACGCTGTACTTGATGGAGCCGGTGATATTCTTGCAGTTGTTGTAGATACGCAGAGCGGCCAAAGGACGGGTGGTAACCGTCTCGCCCATGGTCTTGCTCTGCAGGGTCTTGGTACTTACTGCAGCCTTCTGCCACTTCGCGCCAGCCAGCTTGGCCGCCGTTTTGAAGGACAGCAGCGGCTTCGGCTTCGGCTGGGGCTTGATGGCCGCTGGTTTCTTGTCTCCCTCGGTGCTAGTGCTGCCGCCGGGCGTGGTGCCGGGGTTGGGCGTTTCGGGCGTGGTGCCCGGGTTCGCCTCATCGCCCGTGCTGGGCGTAGCGGGCTGGTCGGGAGTAGTAGCGGGCTGATCGACGTCGATGGCCGTAGCATCGGCCTGAGGCGCAACGGCCGAAGCGGCCACAACCGCCTCATCAGCCGCAAGGGCAGACTCGGCGCTTTGCTCAACGGCAGCTCCCTCGACCGCGACGACGCGCGGCTCAGCCGCTTCGTCGGCCAAAGCGGAGGCGGGGCACAGCGTCACCGCCAGCGCACCGGACAGGGTCACTGCCATAGCGCGCTTCCAAAAAGGTACAGCAATTCGTTCCATAACAACCTTCACTTTCAAGTCCCATCCAACGGCTCCCCCGCCGTCGTGTTGCATAGCTTTGCATTATAGCCATCATCGACGGGCCGTCACAACCAATATTTGCGCTTATGTGGGGAAATGATGCGTAAGAGAGGGGCTGCGGAATTCACCCTCCGGCCGAGCACGAGTCGCCGAAGGGGTTCGCCGGGGGTCGCCGGAGGGGTTCGCTCAAAGAGGCGCCCAGGGAGTCGTCGGGGCCGACCAGAAGTCGCCGAAACGTCTGCGCGCCCGAGCGCCCATGCAGGGCGCTAGAAACCCTGCTTCACCATGTCGGCATGCACGCCGTCGATGGCCCGCACCAAGTTCTTCAACTTGCCATATTGACCGCAAGCCGAACTCATGACCGCCAGCACATAGGGCCGCCCGTCCACCAGCACCACGCCGGCGTCGTTCTGCACGTTGTAGCCGCCGCCGGGGAACCAGCCGGGCTTCGTGCGTGTGGGCGTAGAAAGAGCCTGGTCGATGAAGGAGTTCAGCGGGTGAGCGTGCAGGTTGCGCACCTTGGCCGAGCGGGCGTTCGTCTGGCGATAATAGTACCAGTAGGTGCCGATCCACAACTTCGCCAGCGTGCGCGAGGACAGATAGGTGTAGTTGCGGCCGCCGTTCATCTCGGACGACGAGATGCCGCAATAGCCCATCATCTTCAGCATGGGGCTATGGCCGAAGCGGCGACGCAAGCTGGCATAGCCCTCGTTGCTGGAAACCTTAATGGTGCTGCTCATGGTGCCGTGGGCGCTGGCCGCGCTGCCGGCACGGTACTTGTTCACCGCCGCCACATAGGGGCCCTTGATGGCGCTGGCACTGTACTGCACCTTGCCCGGGTTGTAACTGATACCCGCGCCTGTCTTCAGGTCGATCATGACGAAGCTGAGCTTGTAGCGGCCCAGCTGTTTGATGGCGGCCTTCAACTTCTTCGCCGCCTTCGTGTTGAGCGAGTACTTCGCGCCAAACGCCCTCAGGCCGCTGCCCTTCGCCTTGGCGATGGCCTTGATGAGCTGCGGGCGCGTCTTGCCACCCTGGGCGTAGTAGTACTCGGCGCTGCTCTGGCCGGCAGAGAAGTAGCGGTTCTGGCGCGATCCGGGAGCTTTGGAGTCCTTCTTTACCAGCTTTACCTGATAGCCGCGCACGCTTGCCAGCTTGCGCGCGCCCACCGACTCGCCGTTCTTGCCCCAGCCCGTCCAGCCGTAGCCCACCAGGTTGACGCGATAATACACCGTGAAGCTTTTCGCCAGCGCTTCCGTCAACTTGATGCGCAGTGCCTGAATAGGCTGAGAGGCCTTCTTCGTGCCGCAGACAGCGCCGTTCTTGACCTGCGACGTCCACCCCTTGCCGGCCACGTAGGCGCGATAGACAATGGATCCCGTCTGGTTGCTCTTCACCGTTAAGCGCACCGCCGTCAGCGCCTTCGACCCTGAGGTGCGCCCCGCCTTGGCACTTCCCTGCACCGTCCGCCATCCGGCAACGCCCTCGAGCTTCGCCTTGCTTGTCAGTGACGCCGTGGGCTCTGGTTCAGCCGTCGGTTCGGAAGTGATGGCGTCTGTGCCGGGGGATTCGGTGCCGCCGGCTTCGGCGGCGAAGGCAGGGGCGATCGGGCATAGCGCGACCGTCAACAACGCGGCAAGCAAGACCGCGAGCAATTTCGAAGTGCGCGTCTGCAGCGGAGCCCCCGCCGTGCACGCCGCCCATGAACGAGATGAATAGGTCGTCATTTCCGCTCCTTCAACCAGCGTGACGGCAGGCGCCTGAGCGCACTGCCGTCACGGATGCTTCTCTGTTGCAAGCCGCAGAGGCGCTACTCGCCCGATTCCTTGTCCGACTTTTTCTCCACATCGATGACGTCATCGGTGGTAAGCGCGTCCTTGACGAGGTCCTCGTAGTCCTGAGGCGAGCGGGCGTTGGTGGCGGCGCCCAGCTTCTCATCGCTGGCCTGGGGCTCGGGGATCTCGGCCTTCGTGTCGTTCGGATCGAGGCCCGCGTCCACGCGGCGCATCATGTCCTGCCACTCCTTGTACTGGGTGCCTACGTAGCTTACGCCGTTCTCGTTCAGCGTGTAGCTGGGGCAGGCGGCCGAGTACATGGTGAGGCCCTTGTCCTTGAAAGTGAGGGCCAGGGAAATGAGGTCTTGCACGGAGTAGTCGGTGGTCACGCAACGAGCGAGCGACTCCACGAGACCGGGGATTTCCGCAGGAGAGGCCTGAAGCACCTTCTCGACAATGGCCTCGATGATCAGGCGCTGGGCCTGGGCGCGGCTGAAGTCGCCAGCGCGCGTAGCGTGACGCTCGCGGGCGAAGGCCAAGGCCTCGGCGCCGTTGATGGTCTGCTCGCCGGCCTCGAGGGTAATGCCGCTGGTGTCGGAGTAGAAGCTCTCGGGGATGTTCACTTGGATGCCGCCCAGCTCGTCCACGACGTTCTGCAGCTCGTCGAAGTGCACCTCGACATAGTGGCTGATGGGCACGCCGGCGAACTCGGAGAGAGTTTTCACCGCGCCCGAGGGGCCGCCGAAAGCGTAGGCAGCGTTGATCTTCTGCTTGCCCTGGCCCTCGATTTCGATCATGGTGTCGCGCGGAACAGAGATGAGGTCGACAACGCCCGTGTTCTCATCAATGCGAGCGAGCATAGTGACGTCGGAGCGGCTTACGGTCTCGCCCTCGCGCGCGTCGCTGCCGAAGATGGCCACGTAGTAGGAGCCGTCCTCGGTTTCGGCGGGCGCCAGGGTTTCCAGCAGGGCGGTCTTCTGCTCCTCGTCCATGCCGTCCTGGATGGTGCTGTTGAGGTTGTTCAGGTACAGCCCCACCGCCGTGCCGGCTCCTACCAGGATAACCACGAGTGCGGCTGCGATGCCGAGGGCGATTTTCTTGCCGCGGCCCTTCTTGCGAGCCTGCCGGGCGCGGGCCAAACTGTCGGCGGCATTGTAAGAGCGCTCCCCACCCGCAGGGTAAGAAGAGCCGAGGCCCTGCGACGCTGCCGAGCGTCCGGCAAACGAATCCGTTGTTGCCGCCGTACGGCGACTTTGGCGCGAACGCGAGGAGGCGACATCCGCGGAGTGGGCGGGACGCCGTCCCGACGAGCTCAACGGTGCCGAGTGCTTTCCCATTCTGTTAGCCATATGAGCGGCGCCTGGGCGCCTTCCTCCTTACTATACGGTCGACTCACGGCGCATCGGCCGTCACGTTTGACGATGCGCGAACGCGGCGCCCCGCAAAGAGCGCGAGGCGGTCGCGTAAAACCGTAGGTTACCAAGGAAGACCCCGCACGTCAGGGTTTTCGACAGAATGGACAGAAAGCAGCCGACTAGAGCTCGATGCGCTCGAACATGTCGCGGGGGGCTCCGCAGATGGGGCAGGAGTAGTCCTCGGGCAAGCCGTCGGGATAGCCCTCCTCGACATAGCCGCAAATCATACAGCGCCAGGCTACGCGCTTGCCTGCCGCGGGCGCCTCGTCGGCGGAGGCATCGGCGGACGCAGGGGCGGGAGCTGCCGCAGCCGAGCCTTCCGGATCGCCCTCGGGGTTGTAGCTGGCGGCCTTCGGCGGCGTCTTGCCACCCTTCACCGCATGGTAGTAGGCGTAGGTAAGCGGCTCGCCCTCGGCCAGCACTTCGCTCTCCTCCACCACGCCGACAAACAGATAGTGCGTGCCCACATCGATCGTCTCGGTAACGCGCACCGAGAAGCGCGCGAGGCCATGGGCCTTCACATAGGGAATGTCGGCCTCATCGATCGCATAGTCGCAGGTAGCGAACTTGTCGGTGTCGGCGCTGGTGTGGAAGCCGAAGGTGCCGATAAGTTCCAGCGGGGCATCTTGGGAAAGAACGGTGGCCGCGTACCGACCCGTCTCCCGCACCGCTTCCGTGGTGGCGTTCTCCTTGTTGAGGGCAACGGTAACGGTGGGAGGCTCGGATGCCACCTGCAAGAACGTGTTCACCACGCAGCCCACTTTGCGCTCCCCGATATGAGAAGTAATAAGGTACAAACCCGAGCTCAGGGCACGAAAAGCCTTGCGATCCATCATGGTAGTTCCTTTCGGAGCAGGGGCGCAATCCGACTGCGCCCGCCTTGGCAGCGAAAGGCCGCGAGCCTTCCGCCTCTTGTTCTCTGACCTTTTCGATTATAGCTAGCAAGTCGACAGACCCCTCCGCGCCGAAGATTTCTTGACGGAACTGAAAAGTAGGCGCAGAGTGAGCAGTACCGATCACCACGACAAGGAGACCCATGAGAAGCTCGAACATCGAACTTTTGCGCATTGCCAGCATGTTCATGATCATCCTGTTCCACTTCAGCGTCCATGGCGCCTGGCCCGAGAGCGGCCCTTTGGCCTCGGATGTGGCAGTAGAGATGCTCAGCTTCGGCGGAAAACTCGGTGTCAACTGCTTCGTGCTCATTACCGGCTACTTTATGGTGCGGTCGCAGTTAAAGCTTGCCTCCCTCTTGCGCGTACTGCTGGAAACCTGGTTCTACTCCTTCGTCATCCTGTTCATCTTCCTGTTGGTTGATCCGAGCCTTATTACGGAAACGAAGCTGCGCAAAGCAGTGCTCCCTGTAGTTTCGGGCGAGTACTGGTTCATCACCTGCTACGTTGCCCTGATGGTAGCGAGCCCCCTCCTGAACCTTGCCTGGCGCCACCTCTCCCCCGCGGCACGCAGTCGCGTTATGGCCGTCGGGTTTGTCACGCTATCGCTCCTGCCCACGGCGAGCACCTTTAATCCCATTGGGTCGGATTTGGTGTGGTTCTTCTATATCTACCTGCTGGGCGGTTGGGTGCGCGAGCGCTTCGAGACGCAGGGGACAAACAATAGCGCGCAAGCCAGCAACGCAAGCGCGTTCGCAACGTCGAGCGGGTCTAGCGACGCAGAAACCACCGCCGTGCTCAGCCGTTTAGATCCCGCCGCGTTCATTGCGCGCTGGGGCGGCGGCCGCACCGCCATTTTCAGCGTGCTCTTCGTCTGGGCTAGTATGGCCGTTATCGGCTATGCTCAGCGCGCTTGGGGCTTTACCCTCATCTTCCCCGATTATTTTATCTGGCAGTATATGGTGCCCACGTTCTTTGCCTCCGTGGGCCTACTCATGGTATTCCAGCGGTTGTCCATCCCTTCGCTCAAGGGGGTGAATACCGTGGCGAAGACCACCCTGGGCATCTACCTCATCCACGATAACCCTATCATGCGCGCCTGGATTTGGCCGCACTTCGCCTGGGTGTACGACACCGGCTTTTTCGGCATCCTCGGCCTGAGCCTTGCTGCCGGCGTACTCGTGTTCGCTGCCTGCAGCGCCATCGACTTCGCCCGCATCACACTTCTGGAAAAACCGTTCTTCGCATGGCTCGGCAGTCGCTTTGGACCGCACATCGAGCGCGCCCAACAGTGGCTGAGACTCAAAGACGCAGAGCAACCTGAAACGCACGCCACCGAGTAGCCGAGACATCGCCGCGAAACGCGCAGCAGCCTCTTGCCAGCGAACGTTGCGTTATCCTCTCGAACAATTTACACTGTCACCAGCAAAAACTCGTTCAAAGGATCGCTATGACCCGTCGTGCCCCTTTCGCAAAAACACTCCGACTCGCCCTCTCTATGGCCCTGGCGACCGCCCTCGCGTGCCCCTCGCTCGCCTTCGCCGCCGACCCGACGGCCGCCACGACCGTCTCCCCCACCGAGACCGTCACCTCGTCCGAGACGACCCCTGTCGATCCCGGAGACACCTCCACCCCCAGCGAGCCGGACACCTCCCAAAGCGCCTCCTCTGCGCCCTCGCAGCCGGCAAAAAAGCAGCTGCGCATTACCGGCCTGAAGACCTCGTTCACCAAGACCCCGAAGTCCACCATTAAGGACGCCGTCAAGATCTCCCCCGCGGGCAAGCATCAGGTGCTGCTGCAGCGCTACAACCCCGCAACGGGCAAATGGTCGACAAAGGCGAAGTTCACCACCGCCAGCAACGGCAAGGTCACCCTGAAGTACCCGAACACCTGGCGCAAGACGAACAGCTCCACCTGGCGCGTAGCCGTGAAGGCCACGAGTACCACCGAGCGCCTGATCAGCAAAAGCGTGACCATCACCACGAAGAATCGCTCCAGCGTAAAGCTGAAGGCGAAGAGCGCTGTCATCGTCAACGCCGCCACGGGCCAGACCTATTTCACCAAGAACGAGAACACCAAGCGGCAAAACGCCAGCACCACGAAGATGATGACCGCCCTGCTAGCTGCCGAGCGCAACGAACTGTCCGACCGCGTGACCATCACCAAGCAGGCGGCGAACACCGACTACTCCAACCTGGGACAACGCAGCATCGGCGACACCATCACCGTGAAGAACCTGCTGCACATGGCGCTCATCCCCTCGGACAACGGGGCCGCCGAGGCGCTGGCCATCCATACCGCCGGCAGTGAGAAAAAGTTCGTGTCGTTGATGAACAAGCGCGCGAAGGAACTGGGCTGCACTAACACTAGCTTCAAGAACCCTCACGGCCTGGCCCAAAAAGGCCACGGCTCCTCGGCCCACGACCTGGCCCTCATCGCCCGCGAGGTACTGAATCGCAACGACCTGAGCAGCATCGTGAAAAAGAAGTCGTACTCATTCCGCAGCACGAACGGCATCCCTTACACCGTGAAATCCACCAACAAGCTGCTCGGCAGCATTAAGGGCATCCACGGCGTGAAAACCGGTTTCACCAACGCCGCCGGCCACTGCTTCGTGGGCGCGTTCAAGTACAAGGGAAACACCTACGTGACCGTCGTGCTGGGAGCCCCCACGTCCGACGCGCGTTGGAGCGACACCAAGAAGCTCATCAAGTACGTTAAGAAGTGGTTCTAGCGGAAACAGCAATCAGGCGCATCGAGTAGCGCCCCTGCCCGGGCGCGCCCGGGCAGGGGCGCGGACGAGCAAGCCCAGGCTACTTCTTCGTCGTCTTCTTCGGCTCCTTCACCAGCTTGCTGCCGGACACCTTCACCTTGCCCTCTTTCAGCTTCACCACTTTCGCGGCCTTCTCGCCAGGGCTCTATAAACATTTGGTCAAAACTTGCTCATTGCGATGATTGAGGCAAAAACGTACACTATGACCAGGAAAAATGCTTTGCATTTTAGGGGAACTACCGAGAGGAGCAATCTATGAGCTTCACCAACCTACAGCGGCGCATCAGCGCTGCGGGAGGTGCCGTTCTCGTAGCGGCCGCTCTTACCTGCGGCGCTGTTTTTGCCGCGCCCCAGGCTTTCGCGGACGAGCCGACAGGAGCAACCGTCACCACGCCCGAGCGCATCGACCTCGCCCAGGCGAGCGCGGCGAGTATTCCCGCTACCACCTACACGGGTTACGCCCAAACACCCGCCGTCAAGTTGACGGCTGCCGGCACTACCCTGCAGGAGGGAATCGACTACACGCTGAGCTACCAGAGCAACAAAAACGCCGGTACCGCTCGCGTGACCGCCACGGGAATGGGTGCTTACACGGGAACGAAAACCGTCACGTTCACCATCAAGCCCGCTTCAATCTCATCCGTTAAGCCCACGACCAAGGTATTCACCTATACCGGTAAAGCGCCCAAAGTGAAGGTGACGGTTAAAGCCCTGGGCAAGACTATTGCCAGCAAGACGGGCAAAACCACTGCGAGCGTCAAGCTGGTCATTCCCAAGAACGCTAAAAAGGTAGGCGTTCATACCATCACCGTAAAAGGCCAAGGCAATTACACCGGAACCAAAACGTTCTCGATCAAAGTGAAGCCGAAGGCCACGAAGCTCACAAGCGTAAAGGGCACATCGAAATCTGCCATTGCCGTCAAATGGAGCAAGCCCGCCAACGATATTTCGGGGTACCAAATTAAGTACTGGAAGAGCGGCGGCAGCGTCAAGACCA
>CAJUFS010000048.1 GCA_910585575.1 uncultured Adlercreutzia sp. | reverse complement strand
CGATGGGATGGAAGGTGGGCTCGACGCCGTCGAGGTCGAACTCGGTGATGGGCGCCAGGCTGTCGATAATGGCGTTGAGATCGGCGGTCATGGTGACCACTTCCTCGGCCGTGAGACCTATGCGCGTGTACTCGGCAATGCCGCGCACATCGGCCTCGGAAAGATGCTGCGTCATGGAAACGGGCTCCTTCTCTCGGGACGCTTCGGCCGCAGCGCTGAAGCTGCCAAGCTGAACCGTTCCGCTGTCGGAAAGTTAACCGTTCCATGATAGCAAAAGGAGCACCACCCAGGCAGGACGGTGCTCCCGAGCGTCAAGATTTAACAGAGCCCTCGCACTCGCGCCGCCGTCTCCAACGACGCCCCGTCAATGCGCTCCCCTTCGGGGACGTAGACCGCCAGGCAAGGGAAGCTGGGCTTGGCGGACATGAGGGCCCCGGGTTCCAAGCCGAACGATCCTTCCAGTTGGGTCAGCACCGCACGCACGTTGGCTTTGGTGAGCCCGGCTCGGCGCAGGGGCGAAACGACGCCTGCCTCATCGAGAGCCGCAAAGCCAGGGCGCCGCTCGGGATCGTCGGTGGCGTTGGTGCCGTCAACGAGTACGGTGAAGCCGTCGGCCGTGGCCGCCTTGCGAATGGTTCGGAAGATGAAGGCTTTGCACAAGCAGCAGCGGTCGGGCGGATTCGCGCAAATGGCCTCTTCGGTCAACACATCGGCCTCGATTACCGTCAGCGGCACCCCCAGCGCGTCCACAACCCGCCGGGCATCTTCCAGCTCGAACGCCGGCTGGAAGGCCGTCTTCACCAGATAAGCGCGCACCTCATTGCCGGCCAACTTAGCGGCCGCCAGCAGCAGTGACGAGTCGCAGCCCCCGGAAAAGGCCACCGCGAAACGCGGCTCACGGGACAGGAACACCTCCAGCGGCTCCACCGCCGAACGCTGCCCCGGCCCAACGATATCGGTATCCGGGGCAAGACGATTCTCGAAATCGGTCATCACAGCGTGACTCCTAGAATTCAACAATGGCTATTTTGATGTTGCTGCCTCGAAAAAGCGGCCTCAAAAACTCTGGGTCGCGCAATTCGGGAAGAACCTGCTGCAGCGCGATGAACACATCAGTCGAAGGGGTTCGGCTTCCCTCCTCAAGGGCATAAATTGTTCTCTCGGAGATGCGCATTCCCACCTTCTCCCTCACTGCTTCGCACAAAGCCGCACCTCGGCGAAAACCTTGACTCAACCGAGCAGCTTTCAAAAGAACGCCGAATGCCTCCCAGTCGACAATGCCGTCTTCTTTCACAACCTCTCCTTTGTTGCACTTTTATGCAATATGACTTACTATTCGTTGCATTATAGTACAACAATCATTTGACATTACTTCTGTTTTTCGGTAGTATTCTGTTTTGCGGAAGCATTTGGAGGTACCGTGCAATTCAAAGACCGTGACCTGCAAGCTTTCTGGATTGACCCGGCCCGTTACCGCCAAAAGCGCATTCCCGCAAACCTTTACCGCGTCCTGTATCGAAAGCTCCAGCTTTTGGATGCTGCCGAAACCTCGGGATCCCTCAACGATCTGCGAGTTCCACCAGGTAACCGATTAGAAGCTTTGCTGGGCGATCGCGAAGGGCAGCACAGCATTCGGGTTAACCAGCGGTGGCGCCTGTGCTTCAAGTGGACGCGCTACGGAGTAATAGGAGTTGAGCTCGTTGACTACCACTAACATGGCATCCAGCCCCGGAGAAATCCTCAAAGAGGAATTCCTGGAGCCCCTGGGCATTTCGCAGTACAAGTTGGCGCAAGCCATCGGGAAGCCGCAGTCTGCCGTGTCGGACGTCATACACGGGCGCCGCGCCATCACTCCGGAAATGGCGCGTCTTCTGGGAGAGGCGCTGGGCACCACCACCGAGTTTTGGCTGGCCCTACAGGCCACCTACCAGGCTAAGGTCATCGACGCTGCGGAGATGCCGCCCGCAGCGTCGCTTATTCCTACGGAAGGCTAAAGCGCCCGATCAACCTATCGCAGCGTAATACCCTCGGGCAGCTCGATGTCGCGCCAGTCCTCGCGCTCCTCGTCGGGCTCTTCCTCGGCTGCCACCGCAACCTCTTCGACCTTCGGCTGGCCGAAGGCAGCATCGAAGGCGTCGAACTGGGCGCGGGGCACGGCGAACACCACGCGAGGCACCGCACCCGGATGCTCGGCGAACCACGCCTGGAACAGCGCAATGACCTGATCGGGCTCGTAGCCGTTGCGCCCGCACCCGAAAGCGCCCACGATGAGCGTTTCCACCTCGTTGGCCGCGGCAATGCGCAGCAGCGTCTCGATACGATCGCGCAGGGCGCGTTCCACCTCGGCCTCGGGACGATGGTTTTCCAGCGCGAAGGCCCGCACCGGTTCGGCCACCGCAATCACGCCGGCTCGACGCACGTCGCCCGAACGGGAGAACAGCACCTCAGGCAGCCACAGCGCGCGATCAGTGAACAGCGAGCCGCGACGGTAGTCCTTGTTCTTGCGGTGGTACTCGTCGGCCACACCCTGCAGCACTGGGTACAGGTTGCTCTCGGAGCACAGAATCTGCTCGGGGCCAAAGGCGCCATCCTCGTAGGCGCCACCAGGGCGCGTGAAGTTCGCGGGGTCCACCACCGCGCACTTCCCTTTACCGTCGCGATAAAGCGCCTCGGGAGCGAAGGAAGTTACCACTAAGGTTTCCGTAGCCTCGGCCGTAGGCTCGGGCAGCGGCAGCTCGCGGCCCTCCCCTTCCTCATAGATTACCGCATTCTCCACGGTTTCCGCCGTCTCGGCGGCAAAGGCCGCCTTCATCAGGCCGTTATGGCGTACCGCCTCGGCTCGCCGCTGCTCACGCTGCTCCTCGCGGCTCGGGCGGCGCTCTTCGCGGCGATCACGCCCACCGCGGCCCTCGCGACCGCCTCGCTGACCCCGCCCGTCGCGGCCCGCGCCGCGCTCCTCGTAATTCGCCATAAAAGCCTCCTTCGCACGTAGTTTCCGCCGCTATCTTAATCTACTCCCCCAGCAGGCGCAACGCCGCGCAGCGACCCAAAAGCACTCCCACTACGCAACACGCAAGACTTGCCGCGGCATAGGCACCGCCAAGCGCCCACGCACCGCGCTCGAAAAGCTGAAGCGTCTCCAAGGAAAAGGTGGAGAACGTGGTAAACCCGCCGCAGACGCCGGTCTTCAAGAACAGCACCATCTCCGAGGAAAGGGCGCCAGGACGCGCCTCCACCGCTCCCACAATAAACCCGATGGCAAACGAGCCCACCAGGTTCACGGCAAAGGTGGCCACGGGGAACGTCCCCTCGCCCACCGGCACCGCCAGGCCTATCAGGTAGCGCAGCACCGCACCGACGAAGCCACCCAGGCCAACCCAAAGCACGCCCATTGCGCTCCCTAGCCTTTCGCGCGGCGGAAACACCAGAACAGGGCAATGGCCAGGGTTCCCATGGCCGGCACCAGCATGATGAGCCACATCGAGCTGTAAGCCGACACCTGCGACCCCAGGGAAAGCGCCAGGGACTCCACCACCGCACCCCCTATCAGAGGACCGGCCATCGTGCCCAGATCAAGCCCCGTGAACATGGTGTTGCTGGCCGCGCCGCGATGCTCCACCGACACCGAGGCGAGCCCCATGGACTGGAGCAGCGGCGCGCAGCAGCCGAACCCTGCCGAACCGAAGACAGCCGCCGCTAGGAAGCCCCCCAGATCATGCGCCTGGGACAGCAGCCCGTAGGACACCGCAAAGCACACCACGCCCAGCACGAGCACCTTCGGCGTCCCCACACGATCGGCCATGGTGCCGAACACCGGCCGCGTTACCACCAGGCACAGCGCATATACAATGAAGAAGATGCCCATATCGGCCACGCCCCGTTCGTAGCCGTACAGCACCACGTAGGAGGCCATGCACGAAAAGGAGGTTCCCAACAGCATAAGGGCCGCGGCCTTGCTGACAGCCTCACGGGCGAACATGCGCGATAGCTTCAGCTGATAGGGCAAATGCTCGCGATAGGGCTCGCGAATGAGGAAGATACCGCCCATGGCCACCAGCAGAAGCGCGGCCGCCAGGAAATACGCCGCCGAAAAGCCCACGAAATTCACGAGATAGAGCCCCGTAGCAGGACCGATGACCTGGGCAAAAGACTGGGCCAGCGCGTAGATGCTAATACCGCTGGCAAACTTGTTCGCCGGCAGGAATTCCGACACCAGCGACATGGCCAGAGGACCACCGCAGCCAATGCCCACACCGTGCAGCAAACGCACCGCGCACAGCGCACCCAAATCGTCCACCACGCCGTAGAGAAACAAAGACAGGCAGATAATGCCCTGAGCGCCCAACAACAACTTCTTGCGCGAGAAGCTGTCGAACGCCGGTCCCGCAAAGGGGCGCACCAGCAACGCCGAAAGCGTGAAGGTGCTCACCACCACGCCCACCATGGAAGCCGAAGCGCCCAGGGAGTCGGCGAACACCGGAAGCGTGGCATTGGCCATGAACGCCGCCATGGACTGAAAGAAATTCACCGCCATGAGCACCACAAAGGGCACGCTCCAAATGGTGTCTTTCTGCTTCTGCTCTTGATCTGCCGCCTGAGCCGTCGGTATCGCCTCTTTTCCCTACGCCCTAATCGCTTCCTTCAATAGAAAGCGCCCCTCGTTCAAGAGGGGCGCGCTCATCTCCCACGTGCTACACGTTAAACTTGAAGTGCAGGATATCGCCATCCTGGACAACGTAGTCTTTGCCTTCCTGGCGCAGCTTCCCCGCTTCGCGGCAGCCTTTTTCGCCTCCCAGGGCCACGTAATCCTCGAAGCTGGCCGTTTCGGCCTTAATGAAACCGCGCTCGAAGTCGGTGTGGATGACGCCAGCAGCCTGCGGGGCCTTAGCGCCCACGGGAATGGTCCAGGCGCGGGTCTCGGTCTCACCGCTGGTGAAGTAGCTTTGCAAGCCCAGCAGCGCGTAGGCCTCGCGAATGAGGCGCGCCAGACCGCTCTCGCCCAACCCCAGGGCCTCCATGTACTCCTTGGCCTCAGCCGGGTCCATTTCGGCCAGCTCGGCGATGTCGGCCTCCACCTTGGCCGAGATGGGCACGGGCGTGCAGCCGTCGATTTCCGGCAGCTCGGCGGACACGGCGTCTTCGTCAACGTTGGCAATGTAGAGCATGGGCTTCATGGTCAGCAGATGCAGCTCGTAGATGGCCTCCACCTCGTCGTCGGAAAGACCCAGCGTGCGGGCGCGATGACCCTCGTTGAGGCCCGCCAGCACCTTCTTGGCCGCCTCCAGTTTGGCCACGCCGGCCTTGTCGCGCTTGGCCTCTTTCTCCAGACGGGGAATGGCCTTCTCCACCGTGGCAATGTCGGCCAGGATAAGCTCGGTCTTGATGGTGTCCACATCGGAGAGCGGGTCTACCTTGCCGGCCACATGGGTGACATCCGGGTCGCCGAAGAAGCGCACCACTTCCGCAATGGCATCGGTCTCGCGAATGTTGGCCAGGAACTGATTGCCCAGGCCCTCGCCTTGGGAGGCGCCGGCCACCAAACCGGCAATATCCACGAACTCCACCGTGGCGGGCACAATCTTTGCCGGGTGGTCGATTTCCGCCAGGGCATCCAGACGATCATCGGGCACGGGCACAATGCCCACATTGGGCTCGATGGTGGCAAAGGGATAGTTGGCCGCCAGGCCGCCTTTGTTGGTCATAGCCGTGAACAGCGTGGATTTGCCCACATTGGGCAGCCCCACGATACCAATGGAAAGAGCCATGAGAATCCTTTAACTCGAAACGTTTCAGTAAGTGACTATCCTACCGCAAAACAAACGAAGAGCGCCCCAAAGGACGCCCTTCGCCATGGAATTCCAATCCAGCGCGTTTTACATGCTGAAGAACCCGAACTGAGCGGCCACGTAGGCCACCAGGATGATGATGACCAGAATCGGAGCGATGTACTTGATCATGATGGTCCAAGCACCGGCCGCCTTGAACGGCGCCGAAATGCGCACCTCGTCGATGATGGCCTTCGGCTTGATGATCCAACCCACAAAGATGCAGGTGAGCAGCGCCACAATGGGCATGAGCACTGAGTTCGAGATGAAGTCGGCGAAGTCGAGCATGCTGGAGCCCTCGCCGAGCGGCTCGATGAACGCCAGACCGTTGTAGCCGGCGTTGATGATGGAGCCCGCAATGACCACGAAGGCGATGATGATGCCCAGGGCCTTGCCGCGGCTGCACTTCACGCCGTCCTGCACGATGGACACCAGCGTCTCCGTCAGCGAGATGGCGCTGGTCAGCGCTGCGAACAGCACCAGCAGGAAGAAAACGAAGCCGATAACGGCAGCCATGCCCTGCATATCGGCAAACACGCCGGGCAGCGTGATGAACATCAGCGACGGACCGGCGGCGGAAGCCACGGCGTCGCCCGAGCCCATGGCCACGAAGGCGGCGGGCACGATCATGAGACCAGCCAGGAACGACACGCCCAGATCGAAGCCGCCAATACGCACCACCGAGGACGTGAGGCTGTCCTGCTTGCGCATGTAGGAGCCGTAGGTGATCATGATGCCCATGGCCAGCGACAAGCTATAGAACATCTGGCCCAGGGCGGAAATAACCAGCTCAGGCGAGAACTTGCTGAAGTCCGGCGTCAGGTAGTACAGCGCGCCGTCAACAGCGCCCGGCATGGTCAGGGTGTAGATGGCAATGGCGATGGCCATGATGATCAGCGCCGGCATCATGAACAGGTTGGCCTTCTCGATGCCACCCTTGACGCCCAGGCCCACAACTACGAACACAAGAATCATGAACACGAGCATCCACACGTAGCTTTCAACGTTGCTGGTGATGAAGCTGGTGAAGAACCCGCCGCCATCAGCCAGCGCATCGGCGCCCACGCCCAGATACGATGCAGCGTACTTCGTCACCCAACCGCCGATAATGCAGTAATAAGGGGTGATGATGAACGGCACCGCGCTGGCCAGCACGCCGATGAACGTGTACTTTTTGCCGAAGCTGCTGAATGCGCCGATGGCGGACTGGCCCGTCTTGCGACCGAGGGCCGTCTCAAGCAACAACAGCGAAACGCCGAAGGTGAACACCAGCACCAGATAGGTAATAAGGAAGGTGCCGCCGCCGTACTTTGCCGCCAAATAAGGGAAACGCCACATGTTTCCCAAGCCCACGGCCGAGGCGGCCGCCGCCAAAATAAACGCCCACTTACCTGACCAGGAAGCGCGCTTCTCCATACTGCCTGCCATAAATTCCCTTTCCTTCTTGGGGCCCATTTGCCCCACCCCAATAAACAATCTGAAAATAAGTGGGAAGATTATAGCGCAGATGCCCCTGAGCACCCTCGACACGGGGGTCGGCGGCAGAACGGCCCCCTTCAAGCGTGTTTACCCCCGTGAGACAGCCAACCGTCAACGAGACGAGTCAGACGGTTGGCTGTCTCAGCTGGCTGTCTCGCGCTCTTCTACTCCTCGAACAGCTCTACAGCGCGCTCGAGTTCGGTTACGATGGGGATGTGCTGGGGACACACGGTTTCGCAGGCGCCGCACTGGATGCAGGCGCTGGCTTTGCCGTCGCCGGTGTTCCAGTTGTAATTCTCCTGGGCGCGATAGGCATCGCCCATCTGGTCATGGATGTTGAGCGACTGCATGATGGTGTTGATGTGCACGCCCTCGGGGCAACCCTTCATGCAATAGCGGCAATCGGTGCAAGGCACGCCGGGCATGCTGGTCAGCACCTCGCGAGCTCGGTCGATCACCTTGTACTCGTCCGGCGTCAGGGGCGGACAGTCGCGCATAATGGCGGCGTTCTCCCCCACCATAGCCGGCGTGTTCATGCCGGAAAGCACGGCGATAACGTTGGGCAGCGATCCTGCGAAGCGCAGCGCCCACGACGCCAAGGGCGCGCCCGGCTCGGCCTCGCGTAGCACGTCGGCCACCGCATCGGGCAGCTTCACCAGCGTACCGCCCTTGACCGGCTCCATAATGACCACAGGCAGGCCGCGTTCTTGGCACACCTCGTAGCACCGGCGCGACTGGATGATGTCGCTTTCCCAGTCGACGTAGTTGATCTGCAACTGCACAAAATCAACCTCGGGATGCGCATCGAGCACTTTCTCCAGCTCTTCGGCGTTATCGTGAATTGAGAAGCCGAACTTCTTGATCTTACCCTCGGCCTTCATCTGAGCGCAGAACTCCCACAGGCCATACTCCTCGAAACAGGCCGTCAGGCTCTCTCCCAAGTTGTGCAGCAAGTAATAGTCGAAGTAATCGATACCGCATTCGCGCAGCGATTTGTCGAACATGGCTCGGGCGTGATCGGCGTTTTTGGCCAACCAGGCCGGCAGCTTCGTGGCAATTTGGAAGGAGTCGCGCGGATAGCGCTCCACCACGGCCTTCTTCAGCGCCCACTCGGACTTACCCCCGTGATAGCCGCGGGCCGAGTCGAAATAGGTGAAGCCCGCGTCCATGAACACGTCCACCAGCTCGCAGGTTTTCTCAATATCGATCGAGGTGGGATCATCGGGGTCTGTCAGCGGCAAGCGCATAAACCCGAATCCCAGTGGTGCCAACTTCTGCTCGTCCGCCATAGCAGCCCCCTTCATGGCGCGCCAGCCCTCGCGCCTGAGACGCGCAGCCTCTTGTGCGGCCGCGCAAAATACCGTGTCGCCATCATAGCACGGCCGACTGCCCTGGGGAAATAAACAAGAGGTAGTGGTATATGCTGGCTCTTCCGAAGTGATCGTATACCCCGTAATGCCCAGGACCTGCGACAGCAGAAGGACGCCAAGGGACGCCGAGGCCCTAGCCCAGCGGCAACGCCTCGTCCCCGTAGTGCACCGACCAGAACACGAGACCCTGGGCCGGGGCATTCTCCCCCGCCGCCTGGCGATCGCACGCCGCCAGCACCTCGGCCACCCAGTCCGGCGTGCGCTGGCCGCGCCCCACCATCACCAGCGTGCCCACGATAGTGCGCACCATGGAGTGCAGAAACGCATTGCCGCGCACCGTGATGATGCGGTGAGGCTCGCCCATAATATCGGCCGCCGCAAACGAAATCTCACTCACGTTACGACACGTGGGCTTGCCGACAGCCGAGGCGGCCATGCAAAAGCTCTTGAAGTCGTGCTCGCCGATAAGGTGCCGGGCGCCGGCCTCCATGGCGGCCACATCCAAGTTCGGCCCCACGAACCACGAGGTAGCCGCCGTGAACACCGGCGGCGTCTCCCCGGTAGCCAGAAAATACTTGTACTCGCGCCACTCCGCATCGAAGCGGGCCGAGAAGCCCTGCGGCCGCTCTTCCACCACGCGCACCACCATGTCGTCGTGGGTCAGGGCGTTAAGCGACTTGCGCAGGGTGCGCAGGGCACGCCCGCGCAGCTCATCGCGATCCACCTCGAAGGACACCACCTGGCCGCGGGCATGCACCCCGGCGTCGGTACGTCCGGCGCACACCACGTCCACGGGACGGCGGAACAGCAGCGCCAAGGCCTGCTCCAGCTCGCCCTGCACCGTCAGCTGCCCCGGCTGCTTCGCAAAGCCGGCGAAAGGCGCCCCGTTATAGGACACCGTCGCCGACAGCGTCACCTCGCGAGCGCACTCAGCAGCCCGCTCCTCCAATGTAGGGCGATGAATTAGTTCTTCGGCCATCATTCTCAACCTCACTTGTCGTGGCAAAGTCAGCGAGAGGCTCTGGCGCGTTTCAGATTCGCCCGCCTTCGCACCAAGTTGGCTTCGCCAACGCCGTGTGCGAAACAAGGGTGAAGATGAAATGCGCCAGAGCCTCGCAGCGTCGAGCAGTCCGTGCGTCCCGCCAGGGCGCACGGAACGCCCTACGCAATCATGGCCTCGGGGCCGAACAGGTCGCGGATCTCGGCCTTCAGGATGGGCGACTGGGCGTCCACCGACACGGGCAGCTCGGCGCGAAACTTGCGGCCGTCGGCCTGCTGCACCATGAGCACCACCCCATCGCGTCCCGGATAGGAGCGCAGGATGCGATTGAGCCCCGCCGAGCGATTCTGGTCGAAGGCGCGGGACGGCACCGACAGCTCCAAGTGGCTCGGGCGCGCGTCCTCCTCGTTCAGCTCCAGCGCCTCCAGCTCGAAGGCCATAATCTGGTTGCCGCGATCGCCGCTTTCGAACTTGCCCTTGATCTTCGCGATGACATCCTCCTGGATGACCTCGGCGAAGTCGTCGTACTTGAAGCAGATGCACTCGATGGAGCCCGTGGTGTCCTCCAGGGTGAAGGTGGCCATCTTGGTGCCGCGCTTCGTCAGCTTCACCACCACATTCGAGATCATACCCACGAACACCGCGTTGCGAATTTCCTTCGTGCGCTCGGACAGGTCGCCCATGGTGAACTTCGACAGGCGCGCCAGCGTGCCCTCGTAGGGCTGCAGCGGGTGCTCGCTGACGTAGATCTTCATGATCTCCTTCTCGTAGGCCAGCTTGGTGCGCTTGTCCCATTCCACGCCATCGGGCTCGGGCACGTCCTCCTGGAAGCCGGAGTCAGCGTCGTCGGCGAACATGTCGAACATGGACACCTGGCCGTTGTCGCGGTCCTTCTGGCGCTTGGCGGCTCCTTCCAGAAGCGGCGTCTCGTCCACGAAGTACATGAGCTGCTTGCGCGTGTAGCCCGTGGAGTCGAAGGCACCGCCCTTGATGAGTGATTCCAGCGTCTTGCGGTTGTAGCACTTCGAATCCAGGCGGTTCACGAAATCATGGAGCGAGGTGAAGGGCCCGTTGGCCTCGCGCTCGGCGATGATTTCGTCGGCCACGTTCTTGCCCACGCCGCGCACGCCCACCAGGCCGAAGCGAATACCCTCCTCAACGGGGGTGAACTCGGCGCGCGAGGCGTTGATGTCCGGCGGCAATACCGGCGTGCCGTTCTTGTTGCAGCTGGCAATGTAGCGGATGAGGCGGTCGGTGTTGCCCATGTAACTGGTCAGCACGGCGGCCATGAACTCATGGGGATAATGGGCCTTCAGCCAGGCCGTGCGCATCACCAGGATGGCGTAGGCGGCCGAGTGCGATTTGTTGAAGGCGTACTTCGCGAACTTCTCGGCGTCGGCCCAAATTTGCTGGGCCACCTCGAGCGAATAGCCGTTCTCCACGGCACCGGAATCCCAGTCGGCCTGCAGCTGACGCATGATGTCCAGCTTCTTCTTACCCATGGCCTTGCGCAGCTTGTCGGACTTGCCGGCGGAAAAGCCGCTCATGACCATGGAGATCTGCATGATCTGCTCTTGGTAGACCATGGTGCCGTGGGTCTCTTCCAGAATGGGCCGCAGGCGGTCGTCGTAGTAGTGCACGGCGGCCGGGTTCTTCGCTGCCTTGATGTAGTCCTCCACCATGCCGGACTCGAGCGGGCCCGGGCGGTTCAGGGCGATGGAAGCCACGACGTCGGAGAACTGCTTGGGAGGCAGGCGTTTGAAAAGGCTCACGTACAGCGCGCCCTCCACCTGGAACAGGCCGTCCATGTTGCCCGACTGCATGAGGCGGAAGGCCTTCTCGTCGTCAGTGGGGATTTCCTCGGGAATAATCTTCGTGCCGAAGCGCTCCTCGATGTTCTTGCAGGCAATGGACAGCACGTCCAGGGTGCGCAGACCCAGGAAGTCCATCTTGAGCAGGCCCAGGTCCGGCGTGTAATGGCCGTCGTACTGGGTGATGATGCCGCCGCCCTTGGTGTCGCGCTTCATGGGCACGTGGTCGGACATGGGGTCGCGGCAAATGATGGTAGCGCAGGCGTGCACGCCCTCGCCGCGCACGTGGCCCTCGATGGAGCGCGCCGCGTCGATGATGCGCTTCACGTCCTCTTCGGTGTCGTAGGCCTTCTTGAGGTCGGGATTGGTGTCGAGCGCCTTGTCGATGGTGACACCCAGCTCGTCGCCGATCATCTTGCAGATGCGGTCGCCCACGCCGTAGGGGTAGTCCAGCACGCGCGCCGAGTCGCGCACGGCATTCTTAGCCTGCAGCGTGCCGAAGGTGATCACCTGGGACACGTGGTCCTCGCCGTAGACGTCCTTGATGTGGTTGATAACCTCTTCGCGGCGCCCCTGCTCGAAGTCGACGTCGATATCGGGCATCTCCACGCGCTCGGGCGACAGGAAGCGCTCGAACATGAGGCCGTTGGGCATGGGATCCAGGTCGGTGATGCCCATGGCGTAGGCCACGATGGCGCCGGCGGCCGAGCCGCGGCCGGGCCCCACGCCGATGCCCTGGGAGCGCGCCCACTCGATGTACTCCTGCACGATAAGGAAGTAGGCCGGGAAGCCCTGTTGGATGATGATGCCCATCTCGTAGTCGGCCTGCTTCTGCTCGCGCTCGGGCACGGGCACGCCGTAGCGCTTCTCCAGGCCCTCCTGCACGCGCTTGCGAAACCACGATTCTTCGGTCTCGCCCTCGGGCAGGGGGAACTTTGGCAGAATGGGCTCGCGCTCCAGGGTAACGTCGCACTTGGCCGCCACTTCCACCGTGTTGTCGCAGGCCTCGGGGAAATCGCGCATAGCCTCGCGCATTTCCTCTTCGGTCTTCATGTAGAACTGGTCGTTCTCGAACTTCATGCGCTTGGTCTCGTTCACCGTGGAGCCGGTGCCGATGCAGAGCATGATGTCCTGGGCCACCGCGTCTTCCTTCAGTAGGTAGTGGAAGTCGTTGGTGGCAATGGTCTTCAAGCCGGCGGCCTGGGCCACCTTCGTCAGCTGATGGTTGAGCTCGGTCTGGGTAAAGCCGGCGTCGGTGCGGATGCCCTGATTCTGCAGCTCGATGTAGAAGTCGCCGGGCTCAAAGCAGCTGGCGAACTTCTTGGCCCACTCCACGGCGTCATCGAAGCGGCCCTGGTCGAGCAGCTTCGGGATAACGCCGGCAATACAGGCCGAGGAGCCGATGATGCCCTTGCCGTACTTCTGCAGCATGGAGAAGGTGGTGCGGGGCTTGTAGTAGAAGTTGTCCACGTGGGACTCGCTGACCAGCTTCAGCAGGTTATGGTAGCCCTCGTTGGTCTTGGCCAGCAGCAGCAAGTGGTAGAGCTTCGGCTTCACGTCCTTGCGCAGGCTCTCGTCAACGGTGAAGTACACCTCGCAGCCGAAGATGGGCTTCACGCGCTTGCCGGTTTCCTTCTCCACGGCATCGCAGGCGTCGGAGAGCTCCACCATACCGGACATAACGCCGTGATCGGTAACGGCAACGGCGGGCATGTCGAGGTCGGCGGCACGACGCACCATGTCTTTGATGTGCGTCAATCCGTCGAGCAGAGAGTATTCCGTGTGGTTATGCAGGTGTACGAATGCCATGCGTGCTAAACCCCTTCGTTCAGGCTGCGGCGCACGGAGCCAGGGCGACCCGGTCGTGCGCGTCTCTCGTGTCTATCGGTCCAGTGACCCTCACAGGGGCGGACCAAGCGAGCGGGAATCGAATGTGGTTCCAGTGCGATTGAGGTGCGATTCACATGCGAACAGGCTCAGACAAATCTCCGTTTATTTCGCAAGCCATCATACCAGCCGCCGCCCTCGCCAGGTGCGAACAAACCGTGAGTTTTGCATGGATTGCAGGCTGAAGCGAGAGTGGCGTTGGGACAAAGCGGTCCACGTCGCTGGAATCCACAAAGAACTAAAGGCAATCGCCTCACATCTCCCCTCTGGATGCCAGGCGATCTCGTTTGATTTCGGCTTTGCTCATGGTGTCGAACCGAGTTTTCCGAGGAGCAGATATTTCGGCAAAGCCCTCGCGCACGAGCAAGGATTCCCAGGTCTTTACCAGCTGAGCTTCGCAAAACCGACGAAAAGGAACCAGGTCGCCCTCGTCATGATAGGCGTCAAGAGCGCCGAAATAGGCCAGACGATCATCGGTGCTAATGGAGCACGGCGGAGCACCGAGGCGCATGAGCGCCAGATTCATAAGTAGGCGAGCCGTTCGACCGTTGCCATCTGCAAAGGGGTGAATGTCGACAAGGTCGGCGTGAAGGTAGGCGGCGATCGTGAGGGCATTCCCCTCCGCACCGGGGGCAGCCATCGCCTCGTTGACCTCGTCAAGCAGTGACGCCACGAGCGCGGACACCTCCTCCGGCGCAGCGCCCACGTCATCGGCCACGCGGTAGTCGCCTTTCTTGAAGGTCCCCGGCCGTTCCCCCTTGGCCCAGCGCGCATCGTCGTAGGTTCCGCGCGTGAGCACACGGTGAGCATCCAAAACGAGCCCTTCATCGAGGGGAACCCCTTCGACCAACGCGTCCTCGAGCCACTTCCATGCGTTTTTGAGGTTGTTGATCTCGTAAATGGTACGCACATCGCCCGTAAAGTTCGACACGCCGTTCTCATCGAAGACTTCTGCCGTATCGTGATAGGTGATCTCAGGGTTCTCGATGTTGCCGGAGTTGAAGGAGTAACGCACCTTGAAGCGATCGAGCAGGAAGGTGCGCTGGTCAGCCGCAAGAGTGCGCCACGCTTGTTCAAGTTCGGCGCACGCCTCTTTGAGCAAATCTATCGCCACCGCGCTACTCCCCTTCCAAATAGTCAGAAAGACGACGACGCTGGCCCTTGGCACCACGTGACACCTTTGGGGAAGATTCGGCGACAAGTCGAATATTACCCTGCTCCAAGGCTGCTTCCAGAGACCCGAAATGGGCCACATGGCGAAGAAGCTGCTCGTCGGTATACAGGCGCCTATTAGCATCCTCCCAGAGCCTCATCTGACCTCCTTCGCTACAAATAATGCAAAGTATTGTATCACGGTGACCTAAGCGCAACCGAACCAATGGGCCCATCGCGGACACAGCGGCAAAATCCACAGCTACCCCAACAGACCGTACTTTACGCGGACGCGATTGAGGATGCGTAGGAGCGGGTTGGCTAGAAGCAGCAGCGTCAGGAACGTGGCGGCGCCATGGATGACGTTGACAGGCAGGCCCGCCAGGTAGATGGCGGCGGCACTGGCCGGGGTTATGGCGGTTATCATCATGAAGAGCGAACAGGTGTCGAGCAGCGGGCCTGCTACGCACACCACCAGGAGAAATCCTCCCGCCGCTAGCGCGAGGCGCTGCCGCCAGGTAAGGGCGCCTCGCTTGACGAGCCCGCGCCGTACCAGGGTATCCGTTGCCACCCCTGCCGCCAAACCGCCCGTACCGAACGCCAGCATCTGCCAGGGGGTCCACGGCCCCTGGCCGAATAGCAGGTTGCTCACCAGCATGGCGCCGGCTCCCACCAAAAACCCGGTGCGGCCCCCGAAGGCCATGCCGGCAATCATTACGATAGCCATGGTGGGCTTGAAATGCGGAATGGGCGCGAAAGCCACGCGGGCTATTACGGCGAGGGCAATGAGCGTTGCCAGCACCACGAGCTCTCGCGCTTCGGGCTTGCGCCGTTCAAGATCGACGAAGAAGGGCGCCAGGGCGCAAAGCACCACTAAAGTGCTGATCAGATAGTAGTTGAGCCCCAGCCACGCCCCCGCTGTCACAATAAGCACCGAGAGCCCAAGCGCCCCTGCCAGCGCGGCTTTCACGAAGCCCTCCCCTCGCTGCAGCCGCGCACTACGTCGTCTACCGTGATGCAGTCAGGCAGCAGGCCGCGGCTCATGCGATTGGCCGCGGTAGTATAGAAGCTATTGGCGGCGAAGAACCCCCGCGGAGCTCCCTCGGAAACCACTTCGCCATCGAACAGCAGGGCCACGCGATCGGCGTGACGAGCGCAAAACTCCACGTCATGGGACACCATGAGCACGGTAATGCTCTGGGCCGTCAATGAGTGCAGAAGCTTTGCCAGCGATTCCTTGCGCGCACCATCGAGGCTCTTCGTCGGCTCGTCCAAAAGCAGCAATCGCGGCCGAGCAAGGAGCACCTTCGCCAGGGCCACCCGCTGCTGCTCGCCGCCAGACAAATCGAAGGGATGAGCCTCCATCAGGCTCTCGATGCCGCATTGGACTGCAACCGCCTGGCGATACGCCTCCCAAGAAACTTTCTCATTCGGCACCGACGTCGCCCCTGAGGCCCCTCGGGGAGCTTTATCGCCGAGCGGCAACGGCGCCTTGGAGACATCCCCCGTGGATCCCTCGGCCTTCGCCGACGCCTTCGCGGCCTCCCAAACCGGTCGCATCTCCTCCAGTTCTCGCGCCACCGTATCGTGGGCGAAAAGACTGCGGGGATCTTGCGGCAGAAGAGCAACTCCTGCTACCGCACGGCCACGGCGACCGCCCACCTTGGCGCCCAATACGCGCACCTTGCCGCGATAGGGGCGGAGCGAGCCTGTCGCCAGCCGAAGCAAGGTCGACTTTCCGGCCCCATTGCCTCCCATCAGCGCGAAGAGCGAGCCCACGGGCACCGTTAGCGAAGCCCCGCGCAACACATCTCTCTCCTCGCGGTCGTAGCGAAACCAAAGATCGCGCAGTTCGAGCGCTGCTTCGCCGGAAGCTGCCCTCATATCCCCAGCAAGCATAGCTGAATTGCCGGGAGATACAGTGCCGTGCTCTTGAGCGGCTTCCTGGCGAGCAGATAGACGGAGATTATCGTCCATGTCCGCTTTGTTCGCAGCCCTCGCAGATAAAGCACCACAAACGTCTTCAGACGAGGTGATTGCAGCACCTTCCACGCTTCGCGTCTGCTCACATAGCCAGTCCCTCAACCAGCCCCGTCCCTCGCGAACCGTCAGCGGAAGCTCCCGACCATCGTCGCCTTCCACCCCCAGCGCCACCTGCGCGGGCGCGGGCAGCGACGGAGCCAAAGCGCTCCCCCGCTCCCACAACGTGCGCGTTACTCGGCGCGGCTCGCCCTGAGCCACCAGCTGCCCCTCATCCAGCACAATCGCCTGGTCGGCCAGCGGAAACACTTCGTCCAGGCGGTGTTCGGCCATAACCACCGTGCAGCCCAGCTCCCGATTGACCTTCGCCACCGCACCCAGGAAATCGGAGGCCGCGATAGGATCCAGCTGCGCCGTCGGTTCATCGAGCAACAGCACATCCGGATGCATCGCCATGACCGCTGCCAAGTTCAGTAGCTGCTTCTGACCGCCCGACAGCTCGTCCACCGAGCGGCGAAACCAGGGTTCGATACCGAAGAAGCTGGCCATCTCGGCCACGCGCAGCCGCATCTCGGCCGGCGCTACGCCGAGGTTCTCTAAGCCGAAGGCCAACTCATGCCACACCGTGGTCGACACCAGCTGGGCCTCGGGGATTTGCATGACGAACCCGATGCGTGCCGCTTGCTCGCGCGCTGGCACCTCCCCGAGCGGACGGCCGTCGAAGAAGACGCCACCCTCAAGCGCTCCGTGGGGCGCCAAAGCCGACTTCATAAGCCGCAGCAACGTCGTCTTCCCGCAGCCGCTCGCACCTGCCAACACGGTAAAGGATCCTGAAGGCATCTCGAAGGTCACGTTCTGCAGAGCGGCCGCACTACCAGCCTCCGTCGCTGGATAGGCAAACGTCAGATGCTCGATGCGATAGAGCGCCATCGGATCACCTCCGCCCCTTGCCACGCGAGCGGCGTGCAGATCAACAGCCCGTAGCAAACACCCGCGCACACCGCCAGGGGACCAGCCGGCGCAAAGACCACTCCAGGAAAGAACGATACCGCCAGGACCCCCAAAGCCGCCGCTGCCAGCACCACCGTCGTCAGAACCGCAACAATGCCCGCCAGCAGCCCATCAGTCCCGCGAAACCTTACCACCTGATAGCGCGTTCGCCCCGGCAGCCCAAAGCCGCGGCTTTTCATGGAATCTGCCGTGGTCACTCCGTCCTCAAAAGCCGCGGCCGTTACCGAGCCCAGCACAAGCCCGCCTTCGCGAACCCGCGGCCCCAACGAGGTGCCTCCCCCCAAGCCCACACCAGCGCGCGCTTGTGCCACCCGCGCCACCTTACGTCGCAAGGACGTCACCAAGCGCAAAGATAGGGTCAGCACCAGGGTCAGCGAAGGGGCCCAGCGGCCGAAGAGCACCATCAGCTTGTCCGGCGTCAGCACCAAGGACAAGCTGGCAAACCAAAGCAGAGTCTGCGCTAGCATCAGCGCAGTCGAAACGCCCGCCACCAACGCCTCCAACGTATAGGGCCGCTCGCCCCACCAGGTAAACAGCACCGTCTCGCCGCGTGTATTGAACAAGGGGTTCACCAGGGCCACCACTACGGCCAGCCCCAGGGCACCCGCCACAAGCCGGGCAGCCTTTGCTCCATCAAGAATCAGCAACAGCGCCGCAGCACCGAGCGTGGCCAGCATCTGAAACAGCGGGTTGTCCACAATAAAGCCAATGGCCAGCACCGCTGCAAAATAGCCCAGCGCCACGGCCGGATGCCAGGCGCCTATACCGAACTGGTTGCTCACCAGCGTCTCACTTCCAGGACTTCTTACGGGATCGGTGTTCCGACTGCGGCCGACAAGCCCCGCCCTAGGCGGCAGCTGCGGCCTCACGGTTCCTGGGAGAGCGCGGGATTCCCACCCGCTTTCCCGAAGCCTTCGCCCCACCGTGCGCCCCAGCGCCCAGCGGTCCCAAGCCAATACGTTCCCGCCATAGTACCACAGACTTCGCCGGTCTCCCCCGCTGCCTCAGCCCCGTCGCGCGCCAAGCGCACAAGAAAGGGGACCCCGGAGGGTCCCCTGTTCATAGCAGTGGCAAGCGACCGAAATCGCCTTACCAAAGCGGTCGGAAGTTCTTGGCCTGCCGCGCGCCCGGAGGCTAGCAGCCAATCGTACTTCCTTACGCGGCAGCGCCGCTTACTTGGTTCAGCTGCGCCTCGCACCAAGCCAGCTTCTTCTGGTTGGTAACGAGCGTGGCCTGATCCTGCGGATCGTTCTTCTGCTCAAGATCCGCAATAACCTTGCGGTACTCCTCGGCCTCGGCACGCACCGCGGCCTCGTCGATGTCCTCGATGGCCGTGCCGAAGCGCGCCAGCACGGTGACCTTGTCGTCCAGCACGGACGTGGCCCCGCCCATGACCAGGAACTGCTTGGTATCGTTCTCGCCCTGCTTCAGGGTAAGGACGCCGCCCTCGCGATTGAGGGACACCATCAGCTCGTGGCCCGGCAGTACGCCGAAGTAGCCATCGGCACCGGGAATACCGGCATAGGTGATCTCGCCCTGGAACAGAGCGCGATCGGGAAGAGCCACCATGCAGCCCAGAGAAGCCATTAGTTGCCTTCCTTCTGCATGGCGTCGTAGGCCTCGTAGACCTGCTCGATGGCGCCCTTGTTCACGAAGCACTGCTCGGGAATGTGGTCGCACTTGCCATCGAGGATCTCCTTGAAGGAGCGCACGGTGTCCTCAACCTTGACGTACACGCCGGGCAGGCCCGTGAACACCTCGGCCACGTGGAACGGCTGGCCCAGGAACTTCTGCACCTTACGGGCGCGGTTAACCGTCAGCTTCTGGTCTTCGGACAGCTCGTCCATACCCAGAATGGCGATGATGTCCTGCAGGTCCTTGTACTGCTGCAGAATCTGCTGCACGCCCATGGCCACGTCGTAGTGCTCCTGGCCGACGATCTCGGGATCGAGGGCGCGGGAGGTGGACTCCAGCGGATCCACGGCGGGGTAAATGCCCAGCTCGGCAATGGAGCGGGACAGAACCGTCTTGGCATCCAGGTGGGTAAACGTGGTAGCCGGGGCCGGGTCGGTCAGGTCGTCGGCGGGCACGTACACGGCCTGCACCGACGTAATGGAACCGGTCTGCGTGGAGCAGATGCGCTCCTGCAGGTCGCCCATCTCGGTAGCCAGCGTAGGCTGGTAGCCTACAGCGGAGGGCATACGGCCCAGCAGAGCGGACACCTCGGAACCGGCCTGGGTGAAGCGGAAGATGTTGTCGATGAACAACAACACGTCCTGACCCTGGTCACGGAAGTACTCGGCTTCCGTCAGGCCGGCCAGGCCAACGCGCAGACGGGCTCCCGGAGGCTCGTTCATCTGACCGTAGACCAGGCAGGTCTTCTCGATAACGCCGGAGTCGGTCATCTCGAGGTAGA
>CAJUFS010000047.1 GCA_910585575.1 uncultured Adlercreutzia sp. | reverse complement strand
TGATCGAGGATGCGCGCAGCCAGGCCATCACCATCGCCTCCGAGCAGGAAATCGTGCGCATCTCCCAGCAGCAGGCCGACACCATTCTGGCCGATGCCCGCGAGCTGGAGCGTCAGACCCGCGCCGGTGCCGAAGACTACGCCGATGAGGTGTTCGGGCACATCGAGCAGAGCCTCGACACCCTGCTCAACAACACGCGCCGCTGCCGTGATCGCCTTAACGCCACGTCCATTAACGTGCGCTAGGAATTCGGCAAGCATATCAGCACTTCAGGGGCGCGCCACCAAGGCGCGCCCTTCGTTTTCAAAGGAGGGTTTCCATGGAAGCCGTGAAGATTCATCTGCCTCAGGAATTGTTCGAGTCCGCCGAGATGCGCCCTTATGAGGGCACGGTTTCGTGCGACCGCCTGGAGGCTGGCCCCGACACTTACACGTTCGAGGGCCCCATTGCCTGGTCCGTGGACATTACCAATACGGGGGATGCCCTGCTGGTTATGGGCAAGGCCCAGGCCCAGGCGGTCACCCAGTGCGCCCGTTGCCTGGAGGACGTTGCCTACGATCTTTCGGGCGACATCGAGGGCTATTACCTTATTGGTGGCGAGGAAGCTGAGGCGCCCGAGGATATGGAAGACGACGAGTTCGATTACGTGCCCGACAATCACGTGATCGATATCGCGCCGCTTATCGAGCAGGCGCTGCTGCTCGAGTTGCCGCTGGTGCCCCTCTGCGACGATGACTGCAAGGGCCTGTGCCCCCAGTGCGGCAAGAACTTGAACGAGGGGCCCTGCGATTGCGATGATAAGGCCTCATCGGCCGAGGACAATCCTTTCGCCGCCCTTAAGAACCTCCATTTCGACGACTAGGCATTCAACATCCTCGTAACGTTGAGCGGCAGGGCGGTTACGCTTTCGCCGACCTTGCTCCTTAGTGTTTTACCGTAGAGGCAGACACGAGGAACGCGCAAGGAGGCGATGATGGCAGTGCTCGACGGAAGCCAGGTAGTCCGCCATGGCCTCTTTGCGCTTGTGGTGGGTGCCGTGGGGGCGGTGGCCTCGGTGGTGCTGTGCCTGCTGGTGAACTTCGCCTACGGGGTGGTGGTGGCCCACGGCTGGCTGCTGTACGCCTTGCCGGTGCTGGGCGTGGTCAGCCTTCTTTTATACCGTGCGCTGAAGCTGCCCCTCGATACCACCACGCATACGGTGGTCACGGACATTCGCGAGGACCGCGAGATCTCTCCCAGCCTTGCCCCCGGCATTCTTCTTGGCACGGCACTTTCTATACTGGGCGGCGCTTCGGTGGGCAAGGAGGCCGGTGCCCTTCACATGGGTGCCTCGCTGGGCGATCTGGTGGGGCGCCCCTTCAAGCTGCGCTCGGTTTGGAAGGCCGATCAGGTCGCCTCCGACGGTGGCCGCACGGGCATGAACGCCTATGCGGCTTCGGTGGGTATGGCGGCGGCCTTCTCGGCGCTGTTCTTCGCCCCGCTGGGATCGGCGGCTTTTGTGGTGGAGCTGTCCCGCTATAAGCGCGAAGTGGTGAAGCATTTGCCCACCATGCTCATTGCTTGCTTTGTGGCCTGGGCCGGGGCCAGCTTGGTGGGCATCGGCGATATTATTCCGAAAGTAGCACTTCCGACCCTCACCTGGCCCATCGTAGGGCAGTGCATTGTCATTGCCGTGTGCTGCTCGGTGGTAGGTGCGCTGTACATCAAGGCCATTGACGGCTTGCAGCAGGCAACGAAACGCCTTTCTACCAACTATTACGCCTGGGTGGCTCTGGGCGGCGTGATCATGATAGTGCTGGTGACGCTCTTCGGCTGGCAGGCCTTCGAGGGCACGGGCGGCAACCAGCTAGCTCTGGCTTTGGCGGGAAAACAGGAAACCTGGGCCTTCGCCATCAAGGCGCTTCTGACTATCATCTGCCTGGGACTTTGGTTCCGCGGCGGCGAGATTATGCCCACGTTCACGGTCGGCGCGCTTCTGGGCGCCTCTTGCACGGTTATGACCGGGGGAGATGCCGGCTGGTCGGCGGCTGTGGGCCTCGTGGCCTTCTTCGCGTCCATGAGCCGTTGTCCTCTGGCCGCCTTCCTTACGGGATGCGAGATCTTCGGTTGGACCGGGGCGCCGCTGTTCGCATTGGGCACTGTGGTCTCCTTCAGTCTCGGCCGCGATGTGGGGTATTATGGCGAAGGCGCCACCTCGGTGCTGCGCCAGACCATCGGCCATTGGCGCAATTTGAAGAGGTCGTGACCGTTGGCGAATTTGGGGATATTTCCCCTTGCAGGGGCTTCAAGGCTTCGGTATCATATCAGATCGTGCGTTTACACATGAAGTTGTGAACGGCACCCGTCGTTCCAGCTATAGAAGGAGTAATCGAGATGGCAGTACCTAAGCGCAAAATGGGTCGCGCCCGCACCCATGCCCGTCGCAGCACCAATGACAAGATTTCCATGCCCGCCCGCTCCATTTGCCCGCAGTGCGGCGAAGTGAAGCTGCCCCACCGCGTGTGCGGCAACTGCGGCTACTACCGCGACCGCGAGGTCATCGAGACCGAGTAGCTTGTCCTTATGCTGTTGACGATCATGCGAGGTGAATGCATCTCGCATGGTGTCGGCAAAGCCTCCTCGCATGCCAAGCGTCACGCTGGTTTGCCAGGGGGCTTTTTGGCTATATAAATGTAGCGCCCAGGGGCCTGCCCGCCGATGGGCAGGGCAGGCCCCTGGGCCCGATCATCTCTTGAAGTAAGGAGAAGCTGTGACCACACCCGTCACTATCGCCGTCGACGTTATGGGCGGCGACCGAGGGCCCGAAGTTGTTTTGCGCGGCGCGCTCCAGGCGCTTGAGGCCGACCCTCAGCTCCATGTGGTGCTCGTCGGCCCCGCTGAGCACGTCGAGCCTTTCGCGGCCGCCCACGACCGCGCCCGTGCCCAGGTAGCCACCGAGGTTATCGAGATGGGCGAGCATCCCGCCGGGGCGGTGCGCGCCAAGAAGGATTCCTCCATCGTGGTAGGGTGCCGCCTGGTGAAGGAGGGCGCCGTGGCCGGCTTCTTCTCCGCCGGCTCGACAGGGGCCTGTCTGGCCGCCGCCACCTTGGTGGTGGGCCGCGTGAAGGGCGTGAAGCGCCCGGCCCTCGGTCAGATTCTTCCCGCCTATGCCCGTCCCACCATGCTCATCGATGTAGGGGCCAATGCCGATTGCAAGCCCGAGTACCTGGTGCAGTTCGCCCAGATGGGCGTGGCCTACATGGAGGCGCTCATGGGGGTCGCCCGTCCCCGGGTGGGCCTGCTCAATATCGGCTCCGAGGACACCAAGGGCGACGCCTTCGCTCAGGAGGCCTACGGGCTTTTGTCCAAGCAGGTGCCCCAGTTCGCGGGCAACTGCGAGGGGGGCAACCTCATGGCTGGCGATTTCGACGTGGTGGTCACCGATGGCTTTACGGGCAATGTGTGCTTGAAAACCATCGAAGGCACCGCGAAGACCCTGTTCAAATACGTGAAAGACGGCCTTATGTCCACGGCTCTGTCCAAGGTGGGCGCCCTTCTGGTGAAGGGCAGCCTGGGCGAGCTGAAAGAGAAGCTCTCGCCCGACACCTACGGCGGCACGCCGCTCCTTGGCGTGAAGGGCGCCGTCATCGTGGGCCATGGCTCCTCTAACGAGACGGCCGTGAAAAACGGCATTTTGGTGGCAGCCGAAACGGCCCGCGCCGACGTGGCCGGCATTATCGCCTCGCTGGTAGGCGCCGGTGCGGCCAAGGCTTCAGCTAACAAGACCGCGGACGCGACGTCCGACCATATCGACAACGCTGCGCAGAAAGGGGAGGCCTCGGCCTCGGATGCCCAATGACGCTCACCCAGGAGCAAGAAACGAAGCTGGCCCGGGCCCAGGAGATCATCGCCCATGACTTCCGCAACACCCAGTACCTGCTTTCGGCCATTACCCACCCTTCGGCCACCGAGGGGCGCGCGGTGAAGTACTCCTACGAGCGCCTGGAGTTTCTGGGCGACTCCATTCTGGGTGCCATTGTGGCCACCACGGCTTTCCATCGCTTCCCTGATCTGGACGAGGGCGGCCTCACGCGCATCAAGGTGGCATTAGTATCGGGCGCCAGTCTTTCCGACGCTGCTGAGAAGCTGGGCTTTGCCGACATCATTGTGTTCGGCTCTTCCGAGACGGGCACCGGGCGTCGCGGCCTTCACTCGGCCCTGGAGAACGTCTACGAGGCCGTGGTAGCGGCCCTGTATTTGGACGGCGGCCTGCCGGCGGCCTCGGCCTTTGTCGACCGTACGCTCATTCCGCGCATGTCGCTCGATTTGGCCCGCGAGCCGGAAAACCCCAAGAGCGCGCTGCAGGAAAAGTTGCAAGAGGGCGGCATCACCCCCACCTACAAGTTGGTGGAAACCCAGGGTCCTCCGCACGACCGCACCTTCGTGGCCCAGGTGTACGCCGGCGACAAGGGCTTGGCCCAGGGTGTCGGCCGCACCAAGAAAGAGGCCGAGAGCCAGGCGGCGAAGTCCACACTGGCGCGCCTGTCCGAGTTCTTCGGCATCGGCATTACCGAGGAGCAGGCGGCCGAGAAGGCCGCGGCGCGTGCCGAGGAGAAGGCGGCCCGCGCTGAAGAGAAGGCCGCGGCCCGCGCTGCTCGCGCCGAGGAGAAGGCGCGCAAGAAGAACGAGCGCGATGCCGCGAAGAGGAAGCAGGACTAAGGCCCATGCATCTGAAATCCCTCGTGCTCAAGGGCTTCAAGTCCTTCGCCGATCGCAGCGTTTTGTCTTTAGAGCCAGGCATTACGGCCATCGTGGGCCCCAACGGCTCGGGTAAGTCCAATATTTCCGATGCGGTCCTGTGGGTGCTGGGCGAGCGCAACGCGAAGAACCTGCGCGGCCAGGCCATGGAGGACGTCATCTTCGCCGGCTCCTCGGCGCGCAAGGCCACGGGTCTGGCCGAGGTTGACCTGGTGCTCGACAACTCCGACGGCACCCTGCCGGTGGATTACGACGAAGTGGCCGTGACGCGTCGCATGTACCGCAACGGCGAGAGCGAGTACCTCATCAACGGCACGGTGGCGCGCCGCATGGACGTGCTCGACATCCTTCACGATTCGGGCTTGGGCACGGGTACCCACTCCATTATTTCCCAGGGGTCGCTCGATTCCATCCTTCAAAGCAAGCCGGAGGATAGGCGCGCGCTCATCGAGGAGGCGGCCGGCGTCCTTAAGCACAAGCAGCGCAAAGCGAAAAGCGAGCGCAAGCTTGCCAGCATGGATCAGCACTTGCTGCGCGCCCGTGACGTGGTGGGCGAGGTGGCCCGTCAGCTGGGTCCTTTGGAGCGCAAGGCGAAAAAGGCCCGCACCTATCAGGAGCTGGCTGGTCAGCAGGCCGAACTTGCCTTGAGCATTGCCGTAGACGACCTGCGCACTCTCCAGGCCCAGTGGGAGGCGGCTCAGCAGCAGGAGTCCGCGTTGGTAGCCGATATGGAGGAAAAGCGCGCCGCCATCGAAGCCGCCGAGAAGGCTGTCGAGGAGCTCCAGGAGCGCATTCGCGTGGAAACCCTGGACGCGGGCGACTTGTCCCGGCGCCATCGCGCGGCGGCCGCTGCCGTCGAGCGCTTCGATTCCACGGTCATGATGGTGCGCGAGCGCCGGCGCGGCGCCTTGGCCCGCGCGGCCGAGTTGGAGCTTTCCCTGGAAGCCAATGCGGTGAAGGCCGCCGAGGCCGTGGCCGAGCTGGAACGGGCGCGCGAGCTGTTCGAGGAGGCGCGCGTCGAGCGCGAGACGGCCGAGAAAACCGTGGCCGATCTCGAGTTGGTCTACCGCGACCTGGGGGTGAAGCGCGGTGCGCTCGAGCGCGAGTTCAACGCCCTGGGCAAGGACGCCGAGCGATTCGTGCGCGAGCGCGAGACGGCCCAGCGCAAGCAGGCTTCCAGTCAAGAGGCCCTTACCCATGGCCTGGCCCATGTCCAGGTCATCGAGAGCCACGGGGCTGAACTGGCGCTGGAGCTGGAGCGCGCCCAGGCCGAGGCCGAAGAGGCGGCTGCGGCGGCGGGGGAGGCTCAAGGTGCTTTGGAGTCCCTGACGGCCGACGAATCGGCGGCCCGCCAGGCCGTGGGTACGGCACTGCAATCCCGCGACGCCGCCCGCGCGGCCTTCGACGAGGCGCGCGACGCCCATCGTGCCCTGGAGGTGGAAATTGCCACGCTGGAGGAGGTGGAGCGCACCAGCGCCGTCTCGGCCGGCGAAGCGCGGGCCTGGCTGGTAGAGCACGCCGATGAGCTGCTGGGCCTGTGCGAGCCGCTGTCCCATGTGGTGCACGCCAACCCGGGTTTCGAGGCTTTGGTGGAAACGCTGCTCGGCGGCGATGTGGCCACGCTTTTGGTGGAGAGCCCCGCCGCCGTCGAGGCCATTGTCGGCCAGTTGAACGCCGTGGAGGCTGAGGGTGAGGCGGTGTTCCTCATTCGCGACGACGCCAGTCCGGCGCGCAGTCGCGGCGTGGCGCTCTTGTGGCAGGAACGCGCCACGGGCGACGAAGGCGTGCCTCTGGTCGACGAGTTGTCCTTCCCGCGTGAGGCCCAAGGCGCCGTTGAGGCCCTGCTGGGCGATGTGGTGGTGTGCCCCACCCTGGACGATGCCCTGGCGGCTCACAGCCGCGACGCCTTTGGAGTGCGCTTCGCCACGCCCGACGGCTCGGTGGTATGGCCCTCGGGCAAGGTGTCCGTGGGCGCCTCGGTTATCGACGAGGGCACGGGCGTGCTTGCCCGTGTGCGGCGCTTGGAAGAGCTGCGCGGCCAGCTGGGGGCGGCCCTGATGGCCATGGAAAAGGCCGAGGAGGCCCATCGTCTGGCCGAGGAAGCCCTGCGTGCCGCCCAGGCCACCAGCTTGGAGCTGTCCCAGCAGCTGGCGGCTTTGAAGGGTCGCGCCCAAGCGGTCCGCGATGCCGCCGACGGGGCGGCCGAGAAGCTGGGGGCCACGCGTCGTGAGCTGGAGGGCGTGGAGCGTCAGCGCCAGGAGGCCGAGGCTATCATCTCCGAGGCGCGCCCGAATGTGGAGAACCTCGAGAAGCAGATTACCGACCTTACCCAGCAGATCGATGCGGCCAAGCAGAAGCAGGATGCCATCCAGGAAGAGCTGGCGCCTTTGCGCCGCGAGGCCCATAAGGTGGCCGACAAGCTGTCCGAGGCGAAGCTGGCCGCCGCCACCCTGGTGGAGCGCACCACCTACGCCGAGCGCGTGCGCGACGCCCGCGAACGCGATCTGGCATCGCTTTCGCAGCAAAGCGACGAGGCCCGGGCTTCTTTGAAGGTGAAGCGCGTGTCCGCCGCCCGTTTGGAGCCGCTGCTGGTGCTCTTTGACGAGCTGACCCGCTCGGCCCAGCGCTGGACCCAGTCCCTCGAGGAACAGGCCGCGGCGGCCCAGGACTCCTCTACGGGCTTGCACGCCTCGGTCGCAGAGGCGCGCCAGAAGGCCCATGAGGCCCATGCGCTCTTCGACGGTGTTACCGAGCGCCTCTCCGAGGCCCGTGTGCAGAAGGGACGCTTGGAGCTGCAGGTAGAGGCGGCCATCAACCACATTACCGCCGACTGCAAGACGCCTTTGGAGACGGCCCTGGCCACACCGCCCTTGGAGAACCGTCCCGAGGTGGAGGACGCGCTGTTCAAGATCAACCGTCGCATTGCCAACCTGGGCACCATCAATCCCGATGCGGCCGAGGAATACGACGAGCTGAAGGTGCGCTACGACTACCTGGCTGCCCAGCTGGAGGATCTCGACAGCGCCCGCAAAGCTCTGGCGAAGATCAACCGCGTCATCGACGCCCGCATGAAGGACGACTTCATCCGTACCTACGAAACAGTGAACGCGAACTTCCAGGAGATCTTCGCCACGCTGTTCCCGGGCGGCAACGCCAACTTGTCGCTGGTGGACCCCGATGATCTGGAAAACACCGGCGTGGAAGTGAACGCCCAGCCCAAGGGCAAGCGCATTGCCAAGATGATGCTGCTTTCCGGTGGCGAGAAATCGCTGACGGCTCTGGCGCTTCTGTTCGCCGTGTACCGCATCCGCTCCACGCCGTTCTACATCCTCGATGAGGTGGAGGCGGCGCTGGATGACTCGAACCTGCGTCGTCTGGCGGCCTACATCAACACGCTGCGCGACGAGACCCAGCTCATCATGATCACCCACCAGCGCCGCACCATGGAAATGGCCGATGTGCTGTTCGGCGTGTCCATGCAAGGCGACGGCGTCACCAAGGTCATCAGCCAAAAGCTCGACCAGGCCCTCAAGCACGCAGAATAGGGTAGCGGCTCGGAGTGAGACGGCCAATCAGACGGTTGGCCGTCTCACTCTTTCGGCGCCCCCAAACCTTACGGCAACCTTACGGATATGGAGGGGGTGTGGGGGAAATGGGCCATTTGCCCGCTGTTTTGGGCGAAATAGCATCAAATTGGTAATGCTGACCAAACCGTGACCTGCGTTCTTGCAACAAACCGCTATACTTCAGTCGTTTGTGAAGTTGCGCCTCGAGGGGCGCTGACCTAGGAGCAACGTTTCGGTGTTCGATACCATGGCCTCGCAAGTGACGAACCTCTCGTTCGTCGACATATTCAACATCTGCGTTTTTATCACGTTCACCATTTGCTATACCTATCAGCTTTACTACGTGCTGGTGGTGCTCACGCGCAAGGCTCCTAAGCGCGTAGCGAAGCGCAATCACCGCTACGCAGTCATGGTGGCGGCCCGCAACGAGGAAACGGTCATCGCCGACCTTATCCACTCTATCAAGGTGCAGAAGTACCCGGCCGAGCTCATCGACATCTTCGTCATTGCCGACAACTGCACTGACAACACCGCGCAAGTGGCCCGTGAGGCCGGCGCCATTGTGTTCCCCCGTCAGAACGACAAGCTGGTGGGGAAGGGCTACGCCCTCGATTACGGTCTGAAGGCCATCTGGGAGCAGTACGCCGATCGCGATTACGAGGCCTACTTCGTGTTCGACGCCGACAACGTGCTCGACGTGAACTACTTCCGCGAGATGAACGCCACGTTCGATGCCGGCGCTCAGGCTTCCACGTCCTATCGCAACTCAAAGAACTTCGGCAGCAACTGGATTTCCGCCGGCTACGGCGTGTGGTTCCTGCGCGAGGCCAAGTTCCTGAACCAGGCGCGCCTGACGCTGAACACCTCCTGCGCCGTATCGGGCACGGGCTTTTTCATTGCCGCCGATATTCTGAAGAAGGCGGGCGGCTGGAAGTGGCACCTGCTCACCGAGGACATCGAGTTCTCGGCCTCGTCCATCATCGACGGCGTGCGCATCTCCTATTGCCCCACGGCCATCCTCTACGACGAGCAGCCCATCACCTTCCGTGATTCCTGGAACCAGCGCTTCCGCTGGGCCAAGGGCTTCTACCAGGTGTTCGCCCATTACGCCGGCGGCCTGGTGAAGGGCGCGGTCACCAACCCTCGCGGTTACCGCTTCGCCTGCTACGACATGCTCATGACCATCGCCCCCGGCATGCTGCTGTCCATCATCTCCATCATCTTCAACTCGGTCATTGTGGCCCTGGCCCTGTCTGGCGCCATGTCGACGGGCGTGGCCGTGGCCAGCTCGCTGTCCTCCATTTTCTTCTGCCTGTTCAACTATATTGTGTTCATGTTCGTCTTCGGCGTGCTCACCACCTTCGTGGAGTGGGATTCCATCCGCACCACCACGGCGAAGAAGGTGCGCTACATGTTCACCTTCCCGTTCTTCATGCTCACCTACATCCCCATCGCGCTCATTGCGCTGGTGAAGAAGGCGGCCTGGAAGCCTATCAAGCACTCCATTTCCGTGGATGTGGCGGAGTTCTCCGAAGTGGAGGGCGCGCGCCTGACAAAGTAGCGAATCTTCGCACGCTTTCTCATTTTCGTTGTTTTTGAGGGGGCCCCGCTTGGCGGGGCTCTTTTTATGCGCGAGCGAAGGTGAGTCCGTAGAGTGCGTCGGCACCTGCGTGGCGCAGGGCCGTTGCGGCGGCGTAGAGCGTTGAGCCGGTGGTGCACACGTCGTCGATGATGATGAGCACTGGCGGCACGGACGCGCCGGGCACCACGCTCAGGCTGTTACTCGCGTTGGCGGCGCGCTCGCGTCGCGTGAGGAGTCGCTGGTCCCGATGGCTCGGCACCGCGAGCAGCGGAGCGACCGGAAGGCTCGTTTCCTGCGCGAGCGCTTGGGCCAGGAGAGCGCCATGGTCGAAGCCGCGGCGCCGCCGGGCGGCAGCCGTGGCGGGTATGTATGCCAAAGCGGGGGCGTTCTGGTACCAAGAAGGGGGAATGTAGGGTTCCATGAGCGCTGCCAGGTCGTGAGCGAGCCGTTGCTCTCCCTGATCTTTGTAGGTGGTGACGAGGCGGCGCGAGCGGCCCGTAAGCACGACGGCGCTCGCCATGGCGTCGAGGGGGAAGCGGTCGTAGCCCGCGCTGGCGGTCATGACGCCAGTGCACTCGGTGCACTGAACGAGCCCGTAGGGTGCGCCGCAACGAGGGCAGGCGGTAAGGGCGTCGATGAAGGGAAGCTGGCGCCGGCACGTGGAGCAGAGGGGAAGCCCTGGGGCATCGCAAAGGGCGCAGCGCGTAGGCCAGAGGGTTTCGGCCAGGGCCTCGCAGAGCAGCGTGCGTGCTTTGGCGAGCGCAGGGCGCAGTGAGGTGGGTGAGGGCGCGGCGTCGTTCATAGGGTCAGCCTCAGGGATCGGTGCCGCTCGCAAGTCGCCGCTTTGTCGGAGCTGCTTCGCCGTTCCTTCGCCCGTACACTCCCATGAGCGTCCGCAACAGCGAAGGTTCTCTGGGCTTTTTCTGTCTGAGGAGCCCCATCTGATACACTAGGGCGTGCTTCTTTCGGGTCTGTAGTTGCGGAGGCGCACACGCCTCCTAGTCCATGGCAGATGCGGTCGAAAGGATCCACGTAAGCGGCGGCCTTCGGGCCAAGGTGAGCATGGCGTATCCTAGAGGTAAGTCGCACCGCCCGCAAACACTATCGCGGCACCGACGTCGCGACGGGCGAGAGGGTGATGAGCGCAAGCAAAAGCCCCCGTGCGCGAGTGTGGGGTCAAAGACTAGGTCAGTCGGAAGAAGCGTACCGTTAGGCGTTATACGGAGGACTACGTGAAAAAGAAGTTCGCTCTTGCCTTGGCGGCCACGATGGTTGCCTGCATGATGTTCGTTCTTGCCGGCTGCTCCGGCTCGAACGATTACCGCCCCGCATTGAAGTCTGCCGAGGTGGCTCCGCCCACGATCGGCGAAGAGGGCACCTTGCGCGTGGGCGTGAATACCGAGAATCCGCCGCTCGCGGGTATGGGCTCCGGTAAGATTATCGGCATCGACGTCGATATCGCCGCGGCCATTGCCGACGAGCTGGGCCTGAAGATCTCCATCGTCGACGTGGGATCCGATCCGGCTTCCGCGCTGGCCGACAACAAGGTCGACATTGTCATGGGCATCGACAACGCCAACGCCGAGAGTGATTTCTGGGTGTCGCCGTCCTACTTGCCCACGGGCATTGCCGTGTTCGCTACGAGCCCTGACGCGGGCATTCCCACCGCGGGCTCCGATGCCACCTTTGCGGCTCAAACTTCTTCGAAGAGCGCCTGGGCCGTCAGCAACGAGTTCGGTGAAGACGCGCTGAAGTCCACCGATAGTCTCAGCGACGCCTTTACGGCTCTGCAGAACGGCGAGGTGCAGTATGTGGCCGCCGATGCCATCATCGGTCTGTACGCAGCCCACGGCGCGAACGACGGCCAGGGGATGGACGTGTCCATCGTGGCCATGCTGACGAAACCGAGCGGCTACAGCATGGGGGTTGCCACCGACAACACGGACCTGCAGACGGCGGCGGGCGACGTCCTGACCCGTTTGGTGGAGGACGGCACCGTCGACGTTATCGAGCGCAAGTGGCTGGGTGCCAGCGTGGCCCTCGATAGCCTCACCGTGATCGGTGATGCTTCCAGCACGGCGGACTCCGGCTCTGACGAGGGCTCCTCCGATTCCGGCGACACGGGCGACGGCACGGGCGATGATGCGAGCGACGGCGCCTCCGACGAGGGCACTTCTGACGAGGAGACCTCGGGCGATACGGGCGAGGGCGACGGCACCGAGAGCGGTACCGACGATAGCGATGCTGGCGTGGGCACGGTGCCCGGCATGGAGGACGGCGGCGAGGACACCGGCGACGGCACGGAATAGCCCTCGGGCGCTACCGCGTAGCTCTTACAAAGAGACGGCCCCCGGAAGTTCTGAACTTCCGGGGGCCGTTTGCGTTGCGTGCTGAAAGAGGCGTTAGCTAAGGAAGTCATCGAGGATCTCGGCCTCGGCCTCCTCCTCGGTAAGGCCCAGCGTCATGAGCTTCACGATCTGGTCGCCGGCGATCTTGCCGATGGCGGCCTCGTGCACGAGCATGGCGTCCTCGCTGGCCGCCTCGATGCCGGGAATGGCCTTCACCTTGGCGTTGCCCATGATGATGGCATCGCACTGCACGTGGCCGCGGCACGCGCACTCGCCGATGACCAGCGGGTTGAAGATCTGCACGGAGTCGTCCTGCGCCACGGAGCGGGAAATGACCTGCACGCTGGAGCCCTCGCCCTTCAGCTCCACTTTCATGTTGGACACGGCCGTTTGGGTGCCGTGGGTGAGCAGCTTCTCGGTAAGCACTAGCTTGGCGTTGGCGCCCAGCTCGGCGTTGGTGTCGCGCTCGGTAGAGGTGACACCGCGCAGCTGCACCATCTCCATCTCGCAGGAGGAGCCCTCCTCCATGTAGACGTTGGTGGTGGGGTTCAGGATGCGCTCGCCGGTGCCCTCGCCTTCGCCGTAGTGCTTCTCCACGTAGCGCACGCGGCTGTTCTTGCCCAGGTAGAAGCTGTGAATGCCGTCGTGCTCGGAGGCGTCGTGGGAATCGTTGTGAATGCCGCAGCCGGCAATAATGGTGACATCGCAGTCGTCGCCGATGTAGAAGGTGTTGTACACCACGTCCTTCAGGCCGCTCTTCGTGACGATGACGGGAATGTACACCGTCTCGCCCTTGGTGCCGGGCGCGATGCGGATGTCGATGCCGGGGTTGTCGGTCTTGGTCTCGATATCGATGTAGGCCGACGAGTGGCGCTCTACCAACTCGCCGTCCTTGCGGATGTTGAAGGCGCCCTTGGGCATGCCGTGCATGCTGGCAATCTCCTCCAGCAGGTTCTCGTCGATAGGGGAAAGGTCTACAGCCATGATTGCTCCTAGCAAGTGGTGGGGATTTCGGTGAGGTGCAGCTCGGTGGGAACCGACAGCGGGCAGCCGTGATCGTCGAGGCTGCGGGCGGCGAAGCCCAGCTGCGGCATGAGCTCGGCCGGGGTGCCCGTGGCCGCCACTTTGCCGGCCTGCAGAAGCACGATCTCGTCGGCCAGCGAGATGATGCGCTCCTGGTGCGAGATGATGACGATGGAGCGGCCGTCGCGGGCCTCGTGGATGTCGCGGAACGTCTCGGTGAGGCGGTCGAAGCTCCACAGGTCGATGCCGGCCTCGGGCTCGTCGTAGATGGCGAGCTTTGGGTCGCGGGCCAGAATAGTGGCGATCTCGATGCGCTTCACCTCGCCGCCCGACAGGGACTTGTCCACTTCGCGGGTAAGGTAGCTGGCCGAGCACAGGCCCACCTTCGACAGGTACTCGTTGCAGGCCAGCATGGGCAGCTTCTTGCCGGCGGCAATGTCCAGCAGCTTCTTCACCTTCATGCCGCGGAAGCGGGCCGGTTGCTGGAAGCCGTAGCCGATGCCCAGACGGGCGCGCTCGGTGATGGACAGGTTCGTGATGTCCTGGCCGTCGAACTCGATGGTGCCGCTCGTGGGCTCTTCGATGCCCATGATGAGCTTGGCCAGGGTGGACTTGCCGCCGCCGTTGGGGCCCGTGATAACCGTGAAGCGGTCGTCGGGGATGGTCAGCGACAAGTCGTCGATGATGCGCTTGGTGCCGCCGTCATCGGCCGGTACCTCGAACACCAGGTTCTTCAGTTCAAGCATGGATTACTCCGTCTCTCGTCTCGGAAGCTCGTCTTTGCTTTTCGGGCTGATTATAGCGAAACTGATCCTCTTCGCGGAGAAATAATAACGACACCATGAAGGATGCAGGGAATGTCGAGCGCCTTGGTAGAATAGGGGAAACGAAAACGAAGGGACCGCTATGACCGATTTTGCAACCATGGCCGCTGCCTGCGGCTTTTCCTGGGAAAGTTCCGAGCCGGTGGCCGAGGTGGAGGGTACGGTTCACGTGCTGCGCCATCGCGCATCGGGCGCGCGCCTCATGTGGATTGAGAACGACGATGCCAACAAGGCCTTCTCCATTACCTTCAAAACGCCGGCCGCCGACGACACGGGGGTCTTTCATATCTTGGAGCACTCGGTGCTGTGCGGCTCCAAGAAGTACCCGGTAAAGGAGCCGTTCGTCAACCTGCTGAAAACCTCCATGCAGACGTTCCTGAACGCCATGACGTTCCCGGACAAGACCATGTACCCGGTGGCTTCCACGAACGAGCAGGATCTTGAGAACCTCATGGACGTGTACTTGGACGCGGTGTTCCACCCCGACATCTACCGGCGCCCGCAAATCTTCCAGCAGGAAGGCTGGCACTGGGAAGTCGAGGGCCAGGGGGAGGACCGCTCGCTTGTGTACAACGGCGTGGTCTACAACGAGATGAAAGGCGCGCTGTCCGACCCCGATTCGGTGCTCTACGACACGCTGTCGGCGGCGCTGTTCCCCGACACCACCTACCGCTTCGAGTCCGGTGGCACGCCCGAGGCCATTCCGAGCCTGACCTACGAGGGCTTTCTGGACAACCATCGCCGCCATTACCGCCCCGACAACGCCTACCTGATTCTGTACGGCAATATGGACATCGAGCGGTTCCTGGGCTTTATCAACGAACACTACTTGGCGCCCTTGGCCGAGGAGGCGTCGACCCAGGCAGGGGAGCCGAACCCCCTGGCGCTCCAGGCGCCCGTGGTGTGCGAGCTGAAGCGCACTGCCATGGCTACCGCGCCGGAAAACGCCTGCGCGGCCGTGGGCTATGTGGCCGGTTGCGCGGTCGACCGCGAGCGTCTGATTGCCACGGACATTCTCATCGATGCTGTCCTCGGTTCCAACGAGGCGCCGCTCAAGCGCGCCCTGCTGAACGAGGGCGTAGCTGACGATGTGGTGGCCTACCTGGCCGACGCCATTGCCCAGCCCTTTGCCATGGTGTGCCTGAAGGGCGCCAAGGAGGGGGCGGCCGAGCGCCTGAAAGCGGTGGTGGCTCGCGAGGCGGCGCGCCTTGCCGACGGCGCTCTCGATCACGAGCTCGTGGCGGCTGCGCTCTCCCATGCGGAATTCGTCATGCGCGAGCGCAACTTCGGCTATCCCGACGGGGTAGTGCTGTCCATGAGCGTCATGGCCGGGTGGCTCTACGACGACAAGGACCCTGCGGCCTATCTGCGCTACGAGGACGCCTTCGCTGATTTGCGCGCGAAGCTCGACGAGGGCTACTTCGAGGCGCTGCTGCGCTCGCTGTTCCTGGAGAACGACCACTGGGCTTGTGCCGAGGTGGTTCCCACAACGGCCGATGAGAACGCGCCCGAGCAGGCCGAGGAGGCTGCGGTGGCCGCCGCACTGGAAGACGTGGGCGGCTTCGATGCCGTCCAGTCCCAGGTAGACGCGTTGCGAGAGGCCCAGGAAGCGCCCGACGACCCGGCGGCCGTGGCGAAGCTGCCCCAGCTGACCCGCGCCGACATCGGCCCCGCCCCGGCCGAGGAGCCGTGGGAGGTGACGGAGGTGGCTGGTATGACGTGCCTGCGTCACCATATCTCTACGCGCGGCATTGCCTACGCCTATCGCTACTTCTCCTTGGACGGCGTCGCCTTCGAGGAGCTGCCCTACGTCACGGTGCTTGCCTTTGTGCTGGGCAAGCTCGATACAGCGCGCCATACGGCCGCCGAGCTCGACACCCTGGTCCAGGCCCGTCTGGGCAACCTGGGCTTCGGCTGCGAGGTGCATGAGGACGCGCAGAATCGCGAGCGTCTTGCGCCGATGGTGGTGGCGGGCGCCTCGGCCCTGTCCGAGAACGTGGAGTGGACGGTGAGTCTTGTGAATGAAGTGCTCACCGAGACCGACTTCTCCGACACGGCCCGCATTCGCGATATTCTGGCTCAGTGGCGCTTGGCGCTGGAGCAGTCCTTCGCCAGCTCGGGCCATACGGCGGCCATGGCCCGCGTGGCGTCCTACTATCTGCCGGCCGGGGTGCTGCGCGAGGCGCTCGGCGGCGTGGATTTCTACCGCTTCCTGAAGGAGCTGCTCGAGCATTTCGACGAGCGCGCGGCCGATCTGTCGGCCAAGCTGGCCGCGCTGGCGCATCGCCTGTTCGTCGACGGGGGCTGCACGCTTTCCTTTGCGGGCAGCGACGACGATCTGGCGCGTTTCGCGGCGGCCGAGCCGGCCCTGGGCGGCACGGCGGCCCCGGCGGCGCTTACGGTGCCCACGCCGGTCAACCGCCACGAGGCTTTCGCGGTGCCGGCCGACGTGGTGTTCTGCGCCGCTGGCTGGGATCGCTCGCTGCTGGGGCTGCCCTATGACGGCACCTGGCTTCTGGCGGCCCGCATTCTTTCCTATGACTACCTATGGACCGAGGTGCGCGTGAAGGGCGGTGCCTATGGCGCTGGCTTTAAGACCCTGCGCACGGGATCGAGTCGCTTCTACTCTTATCGCGACCCGCGCATCGACGAGACGCTGGCGCGCTTCGGGGCGGCGGGTTCGTGGCTGGCGGCCACCTTCGCCCCCACCGAGGCCGAGATGGACGGCTATGTGGTGTCCACGACGGCGTCCCTTGATGCGCCGGCCAAGGCCCGCGAGCTTCTGCGTCGCCAGGACGCGCTCTACTTCGCCGGCGCCACCTTGGCTGACCGGGCTGCGGTGCGCGCCCAGGTGGTAGCCGCCACTCTGGCGGACGTACAGGCCCTGGGGCCGGCGGTGGATGCCCTGGCCGATCAGGGGCTGTCCTGCGTCTTTGGCAGCCGCGACATCATTGCCGAGTCGAAGGAAGGCTTCACCGTCGTCGATTTGGTGGGGTAGGGCGGTTTGTGCGGAATCGGCGATGGCCGACCTCGTACGTTATAATAGGCACTCGCGAATGAAAGGAATCAGCCCTATGACGAAGGAGCGGCAGTTCTCCCATATCACGGTTTCGGCTGACGAAGACGACGATATCGTCATCCAGGCGGGCATTGTCGAGGCACCGGCCGATGAGCCGCCCGTTGCTCCGCCGGCTCCGTCGGAGCCCGTGGCTGTCGAGGTCGGGGAGGCCGAGGAGGGGCCTGCGGCTTCCGTTTCCCGAAGCGCTGTTGTTGCTGAGGAGCCGGTGGCGCCCGCGCCCGCGCGTCCCGACGACGGTTATCGCGAGACAACGCTCGAGGACATCGAGAGCTCCAAGATGAACTCGGTGCAGAAGGCCGTCATTGTTGTGGCTCTTCTGGGCATTGTGGCCTTCGTGGTCTGGTTTCTCGTAGCACGCTAGCAAGGACAGCCATTCTGAGTAACGAAGCCCCAAACGAGAAAGACGAATTATGGCGAAAAAGCTCCACCGCACTCCCGACGAATTCGACGGCAACGCCATCGGCCTGACCGAGGCGTTCTCGCCCGTATCCGACGACAGCTATACCGAGGCATTTCGCCCCGTCGACGGCTCCTTCGACGAGCCGGAGCCCGACGAGGCGTCCGACTTCGCAGAAGAGGCGCTCGTCGCCGAGGAAGAGAGCTTCGGAGCCGAGGCCGTCGCTTCGGAAGAGGCCGAGCTGCCTGCATCCATGGCCGTGCACATCACTGAGACGCCGGGCGCGAAGCCGGCCGCCAAGAAAGGCGGCGGCCGCCATGCCCGTCATGCGGCTCCCGACGATGGCGCTAAAAAGGGCAAGAAGGCGAAGAAGGGCAAGGACATGCCCGAGTACATGCGGAAGTCCCGCCGCATGCGCCGCATCCTCATCGTCGTTATCCTTCTGCTGATCGTGCTTTTGGGCGCCATGAGCTATTTCGGCATCCAAATGTACAAAGAGTCGGGCCACACCGCCGTGCAGCAGGCGAAAACCGCCGAGCAGCAGGTGACGGAAATCCAGCCCGACGAGGCCAAAGACGCTTCCACGGAAACGGTGAAAACCACGACCGTGCCCGATCTGGTGTCGCTGCTGGGCCTGACCCAGGACGAGGCGGTAGAGAAGCTGCAGCACGGGGCGCAGGTGTCCAGCACCCGCGAGGTGAAGGAGAAGGGCAATCCCATTCGCCAGGAATCGCGCGTTGCCCTGACCACTGAGCCGGCGGACAGCCGCACGGGCACGCCCACGGTGTACCTGGGGCTGAACAAGAAGGGCAAGATCATTCAGGCGGGCTATTCGGCCTCGACGGCTTCTCTCGGCTACGGGGCTCTCAGCTTCAAGAACGCTATCGAGGATCAGAATATCATCGAGAAGACCTTGGCCGAGGCGGGGCTTTCCCTGCCCGAAGGAGCGGTGACGCTGCCCGAGGACTCCGACGAGTACACGACCTACGATAGCGACGGGCGCACCGTGGCCAAGGAGTATTGCTCGTTCTCGGGCGAGGCCACCATGGATGACGCCACTTACAGCTGGTCGGCGGTGCTGTCCTACGACTACGCCATGGCCAACGCCTCCAGCAATCTGGCCGACACGGTTCGCACGATCTTCATCTATGTGAACTCGTAGCATTCCCGTGTTTCGCCTGTTCCTACGGGACGGACGGATATGTTGGGGCTGTGGCTCCGACAAACCCGTGGCGCTGCCCCTTACTTTAGGTACGGCGCACCGCGAAAGCTGTTGGGTCCAAAGGTGGGACTACTCGAGGCGTCTGTCGGACCTTTGCTGACCTCTTCGGACGCATAAGTGCGAAAAAATGCTTGCAATGCGTAGGGAAGGGATGTATAGTAATCAGGCTGTGTAATCAAGTGAAGGCTTTCCGGCCTTCCACCTGGTTCGGCGCCTTCGGGTTGCTGATGGGTTCCACGCATAACGAACCATAGTTGTGTGCAAACCCGCCGCGTGCCCTGGGCCCGGCGGGTTTTTATGTGTGCAAACACAGAAGGAGGTGAGCACGATAGCTGCTCAAGAGCCCCGGCTCAACGACGCGATCACTACGCGTGAGTGCCGTCTGATCGATTTCGACGGGAACCAGATGGGCGTGTATCCCACGGCCCAGGCCCAGCGCATCGCCGACGACATGAACCTCGATCTGGTCGAGATTGCCCCCAACGCCGATCCGCCGGTCTGCCGCATTATGGACTACGGTAAGTTCAAGTACGATCAGGCCATCAAGGCGAAGCAGGCGCGCAAGAACCAGAACAAGATCGAAGTCAAGGAAATGAAGTTCCGCCCGAAAATTGATATCGGGGACTACACCACCAAGAAGAAGCATGTTCTTCGCTTCCTCGAGGCCGGCAACAAGGTGAAGATCACCATCATGTTCCGCGGTCGCGAGATGGCCCATCCCGAGCAGGGTCTTTCCATCCTCGAGCGTCTTGCCGACGACTTGAAGGATGTGGCGGTCATCGAGAACCAGCCCAAGATGGAGGGCCGCAACATGCACATGCTCATCGCTCCTCTGCCTGCATCGGCTAAGAAGAAGAAGGAAACCAAGAACGACGAAGGAAAGGACAACTAATGCCCAAGATGAAGACCCATCGCGGTACCGCCAAGCGCGTCCGTGTGACCGGTTCCGGCAAGCTTATGCGCGCCAAGGCCTACAAGAGCCACATCATGACCAAGAAGAGCCAGAAGCGTAAGCGCAACTTCCGTCACGAGACCGAGGTTGCCCCCGCCGACACCAAGGTCGTCAAGCGTCAGCTCGGCCTTCGCTAGTATTTGTTTCCAAGGAGTGATTAAGATATGCCTCGTGTAAAGCGTTCCGTTCATGCCCGCAAGAAGCGTCGTACCGTCCTCAATCGTGCGAAGGGCTACTATGGCGCGAAATCCCGTTCCTACCGTGCTGCGAAGGAGCAGGTGCAGCATTCGCTTCAGTACATGTACCGCGATCGTCGCAACAAGAAGCGCGAGATCCGTCGTCTGTGGATCACCCGCATCAACGCGGCTGCCCGCCTGAACGGCCTGTCCTACTCGGTGTTCATGAACGGCCTGAAGAAGGCTGGCATCGAGCTAGA
>CAJUFS010000046.1 GCA_910585575.1 uncultured Adlercreutzia sp. | reverse complement strand
CCACAATGGTGATGAAGAAGGTGGAGCTGATGACCATCGTGACCAGGTCGGAGGTAATGCCCAAGTCGTTCATGAGCAGGAACATAAGGAACGTGCCAAAGCCATACACGAGGAAGGCGTTGCCGAAGCCCACCACCGCACAGGCCCAGTACTTGCCGTTGCGACGCACCTCGGCCATGGTGCCGGGCAGCTGGGAGGTGTCGCGCGCCGGCGCATCGGCGGCCGCCTCCTCGGGCAGCAGCTCGGCGATGGACATCGCCCCGGGGTACACCGTGCCAATCTCGCGCACCGTCAGCAGATACAGCACGAAGATCACCACGCCCGAGACCGCCGTGAGGCCGCCCATGGCGGTGTACCACGGGAGCCCCCAGCCCAAAAGTGCCTGGGCGCCCAGCGTGGCCAGGGTGAAGCCGATGCCCAGCACGCCCAGCAGGATGCCTCCGGCAATACCGCGCTGGCGCACTGGGAACCACATGGCCGTGCTGTTGACAGCCGCGGCCCCAATGAAGCCGCCGGAGATGCCCTGAATGAAGCGAAGAACCAGATCCGACACGTAGTTGCCGCCTGCAACGGCAAAGACAGCCGAGGCCGCCACGTCGATGGCCAGGGCGATGAGAATGGTCTTCTTCGTGCCCACCTTGGCGATGAGCTTGCCACCCGGCCCTGCCAGCAGCGCAAAGCTGATCATGGTAGCCGTGGTGTAGAACGAGAGCATGGTGGCATTGAGCCCCATGGCCTCCTGGATGGCGGTGCCAAAGGCCGCCGCCGTTTGAATGGTCATGAAGAAGTAGCCGTAGGCCAGCATGTTCATGACCAGGATCCACCAGCGATAGGCCGGTGCCTTGGAAAGCTTGGCAGCTTTCATACGTACCCCTTTCTATTCAGGGGCGCCGCCCTTTCGGCGCCCCTCACTCCCCTTGCATCGACGGCTAGATGCGCACGCCGATCTCGCGGCCCTGGCTGAGGGCGTCCACCATGAGGCTCGCGTCCTCGCCGTTGCAGGCGCCGATGGAGTACACCTCGGGAGCCAGATTCTTCAGCGCCTCGTAGAGGCTCAAATCCTCATGGGGCGACTGGAACACCATGATGGTGTCGGCCGGCTGGAACTTCTCCACGCCGTTCTCCTCGTAGCGCAAGCCCTTCTTCGTGATCTCCTTGAAGGTGACGCCCGTGGTGATAGACACGCCCACCTCGTTCAGATAGTGCAGCGAGCGATCGACGTAACGCGGGGGCATACGGTCGGCCACCTTGTCCACCTCGTCGAACACCATGACGTTCTTGCCGCGCTTCTGCAGGAAGATGGCACCCTGAATGCCCTCGATCTGGGCTCCCAGCACCACGCAGTTCTTGCCCACGCCCGGCAGCGCCACCTCGGACAACTTGTTCAGGGCATTGGCGCCGAAAATCTTCAGCGGGATCTTCGCCATCTTGGTCAGCTGGGGCACCGTGGACACGTTCTTGCCCTCGATGCCGGGCACCGCCGGCGTGCCGTAGGCGCCGCCCGTGGCCACGATGACGACATCGGGCGCCATCTTGCGCACATAGTCCGGGGTAACTTCGGTCTTGGTTTTAATGGTGAGACCGGGAGTCTTTTCCGCCTGGGTCTCGAGCCAGGTGATGAGCGCGGGCACGTCTTCGCAGGTGGTGCCCTTCACCATGGTGGCAAGCTTCAGCTCCAGCGCCAGCATGGACTCCTTCTCGGCCAGGGTCACCTCATGACCGCGCTCGGCCGCCACGCGCGCCGCTTCCAGGCCGGCGGCACCGCCACCCACCACCAGCACGCGCTTCTTCTTCTCGGCCGGCTTCGCCTCCAGCTCGCGCTCGCGACCGAAAGCCGGGTTCACGCGGCAGCGCTTGATCACGCCCGGGTGCTCGGCATCGCAGGTGGCGCAATGGTTGCAGCGGCGCACGTCCTCGGGGTGGCCGGCGGCCAGCTTGTTGGCCATGTCCGGGTCGGCCCACAGGCCGCGGGCGAACAGCGCCAGGTCCATGTCGCCGGCGCCGATGGCCGCCTCGGCCTTCTCGGGCGTCAGCGAGCCGATGCCGAAGACGGGCACCTGCACGCCGGCCGCCTTCACGTTGGCCGCCAGCGGCACGAGCAGGCCACTGCCCTCCAGACGCGGCAGGTAGGGCTGCATGTCCGGGTCGGCCTTCGGGTACATCCAGTAGTCGTCGGCGTACTGGAAGGGGCAATCGCCGTAGCCGTAGCCCGTCACGGAGATGTAGTCGGCGCCGGCGCGCTCGTAGAGCTTCGCGAACTCGGCGCTCTCCTCCATGGTGGTGGCCAGCGGATGACCGAATTCCTGGCCGTTCATGCGCACGCCCACGATGAAGTCCTCGCCGCAGCGCCCTTTGATGCCGGCGATGAGCTCGCAGGCCAGACGCGTGCGGTTCTCCAAGGTCTGGCAGCCGTACTCGTCGTTGCGCTTGTTCCAAATGCGGGAGGTGAAGCTCATGATGAAGTAGCCGTTGGCCGCGTGAACTTCCACGCCGTCAAGACCTGCCTTCTTCGCGCGCTCGGCCGCGTCGATGTAGCGCGCCTTGAAGGCCTCGATCTCCTCGAGAGAGACGCCGCGCACGGGGAAGCAGTAGGGCACCGGGCTCGGCAACTCGGTCTCGGGGATGTCCGAGGGGCCCCAAGAGCCGCCCTCGGTCTTCAGCGCCGAGCCATTCTGGAAGATCTGCGCGATGATCTCGCAACCATGGGCGTGAATGGCGTCGGCCAGCTTGGCCATGCCGGGAATGAACTTGTCGTCGTACAAGCCGCCGAACGGGTAATCGCTTACCGTGAAGCCGGAAGTACCGTCCTTGCAGATGAGCATTGCCGGATCGTCGGAAATGCAGGCGCCCAGAATAACAGCGCCGGCACCGCCCTTGGCAATGGCCTCAAAGGTGTCGATGACGCGATCGTTGCAGAACTGATCCGGTCCCCAGAACAGCGTGGAAGAGGGCCCCTTCGCAATGCGATTCTTCCACGTGTGGGTTCCAATCTGGATAGGCGCAAGCAGCTTCTCGTAACCGCTCATGTCTCTCCCCTTTCCTACCTCTCTTTGAACTTTTTATTGAACTGTTTTTTAAACTTAGTTCAATTTTCGAGACGCAGGATACTCCCCTTTTTGAACGGTTGTCAAGACTTTTCTTTTCTTTAGTTTGAACTTTGGTATAATTTTCTTGAACACAAGCGAATGGCACACCTCAGAGAGAAAGAGACCGACCATGGCCGTGAAAGCACCGCGCCGGGTAAAATCCCAGAACACCCGCAAGAAAATCTTCGATGCCGCCGCCCGTCTTCTGAAGAAGCACGGCGAGGATTACCTTACTATCGCGAATATCTGCGACGAGGCCGGCATCTCGAAGGGCACCTTCTTCTATCACTTCAATTCGAAGGAAGACCTCATGCTGTATTACCTGCAAGAGGGCTTCGACAACTTCGTAGCTGAGCACAATGGCGACGCCGTTGAGCGCGCCGGCGATGATGTCTACTTGCTGGTGCTCTATCTGTACCAAGAGTATCTGGACTACTGCCAGTCCATGGGCATCGAGTTTGTTTCCAACTATTACCAGTCGAAGAACAAGGCGCTCGACGCACGCAGTGTCATGGGAACCCCCGACACCATGAACTTCCTGCTGAAGGCCTGTGCCGAAGGGCTGCTAGCAGCCCAGAAGGCGGGCTTCGTCCGCGAAGACTGGAGCGCCAACGACATCTCCTACGACTGTTGCTCGGTTATCAAAGGCTGCGTCTTCGAATGGTGCATCACCGACGGCGCCATCGACCTGAACGCCCACGCCGAGCACATGCTGCACGCCTACTTCACCAACGTCGTTACCGACCGCTACCGCGAAACCTTCCCCTTCACCGAACCGCCCATGGCCTAACGCGAAGCGAAAATGAGACGGCCAACCGTCTGACTTGTCTCATTTGATGCAACTGGATGAGACGGCCAACCGTCTCATCCTAAGGAGAGCCCCTAGCCTATCAGCGAGATGAGCATGCCTCCGGCGCACAATGCCAGCGTAGCGGCCATGAGCGCATCGATGGGGCGCTGATGGGCTTCGTAGAACGACTGGAGCTTCACGCCTCCGTAGATCCACACAAGATTGCACAGCGCTCCGGCCACGGGAAGCACCAGGGATGCGCCCAGCAACGCCGGCACGTTTTCGGCATAGGGAATGACGTAGGCCACCAGCGCCGTGCAGGACATGACGAGCACCTTCGCATTCGTCACCTGCAGAACTACCCCAGCGCCGATGGTGGGGCGCACGTTCGCAAAGCCACCGTGGCCATCGCTGGGACGCACCATGGACCAGGCAAGCCACAGCACATAGGCAGCTCCGACCACCGTGAGCACCGGCAGCAGGCTGTCAATGGCGTTCGCGGCTCCGTAGAGCACCGCCAAGGCCGCCGCTATCACCAGGAAGAGCCCCAAGGTCAGGCCCACCCATTGCCGCAGCGCCGGCCGCAAGCCCAGACGCAATGCCGTGGCCATGGAGCACAGATTGGCCGGCCCGGGCGTGATGGCCTGGACAAAGGTGTACGCCAAAAAGGCGGGCATGGCGGCAAGCAGCGCGGAGGTCATGGCATCCTCTTCTCGTAGGGAATCACGGGTCGTTCGCATTGGCGACCCTTCTCGACCCCTATCATGGCCGAAACGAATCCATTTGTATAACGAATAGTTTTGATAATATTGTTTCGATAATTCGAACATTGGAGCCCTATGGACATTAAATGCCTGCGTACCTTCCAAGCCGTCGTCCAGTGCGGCACCTATGCCCGAGCCGCCGAGCATCTGGGCTATACGCAGTCCACCGTCACCGTGCACATCAAGCAGCTCGAACGAGACCTGGGCATTCCCCTTTTCGAGCGCGTCGGGCGGCGCATGGTGCTCACTCAGAAGGGCGCGGAGGCCCTGACCCAGGCCGCAGACATCATTGCCGCCGTCGACCGCTTGGGGTCTTTGGCAGCCGCCGAGGGCGAGCTTTCCGGAGAGCTGCGCGTCGATGTGGCCGAGAGCCTTCTGTGCTACGCCATGAACGAGGTGATCTCGGAGTTTCGCGAACGGGCGCCCGGCGTGCGTCTGCGCCTGCGCGACGGCTCGCTGGCCCAAATATCGCGCACCCTTCCCCACGCGGAATGCGACCTTTCGCTGCTCTATGCCGTCGATTGGCGCCCCGACGACATGGTTGTAGAGACCATCGCTCACGTAAGCACCGTGGCCGTCGTCGCAACAACGGTGGCTCCTCCCGATCTCCAGACCTCCGGCCATTCGGTCACGATGCCCTTCATCATCGACGAGCCCGACAGCGTGTTTCGTATTGGATTCGAGCGATCCCTGGCTGAACGCGGCATCGACCTGGCCGACACTATGGAGCTGTGGACCACCCACGCCATTCGCCGCCTGGTCACCCTGGGGATGGGCTTCACCATTGCCCCGCGCTTCGCCGTGGTCGACGAGTTGGCCGCGGGACAGCTCCAAACCGCCCCTTCCCCTTCTGACGATCTCGCCTTTCCCGTACTGCTGGCCTACCGCAAAACCACCTGGCTCACCCCCGCCGCTCAGCTGTTCATCGAGGTGGTGAAGAAGCACCTGCCCGCAGCGCTCAGCCGCTAAATAGGGACGGCCAGCGATGAGACAACCGGGGCAGCCAACCCCAGGTCTTAGACGCAAAACGGCCGCCCCGAGGGGCGGCCGTTGTTGGGAACGCTTGGTTTCCGTTGCCGATTAGAACTCGCGGAACTTGTCGCGCGGGGTGAAGCAGATGGGGCACTTCTCGAAGTCGTCGCCCTTGTGGATGTAGCCGCAGATGGGGCACAGGTAGTAGGCGTCGTTGTCCGGGCAGTCGATGTTGTTGTAGGCGTCCATGTACAGCTCGGCATGCACGGCCTCGGCCAGCTTGGCGCGGGTGAACACGAACTCGGCCTTCTTGTCGCCCTCCTCCTGAGCCACCTTGATGAAGCTGGGGTACATGTCGGAGGTCTCGTAGATCTCGCCCAGGGCGCCGGCGATGAGGTTCAGGTCCGTAGCAATGCCCTCGGCATCGGGAGCGGCGGGACGCTCGTAGTCGGGCTCGACGGACTGGATGACGCCGGCCTCAAGGCCGATGTGGATCTGCTCGGCGGCGCTGGTGGCCTCGAACAGGCGGGCAATCTGATCGTAGCCCTGAGCCTTGGCGGCCAGAGCGCACGCGGCGTACTTGGCAGATGCGCCGGTCTCGCCCATAACGGCAGCCTTCAGATTGTCGAGCGTGGTGCCCACCTCGGTGATGGACTCGGGAACCACGTTGAAGTTGGTGGAGTTTTCAGCGGTAGGAATAACATCGCGAAGATTCATGGATTGCTCCTTTGCCTCGTCTTTGCCTTCGCAGGCGGTATATAACCTTGGTCATTATAGCTTGGCTCACAGAGACGCGCTGAGAAAAGTTCACTCTTCGCAGAGACGAAACAAATCCCCAGGAGCCCCGAACCGCTCTCTATTATGGAACCGTCGCAGGTGATTCGCTGCGGGCGCGGAGCCGAACGTTGCGAAGCCGTTGCTCGTCCTCCCCTCTTCGCGGCCCTCGGCCCCTCACCCCGATCAGCCGCCATTTTGTGTCCAGTGCCCATCGCGGCTCAATCGCAGCCCGCTTCCTCCTCCGAACCATCACGTACCCGCGACACGCGCTCCCCTTTCGCCGTCTTTTGCGTCATACTGGGGCCAAGCAAACATCGTCGAAAGAAGGTGCTATGGAACGCGAAGTAGCGTGGAAGAAGTACGACGAAGACGCCCTGGCCTCCCTTGAGGCCCTGGCGGCCGACTACATTGATTTCATCTCGCTGAACAAAACCGAGCGCGAATGCGCCACGGCGGCCATCGCCGCCGCCGAGGCCGCGGGCTACGAGCCCTTGGCCGACGCCATGGCAGCCGGCGCCCCCGTGGGCTCGGGCAGCAAGCTGTGGGCCTGCGCCCAGGGCAAGGCCGTCATCCTGGTGCACGTGGGCAGCGAGCCCCTGTCCGCGGGCCTCAACATTCTGGGCGCCCATATCGATTCGCCGCGCCTGGACATCAAGCAGAACCCCCTGTACGAGACGAACGATTTCGCCCTGCTGGACACCCATTACTACGGCGGCATCAAGAACTACCAGTGGGCGGCGCTGCCCCTGGCGCTCCACGGCGTGGTGGCCACCACCGACGGCACGGTCATCGAGGTGAATATCGGCGACGACCCGGCCGACCCGGTATTCTGCGTGACCGACCTGCTGCCCCACCTGGGCGCCCAGCAAATGGAGAAGACGGGCGCGAAAGTGGTGGAGGGCGAGGACCTGGACATCCTGATAGGCAACCGTCCGCTCGTGCTGGCCGAGGATGCCTCGGGCGAAGCAGACAAGGACGCAAGCAAAGACGCCGCCAAGGACCCGGTGAAGCGCATGGTCCTCTCGGTGCTGGCCGACAAGTACGGCATTGCCGAGGAGGACTTCCTGTCCGCAGAGCTGGAAGTAGTTCCCGCCGGACGCGCCCGCGACCTGGGACTTGATCGCTCCATGGTCATCGGCTACGGCCAGGACGACCGCGTCTGCGCCTACACTTCACTGGTGGCCCAGCTGGCCTTGGGCGACGACGTGCCCACCCGTGCCGCCGTCTGCGTGCTCGTGGACAAGGAGGAGATCGGCTCCGTGGGCGCTACAGGCATGGGCTCGCTCTTCTTCGAGAACACCATTGCTGAGATCATGGAACTGGCCGGCGAGGGTGGCACCCTGCCCCTGCGCCGCGCCCTGGCCCGCTCGCGCATGCTGTCCTCGGACGTGTCCGCCGGCTTCGACCCGGCCTATGCCAGCGTCTTCGAGGCGAAAAACTCTGCTTTCCTCGGGCGCGGCCTGGTGTTCAACAAGTACACGGGCGCCCGCGGCAAAAGCGGCTCCAACGACGCTTCGGCCGAGTACGTGGCCCAGGTGCGCCGCATCATGGACGACGCCGGCGTCAGCTTCCAAACCGCCGAGCTGGGGCGCGTGGACGCGGGCGGCGGCGGCACCATCGCCTATATCCCGGCGAAATACGGCATGGACGTCATCGACTCCGGTGTGCCGGTACTCTCCATGCACTCCCCCTGGGAGGTAACCAGCAAGGCCGACATCTACGAGGCTCGTCGCGGCTACGAGGCGTTCCTGCGCGCCTAGCGCCTAGCGCCTCGCCTCTCGGTACAGCATCGGGTGCCCGCGGCGCCCGAAAACCCAAGGAAGGCCCCTGATCATCAGGGGCCTTCCCTATAAAGCGCAGTTTGTTGCGCCGCGTGCTACTTGCTCGAAGCGTCAGAATCCTCGGCGTCGTTCCAGGGGCTCGCGTACACCGCATAGCTGGCGTAATCGGGAGCATCGATGGCGAAGATATCGTAATCGGCCGCCTTGCCCGGCTCGGTATCGACAATCTTGAAGTAGCCGCCCTCGATCTTGCCGTCCTTGTCCAGAAGCACCACATCCACACGGGACTGGGTTGCCTCGTCCAGGGCCTTGGAAGCCGTTACCGTGCCCGTGAATTCCTTGGCACCGAACTCGCTGTCCTTGGCACCGTTATCCTGCACGGTGTACACATTGGCCAGCGTCTCATCAGTGGCTTCCCAGGATCCCTCGGGGGTGGTCACGGAGAAGTCGACCGTAGCCGGCTTGACCGTTTCCTCGTCCGTGGCGCCGTTCTGGGCCGTCATACCTGCCACATAGGAATAGTAGTAGGTAGAGTTCGGCAGAACGCTCGGGGTCTCGATTTTCTCGTCGAACAGCACGTTGCCCGCATCGTCCTTGCCCACAACCTCGATGACCGGGTCAACGGCTTCAACCGTCTGATTGGGATTCTGAACCTCGACGGCAAAATCGACCATGCCATTGTCAGACACGAACCAACCCGAGTCGACAATCTGCAGATCAGCCGGATCGGACGCTTCTTGCTTGGCCGTGGCCTCGTCGGCCTTCGCTGAGGCTTGCTCTACTTGCTCCTGGGTCTGACCATTAGATTGCTGGTCGGCAGCTTGCTGCGTCGCTTGAGCCTGATCGCCTGACGTCTGACCCTGATCGGTTGTTGCCGCAGAGCAACCTGCCAGGCTCACGGCAAACAAGCCGCACACCGCCATCCACCCCAAATTGCGTAACTTCATGACTATCTCCATTCCTCAACGTTCGCTATGTGGTGAGGTCCGGCGCCTGCGACTCTTTCGCGTAAGGCGCACGAGGCGTATGCGTCGCTGTGCACGGGCGACGACGACCTTTTGACCTGCTAGCTCAATGATGACTGCGAAACCGAGGAAAAGAGAGCCGAACCAGCCTTCGTAAAATCGGTGCCATAGCTTTGTTTCCGTTGAAAACGCCGCGTCAACAAGGCGAAATGGAGAGCAGGAAACTCATGAAATACGGAAGAGACCCTAGAAATACGAAAACCCGCAGGGAGGGGAATCCTGCGGGTTTCGTTTTGTGGCGACAGCGAGACGAGGAGAAGCTTCGCCACCCAGTAAAACAAGAAGAGAGGAGGATGTCGTCGGTCTGAAGATCCTTCTTGAAGGGGGTTCGTTGAAGTTCTTCGTCCCTTGCGACGAAAGTTATATTAAGTTAACTATATCCCAGAGGCAATAGGGTTAACCATGGTTTACATTTTCTCCATAAGTCACAGAAAAGTGCAGGATTCTTTACACGCGGGTAACCAACGGCTCCAGGCTATTCTCCCCTGCCGAAAAACTTCCTATACTGCAATCAGCGAAACGGAAAAGAAAACCTTTTCCTCTTTCCTTTCCTTCTTCTCTCTTTTTGAGAATCGGGTTCCCCACATTCCCCGATTCTCGCGAGAATCGGATCTCCCCAATCCGTTCTCGAACCCCAGGGAGGCGGCTTGAAGCCGCCTCCCTGTTTCTTTTTATGGACTTCGCCGAAAGTGCTTTCGACAGCGCTCTTAGCTGACGGGGACACCCTCCCCCTGATCTTGCAGCACCTCAAGGGCCTTCGCATAGCCTCCCGCGCCATAGCTCAGGCATTTCGATACGCGGGCAATGGTGGTAGCCGAGGCTCCCGTTTCTGCCTCGATGGCCGCATAGGACTTCCCCGCCGCCAACATGCGCGCCACCAGCAGACGCTGGGACGTTTCACGAATCTCACGCACCGTGAACAGATCCTCCAAGAGCGCGAAGATGGTGTCCGGGTCGTCGAGGGTGGCAAGCACCGTCAGCAAGTCGTCCACGTCGGAGGTGCGAATATCAGCCATGGAGCAGTTCCTCTCTTACGGAGCCGCGTGAGCGCCCGAGCGCCGGCACACAAGCCCCGTTCTCTTCGTCGATAACGCCATTGTACTCCATCCAAGTAAAGCAGTGGAGCACGGTTCAGGCGAAGCGGCCAAAGCGGCCAGCGCGCTACCGTCCCGCCGCGGGCAGGGAGCGCATAGCCCGAGCATAGATGGCGGCCAGCACCAATCCTGCCACGGCCACCACGAGAGCCGCCCCCATGGCCCAGGCAAAGCCCGTGGCCGAAGCCGCTCCCCCCGCCGCACCGCCCGCCGCGGCCCGGGCGGCCGCCGAGCTCATCACGCCCACGTAGGCCGCCGGCCCCAAGCAGGCGGCCAGCTGCACGGCCATGCTCATAAGCGACACGCCATGGGAGTCAAGCTCGTCGGGAAGACGGCGCAGCCCCGCCGTTTGCGCCGGCGACAGCACCATGCCCGTGCCCAGATAGCCGAAGAAGAGCCCCACCGTCACCATGGCAACGCTTTGCTGGACGGCACCGCCCAAAGCCGCCAGCAGACCCACGACCGCCACCAGCAGTCCGGCAGGCAGAAGCGGCCACTCCCCTTTGCGATCAAGGACGCGCCCCGACACCAGCGACGCCGTGGCATTGGCCAGCACCGGCGCCACCATGAGCAGGCCTGCCAGCGAGGCGGTCAGACCCGCCGCTTCCTCGAAGTACAGCGGCGCCAGCACGCTGAGCGAGAAGTAGGTCATCATGGTGATCACCACCAGCAGAGCCGCCGGCCAAAACGAGCGCTGACCGAAGGGGGCCATGCTCACCAAGGGAGACGCGAGGCGCTGCTGCCGCCACGCAAAAAGCGCCAGCACCCCCACCGCGGCGGCCAAAGCCGCCATGCCAGCCACAGGGCGCAGCGTCAACTCCGACAAGCCCCAAGAAAGCAGGGTGACGCCCAGCGCCGTCAGCAGTACCGAGAGACCATCGAGAGCCTTGCGCTGGCCAGGACGATCATCGCGCACCACCACGAAACCCGCCACAAGGAGCAGGGCCGCTGCCGCAAGAGGCACGACGAACACGCTGCGCCACCCCCAGTCGCTAACGAGAAAGCCCGTCACAATGGGCGCCGTGGCGGGCCCCAGCGTGATCATGCAGCTGCCTACGGCCAGATAGGTGCCCATATTCTGATGGGGCACCTTATCGACAATGACATTCATCATAAGGGGAATGAAAACACCGGTACCCGCGGCCTGGACCAGGCGGCCTATCATGAGTACGGCAAAGTTGGGAGCCACCAGACCGCCCAGCGACCCCGCCATGCTCAGCAGCGAGGCCGTCAGAAACAGCGCACGCATGGAGAAACGGCGGTACAAGTAGGCCATACACGTCACCACCACCGTGACGGCAATCATATAGCCGGTGACCAGCCATTGGGCCGTAACCGCATCGACGCTGAACGCACCCATAATGGCCACGAGCGCCATGTTCACCAAATTTTCGTTGAAGCCCGCCAGAAAGCCGCAGGCATAGAAGACGCCCAGCAGCGCCGTCAGCGATGAACCGCGCGAGGCCGAAGAAGCATCCGATTGCATGAGAGCCCTTTCCCGTAAAATCGTCAGTTTCCAGGGACCTCGTGCACAAAAAACGGCCCCGGGCAGCGTAGATATTACTGCGCCCCAGGGCCGTAACCGCGTTCTGCAATGCACTAGTCTAGCGCAAACTTCCCGCTCTTTTCCCACTTGTTGCCCGATGACGGCCGGCGGTTTCTAGGCCGTCACCTCAGCTTGCGGGCTCGCTTGCCCAGCGCCGCGTTGCTGCGGCGCCTCCGAAGTCCCGTCTTGGGAGCCGTTAGCTTCCGAAGCGCTATTCCCGTCGGGACGTTCGCCATGGGGACCGCCGCCGCGGCCGCCCATGGCTCCCATACCGCCCGTCGGCGTGGTGGACACCGTAAAGTCCGTTGTGGCGCCATCCACCGTCAACGCCCCCGTGGCGCCTTCAGTCAGCGCCGGCGCCGATACCACCACGCACTGGAAGGCCTTCGGCACGGTATAGGACGCCAGCTCCTGGCCGGCCTCGTCGGTCAGAACCAGCGTGCTGTTCGCCGAGCCCGCAACTTCCACCAAAGCGAAGGGCTGCGTGCTGCCCTCCGAGAAGGTCTCGGCCATACCCGTCGAGCCCGCCAGCAGCACGGTGCCGCCCGTGATGGTGGCGCCGTATTCGTAGTCCAGGGCGCTGTCGCCACCGCCAGCCGAGCCATTGGCCAGCACGGTGCCGCCCGTCACCTCCACATAACCGTTGGAATCCAAACCATCGCCGCCCGCATCGATGGAGACCGAGCCGCCGTTGATCTGAATGAGGCACTGCTCGCTGGCGTTATCGGCCACGGGACCGCCGGCACCGCCTCGCATGCCGCCGGGGCCGCCCTGGCCGTCCCCCTCGGGCCGCTGCCCGGGCTCCATACCCTCGGGCATTTCAGGACGTTCGCCCTGCTGACCCGCGGGAGGCTCGGGCGCCTGCCCCTCCTGGCCCTCAGGCCGCTGGCCGGGGTCGACGCCTTCGGGCAGCTCGGGCGGGGTCTGGCCCTCGCCAGGCTGTGCGCCTTCCGGCAACTCGGGCGGGGTTTGGCCGTCCTGGCCCTCGGTGCGCTGCGCATCGCCGTCGGCGCCCGACGCGTCGCCGCTCCCAGTTGCACCGTCGGCCGTGCCAGCCCCATCGCTGGTGCCCGAAGCGGCGGTTGCATCTTGCGCGTCACCCGCCGTCTCCGCCGTCTCGTTGTCGTTGGAGGCACGCTCGGCCTTGGCGGCGTTGATGCCGTCGTCGGAGGCCGTGATGTCCACCACGCCATCGTTGATGATCACTTCTTGGGCCTCAATGCCCTCGTCGCACCCAGTCACAGTCAGTGCGCCGCCGTCCTGGGTGAACTTCGTTTCGGCATTCATGCCCTTGCCGCCCGCCTCGACAGTATAGACGCCGTCGATCAGAGCTGCTTCGATATCCGAGCGCAGGGCGTGATCGGCGGCCTTTACCTGCGCCTCGCCTCCGGCAAGCCGCAGATAGGTTGCCGCCTGGAAGCCCTCGTCGCCCGCCTCGACGGCAAAGGCACCACCGTCGATGCTGACAAAGCCCCGCGTGGGATCCTCATCGTTGCTGGACTTCACGCCGTCGCCACCGGCCGTCAGAGCGAAGGAGCCGTCAGCCACCTTCACGCAATCCTTGCCGAGCAGGGCATCCTCCTTCGCCGTCACCGTTACGGCGCCACCGGTGATGACCAGGTCGTCCTTGGAATTCACCCCATGACGATAATTGCCCTCTACGGTGAGCGCGCCGGTGCCGTTGATGGTCAGATCGTCCTTGGAGTAGAGTGCCGCGTTGGGCTCGTCCTCCCCTTCCTCCAGGGCATAGGAAGCACCGTCGGCCAGAGCGTTCTGCGTATCCGCCGCCAGCGTGACAAACACCTTGTCCGCTTGCTGGATGTTCAGCGCCGGCCCCGTCTCATTACGGATCGAGGCCCCGTCGAGCACCAGCTGCACCTTGTCTTCTTTGGAGGCGTTCACCACCACGGAACCGGCAGACAACTCGCCGGTAAGCACATAGGTGCCCGCCGCCGAGATGGTGACCGTTGCGCCTTCAGCAGAGGCGCCGTCGCCCTCCACCGAGGCCGACTGTCCCGCCAAGGCAATCTTCGTTGCCGACGCTTCGTCGTAGGTGGCGTCCTTATCGCGATCGGAATAGGAGAAATCCATACCCGCAATATCAATGAGGGAGGCCCAATCTACCTCTTCCTCGCTGGTGGCCGCACCTTCTGTCGACGAGGCCGCCGTATCGGCATCATCGCTGTCGTACGCGGCAACCGTGCAGCCGGACAGCGCCAAGGTAGCCGCCAAGGCCGAGGCCACCGCCCCGCGGGCCCAGAGCGCCCGGCGTGTCGGTCCTGTCATTCGTTTCATATTTCTTCGCACCATAGATCTCTCCCTCTCGTTCTTTTTTTGAAGTTGTTGGCGAACGGCCGAGCCGCGGCTGCTAGAGCGTCTCGCGCCCCGCCGGGGTCATGCCCAGGGAAATCTTCAAGTTCCCGTTCAGGCAGCGCAGCTCGTCGATCATGGCCTTCTCCAGCCCCGGCTGACGCAGACGCAGCTGATAGGTGAGCTGGAAGAGGCTGCCCATGTTCGTGGTGGTCACCTCGGTCAGCTCCGACTCGGCTGCATAGCGATTGAGCACCTCATCGAACACGCCGTCGTATTCCAGATCCTCGGGGATGGTAATGCGCAGCGTCTTGCCCGGCTCCCGCGGCTTGCCGAAGGGCGTCAGCACGAACAGCAGGTTCACCACGCCCACCACCACGGTGAAGACGCAGGCCAGCACCAGAAAGCCCATGCCCGTGGCCAGGCCGATGGCCATAGCCAGAAACACACTGCCGATGTCCTTCGCCGAACCGGGAATGGAGCGGAAACGCACCAGGTTGAACACGCCCATGACCGCAATGCCCGCGCCCAAGTTGCCGTTCACCAAGGTGATGACCATCTGCACAATGAGGGGCAGCAGCGCCAGCGTGACCACGAAGTTCTTCGAGTAATTGTGGCGGAACATGTAGATGGCGGCGCAGGCGGCACCCAGCACCACCGAGAAAAGGCAACAGACCAGGAAGCCGCCCGTAGAGACCGCCCCTACCAGCGACTCGGACGTGCCGAAAACCGACGTAAACGCAGCATCAAGCATAATGAATCCTCTCTTTTCTCAGTGCTGGTGCCAAAAACAGTTGGTTTGATGCACCCCGCCGCACTGGCCGTTGCTTCTTGCTCAGCTGATAGGCGTTGCCGTATTTGGTGAAGGAGGCGGGGTAGATGGCGTGGGCCGACAGCGCTGTCACCAACCAGCGCGGGTAGGGCCCGGCGCTTTTGATCTCGAGGATGGACTCCCGGGGCGCGATAATGGGGCACCATCCCATCTGAGGTCGGAAGCAATCCCAATACTCCAGTCGGTCGTCGAAGGTGAGCCGCAGCTCGGGATCGAACAGCGCGTCGGCCGGGCTGTCGACACTGGCCGCCAGCTCGCCTCCCGTCGGCAACATCTCCTGCACGGCCCAGGCCTCGCGATCGCAGGCAATGCCCATGGAGGGCACCAGCGGCGTGACGCGGCCCATGGCCGCCTCCAGCTCGCGGGCAATCTGACGCGTCTGCGCATTGAGCGCCTCGGCAGCCTGCCCAGGATCGGCCAGAGGCCAGCGCGTGCTGGCCACTTCGTAGGCCGTGCCGCTGACGAAGGCCAACGCCGCCGGCAGCGAAAGGGCCAAGCGCCGCTTGTACACAATGCCCTTGAACTTCTTCTTAATGCCGAAGAACACCGTCACCGCCAAGGGATCGGCCAAGCCGGCCACCGAGCAGCCAGCGTGCGCCCGAGCTTCCACCACGGCTTCGGAAAGCGGCGGCTCCCCAAGCGAGCGCACCATCGGGCCAACCATGAACGCAGCCATGAGCGCCAGCCCGGCTGCTTCGCCATAGGCACGCAGGCGCAGCTTCTCCTTGTACAGAGGCTTCTCCACCGACCGTGCAATCATCGCCCGATCGGGTGTGTCCAAATACAGACTGGTGATGCGCGTGCGCCCGTAGGCATCCACGGCCATCCACGCCGCAGCCGCCGCCTCGACGGCCCGACGCTGCGCGGGGTCGATGCGATACTTCTTCTCGACGCGCTTGAAGACGCTGTGATAGCCGCCCATGCTCTTTCCTTCCTCTCAAAGCGAAGGCAATCCTACGGGGATATCCTGAAAAGTGCCTGAAGCAGCGGATTTTTTCAGGGAGCTTTCAGCCGCGCCGCTACAATGGAACTCGCAGCAAACATCCGCCTTTCGGGACCCAAGGGGGCCGCCATGCGCGTTCTGGTAGTAGAAGACGACGTCCGCCTCGCCGAGGCGCTCGGCCGCATTCTGGAAGACAACGGCTATGGGGTCGATTTGGTCCACGACGGCCAGGCGGGCATCGATTACGGATCGTCGGGCATTTACGACGTCATCATCCTGGACGTCATGCTGCCCAAGGCCGACGGTTTCACCGTGGCGCAAAGCCTGCGGCGCGCCCATGTGAGCACGCCCATCTTGCTGCTCACGGCCCGCGACGGCACCCAGGATAAGATCACAGGACTCGATGCCGGAGCCGACGACTACATGACCAAGCCCTTCTCCCCGGCCGAGCTGATGGCGCACCTGCGTGCCCTCACCCGCCGCCAGGGCGACGTGATGTTCGAGACGCTGAAGGCCGGCGACCTCTCCCTGGACCTGGAAAGCTTCGACCTTACCTGCGGCGATTCCACCATTCGTCTCAGCCAGAAGGAATACGCCATCGCGCGCATTCTCATGGCCTCCCCGGGCGCCGTCATTTCCAAGGACGCGCTCATCGGCCGCGCCTGGGGTCCCGATTCCAGCGCCGGCGACAATAACGTGGAGGCCTATATCTCGTTTCTGCGCAAGAAGCTGACGCATCTGGGATCATCCTCCATCATCGAGACCATCCGCTCCGTCGGCTATCGCTTCGTCGAGGGCACCGACGAGAGCGCTGACCGCTAGACCGCGCCGCGCTGAGCCGTGCCCATGCGCTCCCCTCTCGACATTCTCATCGATCACCTGCCGGCGCCAGACCGCACCGACGGCACGCTGCCCTTGCTGCGGCGGCTGCGCATCAAATTCATTGCGGTGAATATGGGTCTGGCCACGTTGGTTTTGGCCGGCTCCTTCACCGCCATCTGCTACATGGACTATCGCAGCGACACCGACGACGTGTACCGCACCCTGGCCCAGGCGGCCAACCGCGCCATCGAGCGGCCCCAGCTGGTGCCCGAGAAAAATCCGCTGCTCCCCTTCGAAGAGGCGCCCGCCAACGACACGCCGGGCGTTCCTCACATTCCCACGGATCCCACCGGCCCAGACGAGCAGCCAGGGGGCACCGCCACGCCCCAGGGCGGCACCGAGCAGGACGCGAACACGCCCACCGAAGGCGACGAGGGATTCGCACCGCCCCAAATTGGCGGCGATCCGCGCACGGGCGGCGAGACGCCCCTGCCCATGGCGGTGTACTACTGCGAAAACGGCACCGCGGTAGCCCTTCCGGAATACTCCAGCGCCTCGGTGCCCGAGGCCGTGCTGGTCGATGCTCTCACGCAGGCCACCGCCTCCGCCGCTTCACGGGGACTCCTCGACGGCGACGGCCTGTTCTTTGCGAAGCAGACCGTCGGCCCCGCCACCGTGGTGGCCTTCGCCGACAGCGCTGCCGCCGAATCGTGGAAGTCGCTGGCCCTGGTGCTGGCGGGCGTCGGCATGGGCGCCCTGGCCATCCTTTTCCTGCTCAACCTTGTCTTTTCCCGATGGGCCCTGCGACCGGTGCAGCAGGCATGGACCCAGCAACAGCAGTTCGTGGCCGATGCGTCCCACGAGCTGAAAACGCCCCTCACCGTCATCCTGGCCAACAACGCCATCCTGCGCAAGCGCAAGGACGAGACCATTGCCAGCCAGGCCCAGTGGATCGAGAGCACCCAGATGGAGGCCGAGCGCATGCAGGGCCTGGTCACCGATATGCTGGACCTGGCGCGCTCCTCGGCCGCAGCCGCTGCCGTGCCCCGCACCCCCGTGAACTTCAGCCGCCTGGTGGACGGTGAGGCCCTCACCTTCGAATCGGTAGCGTTCGAGCGAGGTTTGACCTGGGAAAGCACCGTGCAATCGGGGCTGACCGTCGCTGGCGACGAACGTCGCCTGCAGCGCCTGGTGGCGGTGCTGCTGGACAACGCGTGCAAGTACACGAATCCCGGGGGCTGCGTCGAGGTAACCCTGCGCGCGGAGGAACGCACGGCCTGTCTGCGCGTGCGCAATACCGGCGACGTCATTGCCGAAGAAGACCTGGCCCACCTGTTCGACCGCTTCTACCGCGTGGACAAGGCCCGCACCCATGGCGCGCTGGCGGCGGAGGGCAACGCAAGCAACCCCGCCGCCGTTCCGACCACCACCGAAGGCTCCCCCAACGGCTATGGCCTAGGGCTGGCCATCGCCCGCGACATCGCCCAGGCTCACCGGGGCACCTTGAGCGCCACCAGCACTGCTGCGGAAGGCACGATTTTCACCCTGCGCTTGCCTCTGGTATAGAAAAGCCCCCGGCGCCTTGAAGAGGATAGCGGCACCGGGGGCGGCAGATCGGAGCACCGTGACCACCGAAGCGGCCGGGAGATGGCGCTCGTCCTGCTTGAGGAAAGGGCATCAGCGCTCGAAAATGTCTCCGTTGAAGTCGAGGCGGAACGTATCGAGAATCTGATGGGGGTTGTCCGTCAAGCTAACAGGGCGCCCGGCCATGGCATAGCGGTGCTTCTCGCCGTTCACTAACCACGCCGTCGGCACCTCATCGAGCAGCGCAATGGCATCGGCCGGGCAAATGTCCTGGCAGCTTCCGCACTTCACGCAGTCACCGGGCGTATGGGTCACGCCCAAGGTCCCGTCGGCCTCGTCGAACTTCGCGATGGCGCCCGTCGGGCAGAAGGTGGCGCACATGCGGCACGACTCGCACTTCGTGCCGTCGATGACCACCGCGCCCCACAGGCGACACGCCAGTTTGGCAGCTTTCGGCTCGCCCAGCTGAGCCAGGGCGTCAAGCAGACGCTCGCGGCGGTCGGGCAGAAAATGCGGCAGGGTGCCGTCCTTCATGACGTGCATGGATTGGGACACCTTGCGGCTATGGCCGGAGTTCCAGTAGAAGCGCAAGCCAGTTCCCGCTGTCACATCGGCCGCCTCGGCCTCGGGCGAGGAAAGGGAGATGGGGGCGGAAGCGTCGACCTCGTTCGCCTGCGCAACCGCGTCTTTCTCAGCCGGCGCAGCGCCGTCCGCCCTGCTTTCAACCGGAACGCCTTCCGAAGCTGGCGCACCCTCTTCGATCGCAGCGCGCAAAGGCTCGCACGCGCGCTCCTCGGCGAAGTAGCCATCGCGAGCGCTCGGGGCGTCAGCCACCGTCACACTTTCGCACAACACCGACGCCGGCGGAACATCGGTCACCGTTACCGTCATAGCGTTGCCCCAGGCATTCAGCACCAAGCGAGCCGTCTCGGCCACCAGCTCGGCCGTAGCACGGCCATGGCGCTGGGCGCAGCGGTCGCACGCGCCGCAGAGCACCGTGACCTGCGTCACGCCCTCGGCGGCCAGTCCCGCCAAAAGCGACTCGTCCACCCGTCCCGCGCACACCACTTCAGCACAGGAGCCCTCGACAAGCAGCCCTTCCAAGGCCGCTGTTGCCTGACTGCAGGCAATCACCACCGCGGCATCCGAGACCGCGGCCAGACACGCCGCTTTCAGCTGAGCATCGCTAGGATTCAGCGACTCTAACGCACAGGTAGGGCACACCGTCGCACAGGTACCGCAGCCCACGCACTGGGCCGCGTCGATAACCAGCTCGCCCTCCACCAGGGAAATGCAGCCCGACGTGCAAGCCGCGGCGCACTTCAGACAGTCCACGTTGCGGTTGCGCACCTTGGCGCACCGCTCGCGATGAACACGAATAGCCGCGCTGTCCACGGCCGCAAAGGCGGTACCCACATGACGATGGGCCGCCGCATCAATCCTCTCAACCATGATCGCTCCTCTTCTGCCGTCCGAAAACCTCTCCCAAAGTCTTCGGACGGCATCGATCAGTTATTGCTACTCAAGCCCCGGACGAAGCTCATCGTCCATAACGGGATCGGGAATCTCCACCACAGTCTTCCCTGCCTTCTTGCCCACAAACACCGGCATAGTAATAGCCTTCGTGGGGCACACGTCCACACAATTGCGGCAGCGGGTGCAGTCGGCCATGGTGCGCAGCCCGAATTCAGGATGGCGAATGTTGATGTCGGCCTCGCATACCTCGGCGCACTTGCTGCAGGACGTGGCCTTCGCCGTCTCCAGGCACTTCTCGTCGTTGATGACCGGCACGAAGGTGCGCGAGAAGCGCGACACCAGATTCATCAGCGCCGACAGCGGGCAGAAGTTGCTGCACCACTTGCGCAGCACCACCAGCTCCACAACAAGCAGCGCCGGAATAAGAATCAACCCGATGGTGGCGTCGCCGGCCGAGAACGCACGCCACACCAAAAGCACGGTGGCGAAGGTCAGGCCCACAGGACACACCAGGCAGAATACCGGGAAGCCGAAGATGGCCGTGGACAAGAGCGCGCCGCCCAGCACCGCGTGGCGGGAATCCACCTTGCCGTGGGGCTTCGGCTGGCACTTGCCGCACGCACCGCAGGCATGACCTTCCTTGGCGCCCTTCAGAAGCTCGATCTCCTGCTTTGAAATGGCCTTGATCTCGGAATTCTTCTTCTCGGCCAACTCCCGGCGCTTCTTAGGCGAGCGGAAGAAGTCGCGGATGCGGTCGATGAGCATGGTGGGGCACAGCCACGAGCAGAA
>CAJUFS010000045.1 GCA_910585575.1 uncultured Adlercreutzia sp. | reverse complement strand
ACACCGGCGTGGTGGCCAGCGAGGCCGGCGGCATCACCCAGCACATCGGCGCTTCCGTGGTGAACATCGACGGCCGCCAGATCACCTTCATCGACACTCCGGGTCACGAGGCCTTTACCGCCATGCGTGCCCGTGGTGCCCAGGTCACCGACGTAATCGTTTTGGTGGTAGCTGCCGACGACGGCGTCATGCCGCAGACCATCGAGGCTATCAACCACGCCAAGGCTGCCGAGGTGCCCATTGTGGTGGCCGTCAACAAGATCGACAAGCCCGGTGCCAATCCCGACCGCGTGCGCCAGGAGCTCACCGAGTACGGCGTCATTCCCGAGGAGTGGGGCGGCTCCAACATGTTCGTCGAGGTGTCGGCCAAGAAGAACCTGCACATCGACGACCTGCTGGAAACCATCCTGCTGCAGGCCGACGTGCTGGAGCTCAAGGCCAACCCCGATGCCGAGGCCTCCGGCTTCGTTATCGAGGCCAACCTGGACAAGGGCCGCGGCCCTGTGGCCACGGTGCTTATCCAGCGCGGTACCCTGCACACCGGCGACGTGGTAGTGGCCGGCACCAGCTACGGCCGCGTGCGCGCCCTGGTGAACCCGCGCGGCGAGCACGTGTCCGAGGCCAAGCCCGCCGATCCGGTCGAGATTCTGGGCCTGAACTCCGTGCCCACCGCTGGCGACGAGTTCCGCGTCTTCGAGGACGAGCGCGACGCTCGCAAGCTGGCTGAGGAGCGTGCCCTGCGCGCCCGCCTGGCCGCTCAGGAAACCAAGAGCCATATGAGCCTGGATGACCTGTTCAGCCGCATCGAGGAAGGCAAGCAGACCGATCTGAACCTCATCGTGAAGGCCGACGTTCAGGGCTCCATCGAGGCTCTGCGCGACGCCTTCGAGAAGATGGACCAGTCCGAGGTGCGCATCAACATCGTCCACTCCGCCGTGGGCGGCATCACGGAAACCGACGTCACCCTGGCCGCCGCTTCCGACGCCATCATCATCGGCTTCAACGTGCGTCCCACGGGCAAGTCCCGCCAGCAGGCCGAGAAAGAGAAGGTGGACATTCGCCTGTACCGTGTTATCTACCAGGCCATCGAGGACATCAATGCCGCCCGCGTGGGCCTCTTGTCCCCCGATATCGTGGAAGAGGACACCGGTATCGCCGAGGTGCGCGAGACCTTCAAGGTGCCGAAGGTGGGCACCATCGCCGGCTGCTACATTGTGGAAGGCGAGATCAACCGCGACGACAAGGTGCGCATCGTACGCGACGGCACCGTTATCTTCGAGGGCGTCATGGCCTCGCTGCGCCGCTTCAAGGACGACGTGAAGACCGTGAAGCAGGGCTACGAGTGCGGCATCGGCATCGAGAAGTTCCAGGACCTGAAGGTGGGGGATACCATCGAGGGTTATCAGGTGAAGGAAGTCGAAAGAACCGAGTAGCCTGTCCGCCGACGGGAGACCCGCATACCTCCGTGCTCAAGCAGTCCTCGCTTTGGAGAACAGCCCACTGGGCTGTTCTCGTCGCTGCGGAACCTGCGCGCGGAGGCACACGGGTCTCCCGCCGGCTGCTCTGCTCTTCTCGAAAGAGAGGTGTAGGGTTTTCGCTGCGGAACCTGCGCACGGGGGCGCACCCCCTGTCCGGCAGCTGCTTTTCCGACTTTTAAAGGTTTCCAGTTTTGTGACGTAATTCACTCGGCGTACTTGCTGGTCATTTCTTATTTATACTTTGAAGCATCCTATAAGTCTCAATTGAGGAGATGGCATTATGAAACAGAGTGCTTCCAACCGTAAGGTGAACGAGCAGGCCCGCGAGGTTATTGCCAGCATTCTTCTGTTCGACGTGTCCGACCCGCGCTTGCATATGGTTACCATCACCGGGTGCGAGGTAAGCTACGATCGCTCCGTGTGCAACGTGTACTACACCGTGGATCCCGACCGCTATGCCGATGTGCAGGCTGCCTTCGAGGCCGCTGCGGGTCATATCCGTTCGCTCATGGCCAAGAAGCTCTCGTGGCGCGTTGCTCCCGAGCTGCGCTTCTTTGTCGATAAGTCGGTGGACCAGGCCGAGGCCATCAACTATGCGCTTAACACCGAGCGCGAGCATCTGGAAGGCAAGATCGTCGACGACACCATTGGCGAGGATCGGGAGTATTAATCTATGGCGGTAACCCCTCAGACGAACACCACCCTGGAAGAAATTGCCCAACAGCTGCTGACGCACGATAACTACGTTATCTGCGGTCACGTGAGTCCCGACGGCGACTGCCTGGGCTCTCAGCTGGCTTTGGCTTGGGCGCTGCGACAGTGCGGCAAGCAGGTTTCGGTTGTCTTGGCGCGCAACGAGCCCATCGATGGCACGCTGGCGTTTCTGCCGGGAAGCCAAGAGCTGGTGCCGGCGGTTTCGTTTGACGGGCCCTGCGACAGCTTCATTGCCGTCGATGTTCCCACGCCCGAGCGATTGGGCGATGGCGCGCGACTTCAGGAGCGGGCGGCCTTCACCGTTACTATCGACCATCACGCGGTGCCCCACGCCATGAGCCAGCTCAGCTATACCGACCCCGACGTGGCCTCCACCACCATGCTGATATGGCAGCTGGCCGCACTTCTGGGCTGCGATCGCGCTCAGCTCATTGCCACCTGCGCTTACACCGGTCTTATGACCGACACGGGGCGCTTCCAATACCAGAACGCCGACAACGCTGCTTTTGCGGCGGCCGCTGAAATGGTGGCTGCTGGGGCCGAGCCGTCGGTTATCTCGCGCAACTTCTACCAAAATCGCTCTCGGGCCTCGGTGGCCCTGGAGGCGGTGGCCATCGATCACATGGCCTTCTCGTCCGACGGCCGTGCGGTTATGTCGTGGCTCTCGCTGGAAGATTTCGCTCGCTGCGGCGCTGTGAAGTCCGATGCCGAGCCCCTCATCGATGTGCTGCGCTCGGTAGCGGGCGTATCGGTGGCGTGCATGTTGCGCGAGCAGGCCACCGAAGTACGTGGCAGCTTCCGCGCCAAGGACGACACCGACGTGGCCGCCCTGGCGGCTCAGTTCGGCGGGGGAGGCCATCGCGCTGCCGCGGGCTTCACCATTCACGAGCTGCTGCCCCAGGCCGTGGCTGCCGTGGCCCAGCTTTTGGGCATCCCGTGCCCTGTGGTGGCTGAGGAGTGCCTGTGAAGCGCGGTACCACGGATCTCTGCCTCATGGTGGCAGTGGACAAGCCCTCGGGCATGACCTCCCACGATGTGGTCAATCGCTGCCGGCGCATCTTCGGCGAGCGTCGCGTGGGCCATACGGGCACGCTTGACCCCTTGGCCTCGGGCGTGCTGCCCATTTGCATTGGGCCGGCTACGCGTCTGGACAATTATCTGACCGGGCATGATAAGTCCTACATCGTGTCCGTCATCTTCGGTGCTGCCACCGATACCGACGACTGCGAAGGCCGGGTCATCCGCACGGGAGACGTGCCCGACGAGGTGTTCGACCCCTTCTTCGCCACCACCTTCGTGGCCAGCTTGGTGGGGAAGTCCAAGCAGCTGCCGCCGGCCTATTCCGCCATCAAGGTGGATGGCGTGAAGGCCTACGACGCTGCTCGCAAGGGGCGCATCATCAACTTGGAGCCGCGGGATATCGAGGTGTACGCGGCCGAGCTTTTAGGTATTTACGGGGCCGATGGCACCGAGCCGGCCCGTTGGGACATCGGCTTTTCCGTCTCGAAGGGCACCTATATTCGGGCGTTGGCCCGCGATATCGGCAACGCCTTGGGCTGTCCGGCCCATGTGGGGGCGCTCCGTCGCACGAAGGCCGGCTTTATCGGCTTGGACGACTGCGTGAGCCTGGAAACGCTCGAGGAAATCGGCGAGCGCGCGGCCCTCGATCCGCTGCGCGCCCTGGGCCTGCGTTTTGTCTACGTGAACCAGAGCCAAGCCGAGCGGGTGTCTCACGGCAATGCGCTGCCGGCCGCCGAGCTTACCCTGTGCGAGCGGTCCTTCGGCGCCCTGGCCGATGAGATCTGCGCCTGCACCTCGGGAGTGCGCGAGAGTTGCGCTCCGTGGGAGGATGGCGAAACCGTCGCTTTGGTGTACGATAATCGCATCATTGCGCTGTACCAATATCAGCAGGATAAGGCTTTGTGCGTGTCCCGCTGCGTGTTTCCGAGAGGAGTAGCTCGTGGCTACGGTGATCTCTAGGGCCGATGAGGCCTTTGACGGCAGGGTGCTTGATGGGGCTGCGGTGGCCTTCGGTGTCTTCGATGGCGTGCACGAGGGCCATCGCTTCATCATCGGCGAAGCGGTCAACGCCGCTCGCGAGCAGGGGCGCCCCAGCGCCGTCATCACCTTTGACATCGATCCCGACGAGCTTTTCCGGCCTGAGAGCCTGAAGAAGCTCATGACCAACGAGGCGCGCATTGCCAAGCTGGCGGAGCAGGATGTGGACACGGTGGTGGTACTGCCGTTCTCGCGCGAATTCGCTGCTCAGAGCCCCGATGCGTTTCTGGAAAGCTGTTTCGGGGGAAGCGTTCCCTCGTCCATCCACATTGGCTCGGACTTTCATTTCGGCGCCCGTGCCATGGGCAACGTCGAAGACCTGCGCTCCTGGGGCGAGCGCTTCGGCATGGCCGTGCACGGCCATGAGTTGGTGGCCGAGGGCGGCGTGCCCGTCACGTCCACCCGCATTCGCGGGCTTTTGCAGGAAGGCAACGTGCGCGAGGCGGCCGAGCTGTTGGGACGTCCCTATGCGTTGTCGGGCACCGTGCGGCCGGGCCGCGGCGAGGGTCACGATTTCGGCTTCGCCACGGCTAATCTGGAGGTAGAGCCCCTGTTGCTGGCCATCGGCGAGGGCGTCTACGCCTGCTATGCCACGGTGGAGGGCACGCGCTACAAGGCTGCCGTGAACATCGGCGTGCCTGCTACTTTCGCCGATCGCTCCCAGTGCAACGTCGAGGTGCACATTCTCGACTTTGACCAGGATATTTACGGGCAGCCCATCGAGGTGGAGTTCATCGAGTGGCTGCGCCCCATGCGCGCCTTCGACTCCACCGAAGAGCTGATTGCCACGGTTATGGGCAACATCCAGTGGGTGAGGGACAACCTGTAGCATCGCCCTGCAATGAGAGAGCCGCCTTCGGGGCGGCTCTCGTGCGTTAGGCCTTTATCCTTCCTTGTAGGGCGAGTTCTTGCGGAAGAGATCGTCGTATTGGACGATGGCGTAGTCGTCGAGGGCCTCTTGGGCGGCTGCCTGCTCGGGAGTGGCAATCTCCTCCTCGAACCAGTGCCAGGTTCCCGTGGCGTCCTGGTAGCCGTTCAGATTGACGGCGGGCAGGGTCTCGCGCAGATGCTCCAGGTACTTCTGGTGCACCGTACCGGGAAGGCCGGCGGCTTCTACCAGCATGGCGCCCAGATAGTTGAGGCTCGTGACGGTGTCGGTGCCGATCTTTTCCAACTCCAGAGAGGAGTCCTCGGCGCGGGCAGCAGCGTTGGCCCAGATGAAATAGGGCGTGTGATAGCGCGCCTGCACTTCTTCGATGGTGGCGTCGTCGACGGACTTGTTGTAGGTGTGCTCGAAGAGCCAGTCGGCGAACCCAGGCTGGTGATCGCCGAAGAACACCACGATGGTGGGCTCATCGCGCTTGTTCAGTTCGTCGATGAGCCAGCGCAAATCCTCGTCGGACTGGTGCATAGCGGCCAGGAACTCATCGATCTCGGGATTGTCCACGGCGTCGGAGTCCAGATGCACCTGATCCTCCTCGGGCACCAGGCCCGTGTCGTAGCCGCCATGGTTCTGGATGGTCACGTCGAACACGAACTGCGGGCCGTCGCCGGCGTCGATCTTCTCCAGGACGCGCTCGTAGGTGGCCTTGTCGGTAACCAGATCGCGGAAGGTGTCGGCGCCTTCCATGGTGGTGATGTCGTCGAAGCTGTCGAAGCCCAGCTGCTCGTAGATGCGATCACGGCGCCAATTGCTGGCCTCGGCGGGATGGATGGCGTGGGTGTCGTAGCCCAGGCGATCGAAGTAGGCGGCCAGATTCTCCGTGCCGTCCAGGTCGTAGAGCACATAGGGGTACACGCCCCCGCCCATGTTGCCCATGGACGAGCCGGTCAAAAACTCGAACTCGCTGTTGCAGGTGCCGCCGCCCATGGCCGAAACGTACAAATCGCCGGCCACCAGGGAATCGGCCTGCACTTCTTTGAAGTAGGCAGGCTGGGCGTTGCTGCCCTCCAGGCCCGGATAGCTGGACAAATCCGAGAACGTCTCGTTCATGATGGCGATGACATTGGGGAGCTTCGCCGTATCTGCGGCAGTTTTGGAGCCCTCAGCACCCTCAGCGCTCTGGGCGGCTCCGTCCTTGGCTGCCAAAGCGGAAGAGGCGCTTTGGTGCGCCGAGGACTCGAAGGGCTCCAGCACGTGGGAAAGCACCTCGTCAGAGAAGCCTTCGGGCTCGGCCGGGGTCAGCTCCTGGGCGCGCGAGAGAAAGCAGAGCAAGGTGCCCTGGGAGCCGTAGGAGCCACGCACGTCCCAGACGTCCACGGTGACGTTGAACTCGCTCTTTATGTCGGTGCTCTGGTACTTGATGGCGCAGAACGCAATAAGCAGGGCCGCGGCGATGCAGTTAACGATGACATCCCACCGGGTAATGTGCCGCGCCGGACACCAGAGGCGCAGGGCCACGCAGAAGGCGGCGAAGGCAAGCAGGCAACCCACAAGGCGCGGCGTCAGGAACAGGGTATAGCCGCCGGCCACGGAGGCAGCCGTGCTTAAAGCAAAGAGGTCGGCGGGAAGAATGGGTTGGCCCTTGAACGTGATGATGTAGAAGTTTGCAACACCGATGAACAGGCAGAGCGCCACGAAAACCGCGAGCGAGATGCGCGTGCGCTGGCCAATCAGAAAGACGATCCCGCCCAAGAGGGCCACAATGGCCAAGTTGGCAGCCGCGTAGCTGGGCGCGATGCCTATGATGTTGTCGTTCCAGGGCAGTTCGACAAGCAGCCATCCCAGCACCACGGCGATGACGAAGAAGGCCACGCGCAGAAGCGCGGCGGAGGTTGAGCTCGCGGCTGAAGCGGCGTTGGACGCTGTGGTCGCGGAGCCTTTTCCTTTGCTGACGATATCCATGAATGCGGTAGTCCTTTGGTAACGCAAGGGCGCAGAGTCTCGACGGTATCGAATCTTTCCCCCGAAAAAGTTTTATTGCAGACAGTCAAAGTATCACGAAGCAGCTCTCTCTGCCGCGATCTCGCAAAAACTCCCCGTATAGACAACTCGATGGGCTGTCGCTTCTGGATATTTCGAAGAGGGGCGCGAAGGCGGGTATACTGGCACTATGAACAAGAAAGAATCCCAGCAGGAAAAACTCGCGCGCATCAAGCGCGAGCTCGACGCGGTGCCTACCCTGCCCGGGGTTTACCTGTGGAAGGATGCCGCCGGCGAGGTCATCTATGTGGGCAAGGCCAAGCAGCTGCGCGCCCGCATGCGCCAGTACGTGAACTTCCAGGACGAGCGGGCGAAGATTCCGCTACTCGTAGAGGCCATTCAATCCTTCGACTATATCGTAGTGGACAACGAGCACGAGGCCCTGGTGCTGGAGAAGAACCTCATCAACCAGTACAGCCCCTTCTTCAATGCCGACTTCAAGGACAATAAAAGCTATCCGTTCATCGCGCTGACCAAGGGCGACGTGTTTCCCGCCATCAAGTACACCCGCGAGAAGCATCGCTCCGATACCAAGTACTTCGGTCCCTTCACCGATGCCCGAGCCGCCCGCGAAATGATCGACATTGCCCGCCGCGTCGTGCCCCTGTGCGCGGCGTCCTGTGCCGACTGGCGCAGCCTGACGCGTGCGCTGGAGAAAGACCCGCTGGCCACGCTCAAGCGCGGCAGCCGTCCTTGCTTCGATGCCCATGTGGGTTTAGGACCGGGCGCCTGCTGCGGCCAGATCACCCCTGAGGAGTACGCCAAGAACGTGCGGCGCATCGAGCGCTTTTTGGCCGGCAACCACCGAGAGTTCGTGGAGGAGCTGACCGGGGAGATGCAGGAGGCGGCCGCCGAGCTCGACTTCGAGCGGGCGGCGCGCATCAAGAACCGCATCGACACCATCAACTCGCTGGCCGACAAACAGCACGCCGTGTCCACGCGCAACCTGAACGCCGACGTCATTGGCTTTTTCCGCGAGGAGACCGTGGCCGGCGTCCATGTGCTCGTCATTCGCGAGGGCCGCATTGTGAACGCCAACGAGTTCGTGCTCAACCGCGGCACCGACGTGCCCGACCAGGACCTCCTGCGCAACTTCCTCATGCGCTACTACGACACCACCACGTCCATTCCCCATGAGGTCATTGTGCGTGTGCTTCCCGAAGATGCCGAGGCCATGGGGGAGTGGCTCACCGGCAAGCTGGATTCGGCCCATGGGGCGAAAGTGCGCTTCACCGCTCCGCAGAAGGGCGAGAAGGCCGACTTGGTGGCCATGGCGGAAACCAACGCGAAGCACACGCTCATGCGCTACAAGGTGCGCACGAACTACGATGACAAGCGCATCAACAACGCCCTGCTGCAGCTGGAAAGCGCCCTGGCGCTCGACGCGCCGCCCATGCGCATCGAGTGCTTCGACATCTCCACCATCCACGGGTCCTACACCGTGGCTTCCATGGTGGTGTTCACCGGCGGTAAGCCGGACAAGAATCAGTATCGGCGCTTCAAAATAAAGACGCCGCTTGACGAGGCCAACGACTTTTTGTCCATGCAAGAGGTGATGCGCCGGCGCTACAGCCCCGAGCGCATGGCTGACGAGCGTTTCGGCAGCAAGCCGGACCTCATCATTTTGGACGGCGGCAAGCCGCAGCTGACGGCGGCTTTGGCCATGTTCGAGGAGATGGGCATCGACGATATTGCCATCTGCGGTTTGGCCAAGCGCGACGAGGAGCTGTTCGTGCCCTGGCAGGACACGGGCCCCGTGGTGCTTCCCGGTGGGTCCGCCTCGCTGTACCTCGTGAAGCAAGTGCGCGACGAGGCCCACCGCTTCGCCATTACCTTCCACCGCGAGCTGCGCGGCAAGGGCATGACGGCCTCTATTCTTGACGACGTGGCGGGCTTGGGTCCCGTGCGCAAGAAAGCGCTGCTCAAGCATTTCAAATCCTTCAAGAACCTGAAGGCGGCCAGCTTGGACGACATCAAGGCGGCGAAGGTGATCCCCGAGGATGTGGCCGAGGAGCTGGTGCGCGTGCTGGCGCAGTATAATGTGCAGAAAACTGAGAAAGAAGAGCAACTTGCCGAAGAAGGAGGCCTCCATGGCTGATGAGCAATTGAATTTGGACGCCCTGCCTGATTTCGTCATCGTGACGGGCATGTCGGGCGCTGGCCGCACCGAGGCCATGCACGTGTTCGAGGATCTGGGTTATTTCTGCGTGGACAACCTGCCCTCGAGCCTTTTGGGCGAGCTGGTGCGGGTGAACGAGGAGACCGGCGGCGAGGGCCCGCGTCGCAAGCTGGCGGTTGTTTGCGACTCCCGCAACGGCGACTTCTTCGGCAGCCTCGATGAGGAGCTCACCTCCATGACCGAGCAGGGCATCTCCTACAAAACGTTGTTTTTGGATGCCGCCGACGACAAGCTCATCGCCCGCTACAAGTCGAGCCGCCGTCGCCACCCGCTGTGCACGGACGGCACTACTATTTGGCAAGGTATTCAGCGCGAGCGCCATCTGCTGCTGGGCCTGCGCGATCGGGCCGACTTCGTCATCGACACCACCGACATGCTGCCCCAGAAGCTGCGCAGCACCATCCGCTCGCTGTTCGACACGGGCAGCGAGCGCAAGGGGCTGGCGGTTACCGTCTACTCCTTCGGGTTCAAGCACGGCGCCCCCTTCGACGCCGATCTCGTCATGGACGTGCGCTTCCTGCCGAACCCCTACTACGACCCCGAGTTGCGCAGCCTGACGGGCCTCGATGCCCCCGTGCGCGATTTCGTGCTGTTCCGCGAGGAGACCATCGAGTTTGAGAAGCGATGGCACGATCTGCTCGATGTGGTCATGCCGGGCTATGTGGCCGAGGGCAAGCAGCAGCTGGCCATCGGCGTGGGCTGCACCGGCGGCCAGCACCGTTCCGTGGCCCTGGCGGAGTCCACCGGCGACTACCTGAAGTCGAAGGGCTATCGCGTCTCGGTGGCCCATCGCGACCTGCGCTTGGCCGAGCGTGGCAAGGATGTGCTGCGCGAGAGCGACAACGTTCTCGATGCCCGGGCCAGCGCGGGAAACGAGGCCTAGGTCATGGCAGTAGGCAAGAAGAAGAAAACCGAGGCGTTCCGGGTCGATCCGGCGGCCACGGCGGCGTTTTCGGCGCTGCGCAACGCGCTGCCGAATCTGCGGCCGCTCGATGAGAGCGAGAAGGCCCTTCGTGCGGTGGTTATCGGCGGCGGCACGGGCGCGCCGGTGTCCATTCGCACGCTGTTGTCCCTGGGGGTGCAGACGAGTGCCGTGGTGGCCATGGCCGACGACGGCGGCTCCACGGGCGTGCTGCGCGAAGAGGCCAACGTCACGCCGCCGGGCGATATTCGCAAGTGCCTGGTGGCCTTTGCGAAAAACCCCGCCGATCCGCTGGTTCGCGCCCTCAAGTACCGTTTCGCCGTGGCCCGCGACCACGCGCTCGGCAACTTGCTGTTGGCAGCCCTCGAAGACGCCTGCGGGTCGTTTCCCGAGGCCATTGCCATTTGTGAGAAACTGGTAGACGCGCAGGGCCATGTCTATCCCTCCACGCTGGATCACGTGGTGCTCTCGGCCCGCACCCAGGACGGGCGCGTGCTCGACGGGCAGGCGGTGGCGTGCCATTCGAAGACGGCTCTCGCCTCCGTATGGCTCACCGATGAGGCGGGCCGTCCGCCGCGGCCCTATGAGCCGGCGCTCCAGGCTATTCGCGAGGCCGATCTCATCGTGCTCGGCCCCGGCTCGCTGTTCACCTCCATTATTCCCAACCTGCTCATTCCTGGCGTCATCGATGCCATCCGCGCCTCGCGGGGCCGCGTGCTCTTCGTGTGCGCCTTGGCCGATGTGCAGGGGGAGACCTGGGGGCTCACGGCGCGCGAGCATTTCGAGGCCCTGGCGGCCCACGGCATGGAGGGTCTCATCGATTACATGCTTGTCCATTCGAAGGTGCCCTTGCGGGCGGAAAGTCCCGCTACGGGTTCCTTCGCGGCCATTTCCGGCGCCGATCTGGAGCACGCCTCCACGTCGGATCTGAACGACGTGCAGCTGACCAAGGGTGTGCGGCCCATCTCCATCACCTATGCCGACGTGCTGGCCATCCAGTCGCGCGGACCTATCGTCATCAGCCGCAACTTAGTCGACTCCGAGCAGCCCACGTGGCATTCGCCCTTCGCTTTGCGCGAGGCTTTCCAGAACGTCATCAAGCTGTCCCGCGCGCGGAGGGGCTAGCGTGTCGTTCACGGCCGAGGTCAAAGACGAGCTGGCCCGGGTGGCTCCCGACTGCCCGGCCTGCGAGAAGGCCACGCTCGCGGCACTCGTGCGCATCGAGGGCACGCTGTTCGTGAGCGGTCCGAATCGCTACCGCGTGGAAATTGCCACCGACGCGCCGGCCGTGGCGCGCCTGGTGGTGCGCTTGCTCCATTCGCTGTACGAGCTGAAGACCAACCTGACTATGCGCCGTTCGGTGCTCCATAAGACGCCCAATTACCTTATCGAGGTGCCGGCCCAGGCCCACTTGGCCGAGGCCCTGCGCGACATGGGCGTGCTTTCAGCCGAGGGCGGCCTGGAGTTGGGCATCAAGGAGTCGCTGGTGGCGAAGCCCTGCTGTGCTGCCGCCTATCTGCGTGGTGCCTTTTTGGGTTCGGGCTTCATTTCGAATCCGAAGAGCGACTTCCACTTCGAGATCACGGTTGAATCCGATGCCCTGGCCGAGGGGCTCGTGGCTCTCATGGCCCGCAAGGACATTGCGGCGCGTATTATGCAGCGGCGCAACTCGTATATGGTCTATCTGAAAAGCGGCAATGCTATCCTGGAGTTCCTCGCCTTCACGGGCGCCCATCAGGCGGCGCTCTCCATGGAGGAGGAGCGCGTGGTGAAAAGCGTGCGCAACGACGTGAACCGCATGATCAACGCCGAGATTGCCAACCAGCAGAAGGCCAGCAACGCCGCTGTCGAGCAGATCTACGCCATCCGCACGGTGGTGGAGCACTACGGCATGGAGAACCTGCCGCCGGCGCTGCAGGATTTCATTCGCCTGCGCGTGCTGCACCCCGAGGCCTCGCTGAAGGAACTGGGCGAGCGCGCCAACCCGCCCCTGTCGAAAAGCGCCGTCTACCACCGCGTCCGCCGCATCGAACAAATGATGCGCGAGATCGAGGGCAAGTAGGAGGCGGCACGCCAACCAGTGCCTGCGCTGCTGGACTCACTTTGGGGCGTCTGCGCGCCGGTGGGCGCGGTCAAAAATCGGTTAAGGCGGGGGTTTGGTTCGAAAACGCTCGATTAAGGTCAATATTCCGTTAAAGCGGGGGTTTTGTGCGGCGGGGTGGCCGGCTAAGAAAAATGCGCTCAAGTTTTGTGACTGAATCCCCAGGTCAGCTTGGTGAGGGTTTTGGCACCAAAACTGGTGCGACATGATCGTGCTCCCAAATGCTCGCTTTTTCGCTGCAAAAGCCCCGCCTTGATCGATTTATGACCTTAATCGAGCGTTTTCGAACCAAACCATGCACTTGGAGCTATTTTTGACCACTGCGTTGGAGCTATGCAGTCCCAGTGCGCAATAACCGAGGTCGCGCCGCCCAATGCCCAACCGCCGAACTTGCGTTACGCCCATGCTTAACCGTCGAACCTACCTTGTCCAATGGGCAACCTCCGGGTATGCGCTGCTCGTCGTTCTGGAGTGCAGCCCCTTGGGGGTCTGCTCTCGGCCTCTGATTGACAAAATGGAGCGTAGCCCATGCTAATGGCCTTCTATTTGCGGTTTGTTTCGAATATACGATTTAAATAATTAATATAATCAAATAATTACTTTAAATTTACTTTCAATTAATTACTTAATGCAATATATGAGTAATTTATTTAATTCATATATACTATGAATTAAATAAATAAAGGAGGATGCTATGCGTTACCAAAGAGACGGCAGGCTCTACGACACGGATACTGCGAAACTTGTTTTGACGGCTTCCTCTAAAGAGGGCCCGACGCATCCGCGCTTTTATCGCCAATCGCTCTATCGGAAGCGTACGGGAGAGTTTTTCCTGCATTGCGAGGGAGGACCCGAGTCCCCGGCGGCGCGCTTTACGCGTCCAGGGCAGAGCAAACCCCTGGCCGGGGCGTTCATCCAGCCCATCGACACCATCGGCGCACGCGAATTCGTGGAAGAGCACGGAGGCAGGAATGCAGGCGCGCTGCTCGACCAGTATTTTGCGGAGCCAGCCGCTCAGGTGCGCATCACTGCCGTCATCGATCGCCAAGCCGACGCGATGCTGCGGCGCCTTCAAGCCGCTGATCCGACGGCTCGCTCCCAAGGCGATATCATCTCCAAAGCCCTTAAAGCGTACTTCCGGGCAACGCGCATCGACGGTGTCGAAGAGGTGTCGCCCCTCGATGCGCGTCTGGTTCGGTAAAAGCCCTGACAGACGCCTGACTAAATGTCAATGTCTCTTTGATTGTGCACGTGCCACGCTTTTCCAGGCCAAATGCTTTCGTGGCGTTACCGTTCGGTAAGGTTCGTAGTAAACTATAGGCGCTGACAAGCGAACCCATGTCGACTGTTCGGCATCTCGAGTATCTTGTGAAAGGAGATACCCTATGACAACCAAGGTAGGCATTAACGGATTCGGCCGTATCGGACGTCTCGTGTTCCGCGCCATGGCCAACGACCCCGATGTGGAAGTGGTGGCCGTTAACGACCTGGGCGACAAGGCCGCTCTCGCTCACCTGCTGAAGTATGACTCCATCCATGGCCGCGCCTTCGACACCGTTGAGGTTGTCGATGACGGCATCGTGGTTGACGGCCAGCATGTCACCATGCTCTCCGACCGCGATCCCGCGAACCTGCCCTGGGGCGAGCTGGGCGTCGACGTGGTTGTCGAGTCCACGGGCTTCTTCACCGACGCCAATGCTGCCAAGGCCCATCTGGATGCCGGCGCTAAGAAGGTCGTCATTTCCGCTCCCGCCAAGAACGAGGACATCACCATCGTCATGGGCGTGAACGACGGCGATTACGATCCCGAGAAGCACAACATCATCTCCAATGCTTCCTGCACTACCAACTGCCTCGCTCCCTTCGCCAAGGTGCTGCTGGACAACTTCGGCATCAAGCGCGGCTACATGAACACCATCCACTCCTACACCAACGATCAGAAGATCCTCGATCTTCCCCACAAGGACCTGCGTCGCGCCCGTGCCGCCGCCATGTCCATGATCCCCACTACTACCGGCGCCGCCCGCGCTGTGTCCCTGGTGCTCCCCGAGCTCAAGGGCAAGCTGGACGGCTTTGCCACCCGCGTTCCCACCCCGGACGGCTCTATGGTCGACCTTACCGTCGAGCTTGAGAAGGATGTGACGGTGGACGAGATCAACGCCGCCATGAAGGCCGCCGCGGAAGGTCCGCTCGAGGGCATTCTCGAGTACACCGAGGATCCCATCGTGTCCATCGACATCGTGGGCAACGACCACTCCTCCATCTTCGACTCGAAGCTCACCATGGTCATGGGCGGCGAGGGCAACTTCGTGAAGTGCGTGTCCTGGTACGACAACGAGTGGGGTTACAGCAACCGTGTGAAGGACCTCGTTAAGATTCTGCTCCCCGAGGCGTAAAAGAACGACGTGTTCCGAAAAGCCTGGCTCATTTGGGTCAGGCTTTTCGTTTTAGAAAGGATGAACATGGCTGATATTAAGACCGTGGATCAGGCCGAAGTGGCGGGCAAGCGCGTGCTGGTGCGCGTCGATTTCAACGTGCCGCTGGACGGCGACGTGGTTACCGACGACACCCGTATTCGCGCGGCGCTGCCCACTATCCAGAAGCTGGTGAACGAGGGCGCCCGCGTCGTGCTCATGAGTCATCTGGGTCGCCCGGCGGGGGAGGGCTTCGAGGAGAAGTTCTCGCTGCGTCCGGCGGCGGCGCGTCTGGCCGAGCTGGTCGACGCCCCCGTCGTCTTCGCCGAGGACACGGTGGGCCCCGATGCCCAGGCTAAGGTGGGCGCCCTGAACGATGGCGAAATCGTCGTGCTGGAAAACCTGCGCTTCGACAAGCGCGAGAAGAAGAACGACCCGGCGTTCTGCGAAGAGCTGGCGGCCTTGGGCGACGTGTACGTGAACGACGCTTTCGGCACAGCCCATCGCGCCCACGCCTCTACCGCGGGCGTGGCGGCGCTGCTGCCCGCCTATGCCGGCTACCTCATGGAGCGCGAGGTGGGCACGCTCACCGGCATGCTCGACGAGCCGAAGCGCCCCTTCGTGGCCATTCTCGGCGGCTCCAAGGTGTCCGACAAGATCAAGGTCATCGATGCGCTGCTCGACAAGGCCGACACCCTCATCATCGGCGGCGGCATGTGCTTCACCTTCCTGTTGGCCCAGGGCAAAACTGTGGGCACCTCTTTGAAGGAAGAGGATTGGGTCGAGCGCGCCGCGGCCATGATCGAAAAGGCGCGCGAAAAGGGCGTTTCGCTGCTGCTTCCGGTTGACGTGGTGGTGGCCGACGCCTTTGCCAACGATGCCACCACGGCAACGGTTTCCGTAGACGAAATCCCCGATGATATGATGGGTTTGGACATCGGCCCCGAAACGGCCGGCCTCTACGCCGAGGCCATCGGCATGGCGAAGAGCGTCTTCTGGAACGGCCCCATGGGCGTGTTCGAGATGCCCTCGTTCGAGGCGGGCACGAAGCGCGTCGCCCTGGCGGTGGCCGAGAACGCCGAGGCCGATACCATCATCGGCGGCGGCGATTCCGTGGCGGCAGTGAACAAGTTCGACTTGGCTGACCAGATGACCTTCATCTCCACGGGCGGCGGCGCTTCCATGGAGCTGGTCCAGGGCGAGCAGCTCCCGGGCGTCGAATCGCTCAAATAGCTGCAACTAGTACGGGACGCTGCCTACGGGGCGGCGTCCCGCCCGTTTGGCCCCTCGAAACGACGTCCCGCCATCGCGGGCTCCAGAAAGGAACGACATGACTCGCAAGAATCTTATCGCCGGCAATTGGAAGATGAACAACACCATTCCCGAGGCCGTGGTGCTGGCCCAGGAAATCTCCAACGGCATTTACCCCGACATCCTCGACGAGGTGGACGTAGCCGTCTGCCCGCCTTTCGTTGACTTGAAGCCGGTGAAGTCGGTGTTCGAGTTCGATCGCGTCAACATTGCCCTGGGCGCCCAGAACGTGTACTGGGAGCCGAAGGGGGCGTTCACCGGGGAAATTTCCATTCCCATGATCAAGGAGATCGGCTGCACCTACTGCATCGTGGGCCACTCCGAGCGTCGCCATCTGTTCGATGAGACGAATGAAGACGTGAACCTCAAGGTGCGCGCGCTCATCGAGGCCGGCATCGCCCCCATCATCTGCGTCGGCGAGTCGCTGTCCGTGCGTGACGAGGGCGTGTACCTGGACTTTGTGACGGCCCAGGTGCGGGCTGCCTATGCCGGGGTCGAGGCCGCCGATGCCGTGAACACGGTAGTGGCCTATGAGCCGGTGTGGGCCATCGGCACCGGGCGCACGGCCACGCCCGAGCAGGCCGAAGAGGTGTGCGCGGCCATTCGCGCCACGCTGGCCGACCTGTTCGGCGTCGACGTGGCCGAACAGGTGCGCGTGCTCTACGGCGGTTCCATGAACGAGGGCAACGCCGAGCTGCTGCTGGCCGAGCCCGACATCGACGGCGGCCTCATCGGCGGTGCGGCCCTGAAGGCCTCCTCGTTCCTGGAAATTGTGAAAGCGGCCAAGTAGGGAGATTCGCGCTATGTCTTTGACGAAGGAAGCCATGGTCGAACGAGGTCTGCGCCTTCCGGCCTGCCTCATCATTATGGACGGGTTCGGGTTGCAGGAGCCGGGGCCGGGCAACGCCATATCGCTGGCTGACACGCCGGTGCTCGACCGCCTGTTCGCCGAGGAGTCCATGACGCGCCTTGAGGCTTCGGGCGAGGCCGTGGGTCTGCCGGAAGGCCAAATGGGCAACTCCGAGGTGGGCCACCTTAACATTGGCGCCGGGCGCGTGGTGTTCCAAGAGCTCACACGCATCAACCGGGCGTGCCGCGACGGTTCCCTTGCGGCGAATCCGGTGCTGCAAGAGGCCTTCGCTGCGGCTCAAAAGCCCGGAGCGGCACTCCATCTTATGGGGCTCGTCTCCGATGGCGGCGTCCATTCTTCCAATGAGCATCTCTACGGCCTCATCGATGCGGCCGTAGCGGCGGGTGTGGGCCATGTCATGATCCACTGCTTCATGGACGGCCGCGACGTGCCACCTTCCAGCGGCGCGGAGTATCTGCGCGAACTGGTGGATTACATCGAGCGCGCCCAAAGCGCCGCGCCGACGGGCACGGTTATCGAGATCGCCTCGGTGGAGGGACGCTACTTCGCTATGGATCGCGACAATCGCTGGGAACGCGTCGAGCGCGCCTACGAGGCGGTCGTGAATGCCGATCCCTATCGCGATTTGGCAGCGGTGGCGGCCATGGAGGCTTCCTATGCCAGCGGTGTCACCGACGAGTTCGTCGAGCCCGTGGCGCTCGTGGAGCGCGGCATGGTCGACGGAGATACGGTGGTGTTCTTCAACTTCCGCCCCGATCGCGCCCGCGAGATCACCCGGGCTTTGGTCGATCCTGCCTTTGCCGGTTTCGCTCGCCGTCGCTGGCCCCAAGTGCACTTCGTCTGCCTGACGGAGTACGACCCCGATATTCCGGCGCCCATTGCCTTTGCCAAGGAGTTCCCCGAGCAGGTGTTGGCCGATGTGCTCGCCGAAGTGGGCCTTTCCCAGTACCACATCGCCGAGACCGAGAAGTACGCCCACGTGACGTTCTTCCTCAACGGCGGTCGCGAGGCCGAGAAGGCGGGGGAGAGCCGTAAATTGGTGGCAAGCCCTAAGGTGGCTACCTATGATTTGCAGCCCGAGATGAGCGAGCCGGAAGTGGCCGATACCCTGGCCGCCGCCATCGACGAGGGCGAGGCTGACGTTTACATCGTGAACTTCGCCAATTGCGATATGGTGGGTCACACCGGCGTCGTCCAAGCGGCTAAGGAGGCTGTCGAGGCCGTGGACGCTGGCGTGGGCAAGGTGCTCGACGCCGTGCGCCGTCAGGGCGGCGTTGCTTTGGTGACCGCTGATCACGGCAATGCCGACTGCATGATCGCCGCAGACGGCACGCCCTTTACGGCCCACACCACGGCTCCGGTGCCGCTCGTGCTGGTGGATGCAAGCGGAGCGGATCTGCGCCTGGACGGCCGCGAGGGACGTTTGGCCGATATCGCGCCGACGTTGCTGGCCATGATTGGTTTGGATGCTCCGACGGTCATGACGGGGGAGAACCTGCTCGCCTCGTAATGATGGCGCTGCTCGCAGGAGGTGCTGCCCGCCCAGGCCTCCTGTGGGCAGCTTGCGGACGTTGGGCAGCGGTGCCTTGAAAGCCCCTGTTCCATCCGTTATACTAAGCGACTTGTGTACGCAGAAGCATTCTGAAGAAAGAAGCGTGAAATTTTGAACCCCTTGGTTATCGTTTTTCTCGTGCTGCTGGTTCTGTCCGGCATTGGCCTGATTATTTTCATCCTCATGCACTCCGGCAAGGGCACGGGCATCTCCGATATGATCGCCAGCTCTATGTACTCGACGCAGACGGGCACGAGCATTATCGAGAAGAACCTCGACCGCATTACCATTGGCTGCGCCGTGGTGTTCCTTGTTTCGCTGCTGGTGCTCATGGTCATTTATCCTCACGGCACCATTTCCCAGTAATTGCAAATTTCTTCTTGCAACGACGATGGCTTCTGTTAGAATAATCGTCGCTGTAAAAAGCACGTCGGAGTGGTGGAACGGCAGACACGCTAGCTTGAGGTGCTAGTGCCCATTTACCGGGTGTGCGGGTTCAAATCCCGCCTCCGACACCATTATCAATAAAGGGCCCGTAGGGCCCTTTTTTGATATCGACGCTGCGGCTCCGACAGGCACCTGGCCTTGCCCCTTGTTTGGGGCGCGGCGTTGGCCGAAGCCAACTTGGCCCCAAGGCGGGGCAATTCCAGGCACCTGTCGAACCCTCGCTGACTTCCTTGGGCGAACCTGGGCGTCATATCTGGTTCAGTGGTAAGAGATAGTGGTTATTATGGACTCACATACTTTGAAGAGCACCCATTCCCGCCAGGTGGAGCGCGTCCTGTGGATCGTGCTGGTGCTGAACTTGGTGGTAGCGGCGGCCAAGTACTTCTACGGCCTGGCTTCCCAGTCGGCGTCGATGCAGGCCGACGGCATCCACTCGGTGTTCGATTCCGTTGGCAACGTCATTGGCCTAGTGGGTATCAGCTTGGCTGCCCGGCCGGCTGACGAGGGGCACCCCTATGGCCATTCCAAGTTTGAAACCTACGGGTCGCTTGTTATCGGAGTGCTGCTGCTGCTCGCCGCTTTCGAGGTGGGCTCCTCGGCGGTGGGGAAGTTGGTCAGCGGCACCTATACGGCCCAGGTAACCCCGGTATCGTTTGTGGTCATGGTGGGTACCTTGGTGGTGAATCTGGGCGTGACGATGTACGAGCGCCGCGCCGGCAAGCGGCTCAAGAGTGAGATTCTTGCGGCTGATGCGGCTCACACGCTCTCCGACGCCTTCGTGTCCATCGGCGTCATCGTGGGTCTGGCGCTGGTGGTGGCGGGCTTTCCCATGGCCGACCCCATCATGGCGCTCTTCGTGACCGTGGCGATTCTCATCACGGCTGCGGGGGTGTTCCGCACGGGGCTGCGCACCTTGTCCGATCATGCCTGCATTCCCGCTGAGAAAGTGGTGGCGTCGGGCAGCACGGTGCCGGGCATTATCGAGGTGCACTGCGTGCGCACGCGCGGCACCGAAGCTGAAGTCTACTGCGATTTGCATGCCCTCGTCGATCCCGCTATGACGGTGCTTGAGGCGCACCACCTAGGGGACTTGGTCGAAGCGCGCATTAAACGCGACTTTCCCCAAGTGAAGGAAGTCCTCGTGCACATCGAGCCCTATGGCGCCGACGAGACGGCCGAGGAGCAGCGCGGCTAGTTGCCTTCGTCGTTGCCGCTGGGCAGCGCGGCGGCGGTTTGAGCGAGCTTGTCGTAGTTCCATCCCTTGCTGTAGTTCGGAGGCAGGGTGACGGCATAGCGCGCGCCGCAGTGGGGGCAGATGACGGCTGTGCCCTTTTTGGGGCGGAACATCCAATACAGCACCAGCACCGTGAGCAGCGACACGACGGCAGAGAGGACTACGAGCATTTCCATGAGGCCCCTATCGGCGGTGTCGCCTGTGGTGGCAAAGGCCAGGGCTACGAGCACCCAAATGCCTGCAATATAGACGATGATGCCGGCTACGAGCACTTTCGCGACGCCGGTGGTGGGGAGTTTCCCCTCAAATTGCGTGGCGGCTTGGCCGCAGGTTTCGCATGCTACCGTCTTCGTGTTCATGGCGCTCCCGTCGTTTCGGCGTTTCACGTCGGAGCCAGCATAGCATCTTGAAAGGTTTTTGGGCAGTAGCACAAAGAAAAAAGCTCCCAAGAAGGGAGCTTTTGAAGTTCTGGAGCGGACAACGGGATTCGAACCCGCGACCCTCACCTTGGCAAGGTGA
>CAJUFS010000044.1:2830-20932 GCA_910585575.1 uncultured Adlercreutzia sp. | reverse complement strand
GCTTCTGGATTGTGTCCGGCATGCTGGCCGCTTGCGGCTTCGTGCTGTACTTCGCCACCACGCTGGGGGTGAACTAACATGGCCCCCGTGCTGCTCGCCGATCGCAAGCAGGCCCCCGTCGATCTGGGCCGCGTGCTTATTTTGGGCCTGGGAAAAAGCGGCAAGGCCGTCACGTCCTATTGCCTTAACTTGCTCGGCACCCGCGTGCAGGCTTTGGCCATCGCCGCCGGCACCTATTCCCGCGAGGCCGACGCCTGGGCCGCCGAGGCCCGTCGCCAGGGCGCTACGGTGCTCTTCGACCACGAGGTCATCGAGGGTGCCTACGATTTGTGCATCGCCAGCCCGGGCATTTCGCAGTTCTCGGACTTCTACCGCAGCGCCGAGGCCGCCTGTGCCGAGGTGATCAGCGAGGTGGAGTTCGCCTGGCGCGAGAGCGCCAAGGCGTCGCGCTGGGTGGCGGTGACCGGCACGAACGGCAAGACCACCACCACGGCGCTTACGGCGCATCTGCTGAAGGAGGCCGGGTTCGCGGCCGCTGCCGTGGGCAACATCGGCGAGACGTGCATCGACGCCGTGGCCGCGGGCGCAACTGACATCTATGTGGCCGAGACCTCCAGCTACCAGTTGGCTTCCACCAAGGACTTCGCGCCCGACGTGGCCATCATGCTCAATATCACCCCCGATCACCTGGCGTGGCATCGCAGCCACGAGAACTATGCCGAGGCCAAGTGGAAGGCCTTTGCCAACTTGGCGAAGAGCGGCGGCGTTGCCGTGCTCAATGCCGTCGACGACGAGGTGCGCGCGAAGCTTCGCGGCGCGCGCGAAGCGGGGGGCCCGTCTTTCCCCTACGTTCCCCTGGGAACCGCTGCCGGCTTGAGCGGCGATATGCGCGCGGCCTGCGGCGCAGCCAATGCGGCGTTCCGGGCTCCCTCGGGGCGTTTGACGGTAGCCTGGGAGGGCGAAGAGTCGAGTCTCGTGTTCATCGACGACTTGCAGATCAAGGGAGAGCACAACCAGGTGAACGCCCTGGCCGCCTCGGCGGCGGCTCTCGTTCTGGGTGCGACGGCCACCCGCGTGGCCGAAGGGCTCTTGGCCTTCGCGCCCCTGGAGCACCGCATCGAGCCGGCGGGCACGGTGCGCGGAGTGGCCTGCTATAACGATTCCAAGGCCACCAATGTTGACGCGGTGCTCGTGGCCCTGACGGCCTTCCTGCCCCAAAAGCCCATCGTGCTTTTGGGCGGTCGCGACAAGGGCACCGACCTGGCCCCGCTCGTGGCTTCCTGCGAGCAGCACGCCCGGGCCGTTGTGTGCTTTGGCGAGGCGGCCGATCGTTTCTTCGCCGCTTTCTCGGATAGCGCGGTGCCGACGGTGCTGCGCGCCGCCACGCTTGAGCCGGCCCTCGATGAGGCCCTGGCCATCGCCGAGGCGGGCGACGTCGTCGTCTTGTCCCCGGCCTGTGCCTCCTTTGACGAGTTCAGCTGCTTTGAGGAGCGCGGCGAGGTATTCAAGCGCTTGGTGTCCGAGCGCGCCGCCGCGTCGAAGGGCTGCTAACGGTGGCAGCTCGTACGCGACAGAATGCATCTGAGCAGGGCCCCTCGCAGCAGGGGCCCCGTGTTCTGCTGCTGCTGTGCGTCCTGGGCCTGCTGCTCATCGGCTTGGTAATGGTGTACTCCGCCTCAATGGTGACGGCCCTGGAGAACGGCGTGGCTCCCAGCGACTACTTTACCGACCAGCTCGTCTTTGCGTTGGTCGGCATTGTCATCGCGCTCATACTATGGAAGGTGATCCCGTATTCGGTATGGGTCGGCCCTACCGTATGGGTGATCTGGGGGGTGGCCGTGGCGCTCATTGTCGCTACGGCGCTTACCGGCCATGCGGAGTACGGCGCTCAGCGCTGGCTGTCGCTTGGCGGTTTTCGCATCCAGCCCTCGGAGTTTTGCAAGATCGCCTTCTTGCTCATGGCCATTCGCCTGCTGGTTGACTACAACAGCGGCACAGTGGAGTTCCGTGCCACGGTGGTGCGCGCGCTTATCTTCATTGTGGGTCCTTTGGGCATCATGTATCGCGCCCAGTCCGACTTGGGCACCACGGTTATCTGCGCTGTGGGCATCTTGGCCGTCATGTGGCTGGGGGGCGTGCCGAAGAAAGTCATTCTGGCCATCATGGGCGTCGGCGTGGCCTTCGGCATCTACGCCATCTTCGGCACCGGCTACCGTGCGGGCCGCATGGTGTTCCTGAATCCGTGGGACGACGGCAACGACGGCTATGGCACGGGCTACAACATCATTCGTTCCTTCTACGCACTCTCCGAGGGCGGCATTTTCGGCGTGGGTCTGGGCAACTCCCATGAGAAGTTCCAGTACCTGTTCGCTTCGGAAAGCGACTTCATCTTCGCCGTCATTGGCGAAGAGCTGGGGCTCGTGGGCGCCATGGCGGTCATTCTGCTCTTCTTCGGCGTGCTGCTCTCGGGGCTGTCCATCGCCGAGCGCGCGGCCGACGATACGGGCGCTATGATCGCCGGGGGCTGTGTGGTCATGCTGGTGTTCCAGGCGTTTCTTAATATTGCCTGCGTGATCGGCGTGTTTCCCACTACGGGAAAGCCGCTGCCCTTCATCTCGGCGGGCGGCTCGTCCATGCTCTCGTCTTTTATCCTGCTCGGCCTTATCTTGGCGGTGTCGGCGGCCAAGCCGGTGCCGTCGGTCTACGAGCAGCGTCGTGCCGACCTGCGCCTGGTAACCCAGGACGACGGCCGGGCGCGCACTGGTGACCGCCGTCGCGAAAGGCAGGGAGCAGCCGGTTCTTCGCGCGGCTCTTCGTCGTCGCGTCGCTCGGGCCGGTACTCCCAGCGTTCTTCGTCGCGCGATTCCCGTGGCGCGTTCTCGTCATCGGCATCGAGCGTGTCGCTCTCTGCCGCCTATCGCTTTTCGAGGAGGTAGCCTATGTTGGCCGTTCTTTCCGGCGGTGGCACCGCCGGCCACATCAATCCCGCTTTGGCCTTAGCCGAAGAGCTGCGTCAACGGGGCTGGGAGGTTGAGTTCGCCGGCACGCCCCAGGGCGTCGAGGCGCGCCTCGTGCCCCAGGCGGGCGTCAACTTCACGGCGTTCGAGGCTTCGGGCTTTGATCGCTCTCACCCGCTTTCGCTCGTCAAGGGGGTGGCGAAGATCGCTGCCTCCACGAAAAAGGCCAAGCGGTGGTTCGACGACATCAAGCCCGACGTGGTGGTGGGCTTCGGCGGCTATGTGTCCATTCCCGTGGCCCGCGCCGCCGAGCAGGCCGGTGTGCCGGTGGTGGTCCACGAGCAGAATTCCGTTATGGGCATGGCCAACAAGTACCTGGCCAAGCGCGCTCAGGCCGTATGCCTGACCTACGATCATTCGGCCCAGGGTCTTGAGGATACAAGTCGTGTGTTCGTGACGGGGAACCCGGTGCGCCGCTCGGTTATCGAGGCGCAGCGCGATGAGGGGCGCGCGTTCTTCGGTTTGTCCGATGACGATTTCATGCTCCTCGTGTTCGGCGGCTCTTTGGGGGCGCGCCACATCAACGAGGCGCTGGTTGCCCTGAAAGACGAGCTGCTGTCGCGACCGCATCTGCATGTCGTCCATATCACGGGCCCCAAAGAGCTCGATGCGGTACGGGAAGCGCTGGCGCTTACGCCCGAACAGGAGAAGCGCTGGCATTTGATGGGCTACCAGGATCGCATGGGGGAGACCATGGCGGCGGCCGATGCCATCGTATCGCGTGCCGGTGCCACCTCGCTGGCCGAAATCTCGGCCCGCGCCATTCCGGCCGTGCTCGTGCCCTTCCCCTATGCCACGGAAGACCACCAAACCACCAACGCCCGTGCCTACGTGGAAGCGGGCTGTGCCTCTCTCGTTCCCGACGACGCTTTGGGCAGCGAGTCGTTCGCCCAGGCCTTGACCGCGCTTATCGACGACGCCTCAGTGCGCGCCGCTATGCACGAAGCGGCCTTGGGTCAGAAGACCGAGGAGGCAGCTTCTCGTTTGGCAGATGTTGTGGTAGCGGCTGCCACGGGTGCAGCCGATGCTATACAATAGCGAAGTTTACGTCCCTTAGTTCCCAAAGGCGGTTGTCCATGGCTTCAGATACGCTTCACTTCATCGGTGTCGGCGGCGTCGGCATGAGCGGTATTGCCCGAGTTGCCCACGACCAGGGAATGAAGGTGAGCGGCTCCGATTTGAAGGAGAGCCGCTACACTAAGCAGCTGCGCGATGCGGGGCTGACTGTCTTCATCGGCCAGGACGCCTCCCATATTCCCGAGGGCGATCCGACCATCGTGGTGTCGACGGCCATTCTCGACAACAACCCCGAGCTTATCGAGGCGAAGCGCCGGGGGCTTACCATCATCCACCGGGCTCAGATGCTCGCCCGCCTGGGCTGCGGGCTCGATACGCTGGCCGTGGCAGGCACCCATGGGAAGACCACCACGTCCTCCATGCTGGCCAGCACCCTCGATGCCATGGGGCTCGATCCCACGTTCCTCATCGGTGGCATCGTGCGCGCCTACGGCACCAACGCCCACTCGGGCACCGGCCGCTACTACGTGGTCGAGGCCGACGAGTCCGACAAGTCCTTCACCTATCTGTCGCCGGCGGCGGCCATTGTCACGAACATCGAGGCCGACCATCTGGACCACTACGAGGGCCTGGAGGAAATCTACGACCAGTTCCGCATGTTCATGGAGGGCGTTGCGCCGGAGGGCCCGATCGTCGTCTGCGGTGACGACGAGAACCTCGTCGAGGTGGCCCGCTCCACGGGGCGCGCCATCACCACCTACGGCTTCGGCGCGCACTGCGATGCGCGCATCCTCGAGGCCTGCGCCCAGGGCGTCGGCTCGCAGTTCTCGCTGCAGCTGCCCGACGGCCGCGTGGTGAAGAGCCGCATCAAGCAGAATCCGGGCATGCACAACGTGGCCAACGGCGCCGCGGTGCTCACCCTTATCGCCCTTCTCGGGCTCGATGTCGAGGAGGCGGCCCGCAAGCTGGCTGATTTTGGCGGCGTGCGTCGTCGCTTCGACCTCATCGGGGAAGAGGGGGGCATCACCGTGGTAGACGACTACGCCCACCATCCCACCGAGATCGCTGCCACCATCACAGCGGCCAAGGCCCTCGATTTCAAGCGCGTCCACGTGCTGTTCCAGCCTCACCGCTACTCTCGCGCGGCACTGTTCACCGAGGTCATGCATGATGAGTTCGGTGCCGCCTTCGACAACGCCGACACGGTCACCTTTATGGATGTCTACTCGGCCGGCGAGGCGCCGGTGCCGGGTGTGACGGGCAAGACCTTCCTCAACGTGGTCCTCGAGCACGGTCATCCCAACGCCCGCTATGTGCCGCGGCGTATCGACGTGGTGCCCGCCATGATCGAGGCCGCCGAGCCCGGCGACCTGGTGATCACCATGGGCGCAGGCGACGTGACCGCTATCGCACCGCAGCTTGTCGACGAGCTGGGCCGCTAGGACGTCCTATGGCCCGCCACGCCTCGCCGCTGCAATCGCTATTGGTGGACGATCGCTTCGACGGCGACGTCTATCCCAACGAGCCCATGAGCCGCCATACCACCTACCGCATCGGGGGCCCGGCGCGGTTCTTCGTGCGCGCGAATTCCGTAGGCGCCCTCACGGGCCTCATCGACGTGTGCGAGCAGACGGCGGTGCCCTGGATTGTTGTGGGGCGCGGATCGAACGTTCTCGTCTCTGACGAGGGCTTTGCGGGGGTGGCCGTGGTGTTGGGCCGTGATTTTCGCTCCATGCGCTTCGAGGACGGCCGTTTTCTGGTCGGCGCCGGCGCGACGCTTTCGTCGGTGGTGCAAGACGCCTTCAAGCGCAACCTCGGTGGTTTCGAGTTCGCCGTGGGCACGCCCGGCACGGTTGGGGGCGCCCTGCGCATGAACGCCGGCTCGCGCGAGGAGTGGATCGGTGCGCGGGTGGCCACGGTCACCACCTACCGTCCTGGAAGGGGCCTTGCGCGCCGCCGGGGCGACGAGCTGGCCTGGGGGTACCGCACCAGCTCCTTCGCGCCCGATGAGGTGATCATCGAGTGCGAGCTGATGGCCGAGATCGCCGACCCCTTCAAAGTGCGCGACAAGATGGAGGCGAACTTGGCTCGTCGCAAAGAGAGCCAGCCCCTGTCCCAGCCCAGCTGCGGCAGCGTGTTTCGCAACCCCGAGGGGGCTTTTGTGGGGCGCATGATCGAAGAGCTGGGGCTCAAGGGTCTCAGTTGCGGCAAGGCGCGGGTGTCGGCCCTGCACGGCAACTTTATTGTCAACGAGGGCGGCGCGACGGCGGCCGATGTGCGAAATCTTTTGGATGAAGTGGCCGGCCGCGTGCGCGATGCCTACGGGGTGGCACTTGAGCCCGAGGTGCGCCTGGTGGGCTTTGGAGACGAGGCCCATGGCTAGGCGACCCTCTTCATCGCGGCCGACCGGTCAGAGGCCGGTCTCTCGCTCCGCGGGCTCCGTCCGTCCGGCTTCAGCCAGTGCGTCCCGCGCGTCTCGAACGGCGGCGACGCCCCGCGCGGCTCGCTCCGCCGCCCCCTCGTCGCGCTCGACGGTTCGCTCGGTGCGTTTGGGCGACCTGCCGCGCACGGCGCCGGCGGCGCGCAGTCCGCGCCCGGCCCCGAAGCGCTCGGGCTGGGCGCGGGTGCTCATTGTCCTGGCCATCATTGCCGTGCTGGGCGGGGGAGCCTATGCCGTGTTGTTCTTCACGCCCGTGTTCTCCATCGAGAAGGTGGAGGTGACGGGAGCCGATCACCTCACATCCGAGGAAATGGCCGTGCTGGCCGCCGTGCCCCAGGGCACCACCCTGCTCACCGTCGATGCCGCGGGCATCGAGAACAGTGTCGTGCGCGACGCATGGGTCCAATCGGTGCGCGTCGAGCGTCATTTCCCGAATACCCTTGAGATTGTGGTCACCGAGCGCACCATCGCCGCAGTGGTGGATGTGGTGGCCGACAACGCGAAGGTGACGCAGCACTGGGCCATTGCCTCCGACGGCATGTGGCTTATGGAGATCCCCGATCAAAACAGCGAGCTGGGGCAGATGATCAGCCCGCAGATCTACGAGGACGCGGCCAAGGTGCTGCACATCAAAGATGTGCCTTTCGGCCTTACCCCCGAGGTGGGCACCTACTGCACCGACGGCAACGTGAACAACGCCCTGGCCATCCTGGACGGCCTGTCCACCGAGCTGGCCAGCCGCATCAAGACCGTGTCGGCCACCGATGCCCAGTCCACGCTGCTCACGCTGGACGACGGCGTGCAAATTGCCTTTGGCACCGCCGACGATATCCGCGACAAAGAGCGCATCTGCCTGAAGATCATGGAAGAGAACCCCGGCAAGGTGGCCTACATCAACGTGCGCGTGGTCGACCGCCCCACCTGGCGCGCCGTGTAGGCGTTTCCCGGCAATGCCCTGAATGCGCAGCGCGAACGAGGGGCGGCCAGAGGGGGAAATGCGGGTATTAATGGCTTATTCGTGGACGAGGGAATTCCTTTAGCCGCGCAAAGCGTTGCAAAGGCACCTTCATCGTGTACAATATCCCCACATAAACGCCGTTTCGCACGGCGGTAAAACGAGCGCCTTTTCCGGGCGCGCAAGATTTGACAAACGCAGCAGTACAACGCAGAAGGTGTGGAGGAAGAAATGCCGAACATTCCAGGCTCTGAACATTTGGCGGTCATCAAGGTCGTCGGCGTCGGCGGTGGCGGCACCAATGCCGTGAACCGCATGGTCGAGGCCGGTGTGCGCGGGGTGGAGTTCATCGCCGTGAACACCGATCGTCAGGCCCTTCTTATGTCCGATGCCGATAAGACCATCCACATCGGCGAAGAGCTGACCCGCGGCCTGGGCGCCGGCGCCAACCCGCAGGTGGGTTGCCAGGCGGCCGAGGAGAGCCGTGCGGAAATTCGCGAGGCGCTGGCCGAGGCCGACATGGTCTTCGTAACGGCCGGCGAGGGCGGCGGCACCGGCACCGGTGCGGCTCCCATTGTGGCTGAAATCGCCCGCGAGGAAATCGGCGCGCTTACCGTCGGCGTGGTTACCAAGCCTTTCTCCTTCGAAGGTCGCCTGCGCCGCAATCAGGCCGACCAGGGCATTGATCTGCTGTCCCAGAAGGTCGACACCCTCATCGTCATCCCGAACGATCGCCTGCTGGAGATCGTCGATAAGAAGACGTCCATGATCGACGCCTTCCGCATCTGCGACGACACGCTCCGCCAGGGCATTCAGGGCGTGACGGACCTCATCACCATTCCCGGCCTCATCAACTTGGACTTCGCCGACATCCGCACCGTCATGAAGGACGCGGGCACGGCTATGATGGGTATCGGCATTGCCACGGGCGAGAACCGCGCCCTGGACGCCGCCCAGCAGGCCACGTCCTCCAGCTTGCTGGAGTCTTCCATCGCCGGTGCGTCCCGCGTGCTGTTCTCCATTGCCGGCGGCCCCGACCTCACCCTCACCGAGGTGTCCGAGGCGGCCCGCACGGTGGAGGCCTGCGCCGACGAGAACGCCAACATCATCTACGGCCAGATCATCGACGAAGAGCTGAAGGACGCCGTGCGCATCACGGTGATCGCCACGGGCTTCAAGGTGGGCGCTTCCCAGTCTTCCATGGACTTCTCCCGCAAGGACCTTTTCGCTTCCACCGAGGCTCCGGCTCCGCAGCCCGCGCAGCAGGCGCCGGTCACCTTTGCCAGCGCCGCTCCGTCCAATCGCTTCGCCGACGAGGACTACATTCCTGACTTCTTGAAGCGCCAGCGCTAGGCGGCGCGCCTTCATGGAGGTTCTCAGCCTGCCTTATCCGCAGCTCGAGTCAGATATTCTGGGCACCATTCCCGTGCTCACCGACAACGCGCTCGCCCGTACTTCGGGCGTGCGCGTTGCTTTTACCGGCCGCGCCGGCGGCGTAAGCGAAGGTCCCTACGGTGCGCTCAACCTGGGCGGCCATGTGGACGACGATCCCGTTTGCGTGGCCGAGAACCGGCGCCGCGTGGCCGAGGCCTTCGGCGTGGTCCCCCAGATGCTTATCGGCGCCAACCAGGTGCACGGCACCGCGCTGGTCGAGGTGCCTGCTGGCGATGACGCGGTCCTGGCCGAGGCGCGCGCATTAGCCGATGCCGGCGCCGATGGCCTTGTCGTCACGGCGCCCGGCGTGTTGGGGCTCCTCTGTTTCGCCGACTGCACGCCCGTGATTGCGGTGGCGCCGTCGGGCTCCTATGCGCTGGCCCATGGCGGTTGGCGCGGCACGGTGGGCCATATCGCGCGTCGGGCGGTCGAGCGGCTCTGCGCCCTCGAGGGCGTTGATGCTTCCCAGGTCAACGTGTACCTGGGGCCCCATATTCGCTCGTGCTGCTTCGAGGTGGGGCCCGAGGTGGTCCAACGGTTTGCCGACGAATTCGGCGCAGCGGTGGTTTCGGGCGATAATCGAGTGAGCATGGCGGCGGCCATCAGCGCAGACGTGCAGGCGGCCGGCGTCGATCCCCGTCGCATCGCCGATGCCGACATCTGCACGCAGTGCAACCACGACACGTACTTTTCCTACCGAGCCATGGACGGCCGCTGCGGTCGTCATGGCGCTCTTGCTTGCAAAGGAGTCTGATCGTCTATGGGTATCGCAGAGCGCTATCGCAAGGTGGCGGCCGAAGTGGCCGACGTGGCCCGCGCGGCCGGTCGCAATCCGCAGGAGGTGCGGTTGGTGGCGGTGTCGAAAACTGTGGGGGAGGAAGGCGTTGCCGAGGCCTTCTCCGCCGGCGCCCGCGACTTCGGCGAGAACCGTCCCGATCAAATCGTCCCCAAGGCGCAGGCTTTCCCCGAGGCGCGCTGGCACTTTATCGGCAATATCCAGTCGCGGCGCATTCCCGATATTGTGGGATCGGCCGCCCTCATTCATTCGCTTTACCAGCAGCGTCATGCGGAAAAGATCGACAAGGCGGCCGCAGAGCTCGGGAAGGTGCAAGACGTTCTCATCGAGGTGAACGTGTCGGGGGAGGCGTCGAAGAGCGGCGCTGCTCCCGATGAGGCCCTTGCCCTTGTGCGCGCCTGCGCAGCGCTGCCCCATGTGCGCGTATGCGGTCTCATGACCATGGCACCCCAGGGCAGCCAGAGCGAGGCTCGCCGCACGTTCGAGGGCTTGGCCTCATTGGCCGTACAGATACGGGCCTCCCTGCCCTTCGACGAGGCTGCGGCTTTCACCGAGCTTTCCATGGGCATGAGCGAGGACTGGCCCTGCGCTATCGAGTGCGGTGCCACCATTGTCCGTATCGGTCGTGCGATCTTTAGCGATTCTTTCCAGGAGTAGGACGCAACCTGGTATGATGTCGATGAGCACTGCGCTTATGGCGCTGATGCACCCCTGAGACCTTACAAGACCACCGGGCGATTTTCCTCGCCAAGAAACGAAGCAGGAGGCTCCCATGGATTTGAACGACGGCAAGCGCGCCTTCGCCGACCTCAAGTCGAAACTGGGCTTTGGCCGTAAAGAGGAAGACTTCGAGGAGTACTACGACGATTACGAGGAGTACGACGAAGAGGCCGATTACGGCGAGTACGGCTACGACGACGGCTACGGCCGCGGCGCTGCCGGTTCGCGCTACGATCCCTATGATTCGGTAACCACGCGCGAGGTGGGCGCCCGCTCCACGATGCCGCGCCTTGTGTCCATCGAGGACGTGCGCGCGCGCACCCAGGTGCCCAGCTTGTCTGATCGCGATCGCGATCGCGAAAGCTCCGTCTCCAGCCGCCGCTCCTCGGGCTCCAGCTCGTTCCGCACCATGGTCGACTCTTCGCTGCCCCCGCAGATGACCCCCGAGGGCACAGCGGCAGCTTCCGCTGCTGCGACGGCCGCCCACTCGGCGCGCTCCGAAGGCCTGAATTCGCTGTTCGAGCCCACGACGCCGGCTCCCGAGCCCGCTGAGTCGCGCGGGTCCTCTTCGCGTTCGTCGGTTGGCGGCAGTACCTATGCGCGCTTGTCGCCTTCGCGCTCCGTCAAGGTTATCAAGCCCTTGGCCTACAACGACGCCGAGGCGGTGTCCACATCGCTCAAGCTGGGGGAGGCGGTTGTGCTCTGCTTGACGGGCACCCCCGATGCCCTGGCCAAGCGCATCCTCGATTTCTCGTTCGGCGTGGCCAGCGCGCTCGATGCCAATGTTGAATGCGTTGGCGCCAAGGTGTTCGCGCTCACGCGTATCAACGAGCTGTCCGATGCCGAGCGCTCCTACCTGCGCAGTCAGGGCGTTATCTAGCGCAAGGGGGCTCAGCGCCCGAATCATGTACTGGCGGGGCCTTGGCCCCGCAGCGGTGCCGGCGGGCACCGCGCCGTGCAAGTAAGAAGGAGCCCGTTTCATGCTCACCGCCATCCTGGTTCGCCTTGCCGATGCCTACTCCATGATCATCTTCGTGTACGTCATGATGTCTTGGCTGCCCAATACCCAAAGCGGCATCATTGGCGACATCTATCGTGCTTTGGGCAAGTTGTGCGATCCCTACCTCAACCTGTTCAGAAAATTAATCCCGCCCCTTGGAGGTATGGTGGACGTAACTCCCATCATTGCCTTGCTTGTATTACAATTCGGGGTGCGTTTGCTTGTGATGCTTTTCTGATCAGGTAACCGACATACAGAACAAGACAGCAATCGTAAGAAGGGCAAAGGTAACATCTATGGCTATCACTGCTGCTGACATTCACAATCAGAGCTTCTCTATCGACCGCAAGGGCTACGATGTCGACGAAGTCGACGTGTTTCTCGAGCATGTGGCCGATGAGATCGACATTCTGAACGACACCATCGCCCAGCTGCAGGCGCAGCTCGAGGAAGACCGCTTCAGCGGCTTCGATGCCCCTGCTTCTTCCACGGTTGCCATTACCGAGACCGCCATGGCTTCGGTGGATACGTCGCAGTTCGAGGCCGAGCTGGCTCAGAAGGATGCCATCATCGGCGATCTGGAGCGTCAGCTGCGCGACAAGCGCGCCGACGACAACGCCATCGCCCAGGCGCTCATCATCGCCCAGCGCTCGGCCGACGAGATTCTCGCCAAGGCCAACGCCAACGCGACGGAAACCATCCAGGATGCTCGCGACGAGGCCCAGCGCATTATCGATCGCGCCAACACCGACCGTCAGGATGTGGTGGATGCCATTCGCAAGCTGCAGGACGATCGCGAGGACGCGCGCGAAGAGTACGCCGACCTGCTGAAGGACATCATCTCCGACGCCTCTCGCAAGCTGGCCGACATCGGCGCCCAGGCTCCGAAGACCTTGGCCACCATCGACGGCGAGTACGATGTGGCCGCCGGCCTTACCGGCAACTTCGAGATCGACGAGTATGTGGCTCCGCAGGCCTACGCCACGCCGCAGGCCGCCGGTGCTGCCGTGGCTGCCGCCACGCCCGTGGCCTCGGCTTACGAGAAGGACCTCTCCGGCTTCGGCGACGCCGACGACTTCGAGTTCGAAGAAATCGACTAACTCAAGTCCAAAAGAGTTACGAGCTAAAAGGAGCTGCGTCTGCGGCTCCTTTTTATATATTCGAATCAATTAAATAAGTTTTTGTCGCCCAGGAGCGCCCAAGGAAGTCAGCGAGGGTCCGACAGGTGCCTGGAATCGTGCTGAACCGCGGCTGAGCGTACTTCGGTACGCGAAGGAAAGCGGTGAAGTGCGAGGCCAGGTGCCTGTCGGACCCGCAGCATCGACGTAATTCGTTTGCCGGCAGGCAAACGAAACAAAAGAGGGCGAGTGAGCCTGTAAGCCGGGTTCTGTCGGGGGCGACCATTTATCTCGAGCGCCTGTCGCCAGACGCCTCTAGCACGCAACCCGAATGCACGGCGGGCCACCGTATGGCATTCCTATTTGCGCTTGCTCCCGATGGGGTTTACCAAGCCGCGTTGTTGCCAACGCGCTGGTGCGCTCTTACCGCACCGTTTCAGCTTTTCTCCTGTTTCGTGCGTTCTGCTAGGCAGAACGTTTCGCGCAGGGGAGTTTTCTTTTCTGTGGCACTGTCCGTCGAGTCACCTCGCCCAGCCGTTAGCTGGCATCGTGCCCTGGGGAGCCCGGACTTTCCTCGCACCGAAGTACGCGGTCGCCTGGCCCACTCGCCTGTGGTATTGTAGCAGAACTTGAACCGATCTGATCGACAGTCAGCCATCGTGCCGCCAGACCGCGGAACCCCTGGTGCAGGGAGTGTTCCGGCGGTCTCGGCGCATGGGGAAGGGGAGCGCTTCGTGACCACCTTTGCCCTTGTGGGCGCCTCTGATTTCAACGCCGCGCATTTTGAGGCCCGTTGCCGGGGCGGCGCATTTGATGCCGTCATTGCCGTGGACGGCGGATTCTCTTCTTTGGAAACCATTGGGGTGAGGCCCGATCTGGCGCTTGGCGACTTCGATTCACTGGGGTTCGTTCCCTCTGGAGTCGAGGTTCGGGCCTTTCCGCCGGAGAAGGACGCGTCCGACATGGAGCTGGCGCTTGAGGAGGCAGTGCGGCGGGGTGCTTCGGCGGTGACGGTGTACGGCGCTCTCGGCCGGCGTCTCGATCACACCCTGGCCAACCTGCAGCTGTTCGCTTCCTTCGCGGAGCGCGGTTTGGCGGTGAGCACCGTGGGCGAAGAGGCCTGCGTGGAATTTCTGGTCGGTCCCGGCGAGCTGTCGCTCGATGGGGTCGCGGGCGGCATTGTTTCGGTGTTCTCGCTCACCGACGAAAGCCGTGGCGTGACCGAAGAGGGTCTGAAATGGGAGCTTGACGCGGTGACCATGACGAGTCGCACTAGTTGGGGTCTTTCGAACGAGCTGACGGGACGTCCTGCCCGCATTGCCGTGGAAAGCGGCACGCTGGCGGTGTTCTGTCCGCTTGAGAGTGCGGTCGCGCGCGGCGAGGGGCTATAATTCGCCCCAGTTACAACTTCATAGCTGGGGAGCTTGCAGCCGCAGGGCGGCCGGGCAGGCTGAGAGGGAGCGCCGCATCGCTCCGACCCACCGAACCTGATATGGGTAATGCCAACGAAGGGAGTACGCATGACTGTCGCACAGTCACGGGGCGCCGCTCAAGTCGCGCCTGTCACGCAAATCGATTTCGCCCGCGCCGGAGTGATCACCCCTCAGATGGAGGTGGTAGCGCTCCAAGAGGGCCGCGACCCCGAGGCTATTCGTGCCGCTGTGGCCGCAGGGCGCATCGCCATTCCTGCCAACATTCGCCATGCCAGCTTGCGCCCGGGTGCCGTGGGTTCCACGCTTGACGGCGTGCCGCTTACCACCAAGGTGAATGTCAACCTGGGCATCTCGGGCGATCTGGCCGACGAGGCCGTGGAATGGGAGAAAGTGGACGTGGCCCTGAATCTGGGCGCCGACGCCATCATGGACCTGTCCAATTCCGGCAAGACCCGTGCTTTCCGTCAGGCACTTATCGAGAAGTCTCCGGCCATGATCGGTACCGTGCCTATGTACGATGCCATCGGGTATTTGGAGAAGGCCCTTATTGCCATCTCGCCCGAGGACTTCCTCGAGGTGGTGCGCGCCCATGCGGAGGACGGCGTCGACTTCGTTACCATTCACGCCGGCATGAACCGGCGGGTCATCGAGTCGTTCAAGGAAACGGGGCGCCTGACCAACATTGTGTCCCGCGGCGGCTCACTCATCTTCGCCTGGATGGAAGCCACGGGTCGTGAGAACCCCTTCTACGAGTACTACGATGAGGTGCTGGCAATTCTGCATGAATACGACGTCACCATTTCGCTGGGCGATGCCATGCGTCCCGGTTCGGGCTACGATGCCACGGACGCGGCGCAAATTGCCGAACTCGTGGAATTGGGGAAGCTGACGCAGCGCGCCTGGGACACGGGCGTGCAAGTCATGGTAGAAGGGCCGGGCCACATGGCCCTCGATGAGATTGCCGCCAACATGAAGCTGCAGAAGCGCCTGTGCCACCAGGCCCCCTTCTATGTGCTGGGACCCCTGGTCACCGATATTGCGCCGGGCTACGATCATATTACTGCTGCTATTGGCGGGGCAGTGGCCGCAACGGCTGGTGCCGACTTCCTCTGCTATGTGACGCCGGCGGAGCATTTGCGCCTCCCCGATGCGAACGACGTGCGTGAAGGACTGGTGGCCACGCGCATTGCCGCCCACGCGGCCGACATAGCCAAGGGCGTCCCCGGCGCCCGCGAGCGCGACAACCGCATGAGCGATGCCCGCCGGCGCGTGGCCTGGGACGAGATGTTCGACCTGGCGCTTGACGGGGAGCGCGCCCGTGCCGTCTTCGAAAGCGCGCCGCCCTCCACCGAGGGCACCTGCACCATGTGCGGCAAAATGTGCGCCATGAAGACCGTGAACGATCTAATGGACGGACTTACCGTAAAGTTGGGGGACGAGCATGTTCGATAAGAAGAATCTGAAGGAAGCCCTTCGTCTGTATGCAGTTACGGACAACGCGTGGCTGGGTGAGCGCACGTTGGCTGAGTGCGTGGCCGAAGCCCTGGCGGGGGGAGCGACGTTCGTGCAACTGCGCGACAAGCAGGCCGACGAGGCCGCGCTGCGCGCCGAGGCCGCCGAACTGCTGGCGCTTTGCCGTGCGGCGGGAGTGCCCTTTGTCGTCAACGACGATGTCGAGACGGCTCTGGCCGTCGGTGCCGACGGCGTGCATGTGGGCCAGGAAGACATGGCCTGCGAACGGGCGCGAGTGCTGCTGGGACCCGACGCCATCATCGGCGTGTCCACCCAAACGGTCGAGCAAGCGCTGGCGGCTGAAGCCGCAGGTGCCGATTACCTGGGAGTCGGGGGCGTGCGGGGCACGGCCACTAAGCCGGAGGCCGGCGTGCTTGCGCCGGAGGAGTTTCGCGCCATTGCCGCGGCGGTGGACATTCCCGTCGTGGCCATCGGGGGCATCGACGTGGAAACCGTGCCGCTATTGGCAGACTTGGATGTGGTCGGCGCTGCCGTGGTGTCGGCTATCTTCGCCGCCGACGATATCGAAAACGCCACCCGTGAGCTCTCCCGTATCATAGATGAAACATTGCCGGCGTAGGCTGGAAGTGCACCGCGCGCGGGGCGCCGTAAAGTCCCGCGAAGGCGCGTCAATGGGGAAGGGCGGACGGCCGCCCGACAAGGAAAGGAACCTGCATGCTTGGCGACGAGAACAACAATGAACTGATCGACCTGTCGACTATCGATCGCGCGAAATGCGCGCTCCTCGTCATTGACGAGCTGGGCGACCCGACGGGCACGCCGCTCGAGACGGTGCTGCTGCCCTCGATGCTGCAGACAGCGAAGCTGTGCGAAGCGGCTCGCGCGGTGGACATGCCCGTCGTTTTCACGAACGATGCCCACATTCCGGGCCTTGACCGCGAGCTTGCCCTGTGGGGCCAGCATGGCATTGCGGGGACGCCGGAGGCGCAAACTTCTCCGTTGTTGAACCCGCAGCCGAGCGACTTCGTGGTAGAGAAGCGTCGCTACAGCGGCTTCTTCCAGACGGGGCTGCTGCTTCTGCTCAACGAACTGGGTGTTGACACGCTTATCTGCTGCGGCATGGACACGAACATCTGCGTGAAGCACACGGTGGCGGACGCCTACTTCAACAACTTCAACATCATTGTGGTGGGCGATGCCACGGCCACCTTCCTGGTGGGCAACCAGAAAGAGGGGCTCGACTACATGAAGACCTGCTATGCGGCCAAGGTCATTGACACCGATGAGGCGCTCAAGCTCATTGAGGGCTAGGAGCCACTAGGCATTCCGTGACGATTGATTGCCAAACCAGGGGCGGGGAGGGTTCCCCGCCCCTGTTCTGTGAAAAGATAGGGAAAACGCGGTTGCGAGAAAGGAGCGCCATGAAGGCAGTGCTCACTATTGCGGGATCCGATTCCAGCGGCGGTGCCGGCATTCAGGCAGATATGAAGACCATTGCCGCCCACCAGCTTTTCGCCGAAAGCGTCATCACGGCATTGACAGCCCAGAACACCCTGGGAGTTAAGGGCGTTCTGGACGTGGATCCGGCCTTCGTGGGGCAGCAGATCGATGCGGTGTTCGAGGACATTCGCCCCGATGCGGTGAAGATCGGCATGGTGTCCTCGCCGGAAATTGTGCGGGCTATCGCCGATGGCCTGGTTCGTCACAAGGCGCAGAACATCGTGGTCGATCCGGTCATGGTGGCCACGTCCGGCTCGGCTCTTATTGCCGATGCCGCCGTGGACGCCCTGGTGGAGCTGCTCTTTCCGCGGGCAACGGTGATAACCCCGAATATTCCCGAGGCCGAAGTGCTGGCAGGAATGGCCATTGCAACCCGCGAGGACGTAGAGCGGGCAGCCGACCTTATTGCGGCCCGGTGCCGTGCGGCTGCGGAAACCGATCCAAGCTTTGAGGCCGCTGAGTCGCGGCCTGCTGCCACTGCCGACGAGCTGGGAGTTCCCGCCATCATGATCAAGGGCGGCCACGGCGTGGGCGATCCTGATGCGGCCGACGATTTTCTGCTGATGGCCCATGGCGAGCGCGTATGGCTGCATGGCCCGCGCATCGACAACGACAACACCCACGGTACGGGCTGCTCTCTGTCCTCGGCCATTGCCTGCGGCTTGGCCCAGGGGTTTGCGGTGGATGTGGCGGTGCGTCAGGCGAAGGCCTACGTGGCCGGGGCGCTGGCCGATGGCTTGAATTTGGGGAAGGGAAGCGGTCCCCTCAACCATATGTGGGCCTATGGCCCGGTCCCTTGCTAGGGCGACCGTTCCCCGCAATTTCGCGAATTCCTGAAATTGGGTCTTGACGCAGGAGTGCCTTATCCGTAATATATCCACTTGCGCTTACCGCTTTAGTGGTACGTGCGAAGATGTGTCGTTGGGGTGTCGTCTAATGGCAGGACAGCGGTTTCTGGTGCCGTATGTGAGGGTTCGACTCCTTCCACCCCAGCCATTTTTCGCAGAAAGCACTTATGGCTCCGTCGTCTAGCGGTTTAGGACGCCGCCCTCTCAAGGCGGAGGTCGCCGGTTCGAATCCGGTCGGAGCTACCAGGTATTAGAGTCGGGGAGGAATCCTCCCCGACTTTTGCAAGCGCACTATGTGGCTCCGTCGTCTAGCGGTTTAGGACGCCGCCCTCTCAAGGCGGAGGTCGCCGG
>CAJUFS010000044.1:0-2730 GCA_910585575.1 uncultured Adlercreutzia sp. | reverse complement strand
TTCGAATCCGGTCGGAGCTACCAAGAACTTACGAGCCGCCCGCGGGCGGCTCTTTTTATGTCTCCGGCAAACGGAAGGGGCGGACTTGGAGTTTCTTATCGTGTGCCCCTTGGCGCTCATCGCCGGACTGGTCGATGCCGTTGCTGGTGGGGGAGGGCTCATCTCGCTGCCCGCTTACTTCTTCGCGGGACTGCCGCCCCATGCGGCCATTGCCACAAACAAGCTATCTTCCACTATGGGAACCCTGGTGGCTACAGTCCGCTATGTGCTCTTCGGCTACATGGTGAAGCGGTTCGTGCTGGTGGGTGTTGCCTGTGGCTTGGTCGGCTCGGCGGCTGGCGCTCAGCTGGCCTTGGTGGCCGATAGCTTTGCTCTCATGGTGTTCATGCTTGTCTCGCTGCCCTTTGTGGCTGTGCTCGTCTTCCGCACTCGCGATCTTAATCGGTTCGCCGAGCGTCCGCTGCCCCCGCGCCGCGCCCTTGCGCTTACGGGCGCCATCGCCCTGGTCGTGGGTGTCTACGACGGCTTTTACGGTCCTGGTACCGGCACCATCCTCATGCTGCTGCTCACCGCCGTGGCCCATCAGGGCATGCGCGAGGCCGCCGGCACCACCAAGGCCATCAACCTGGCCACGAACGCGGCCGCTCTCGTTGTCTTTCTTGCTCATGGCGAGGTGCTCATTGGACTCGGTTTAGCAGCCGGTCTATTCAACATCGTCGGCAACTGGATCGGCGCCAGCCTCTTCGACAAGAAAGGGGCCGCGCTCCTGCGGCCCCTCATGCTGGTGGTTATCGCCCTGTTTGCCGTGCGCCTGCTGGTCGATCTGCTCGGCTAGGTGCATCTTCGGCGCAATGCGAACGGTCGAGGCATTGGCGCCTCTGCGTTGGCCGCCTAGGTAAGCTGCCCGCGGGCAAAGTCAATGAGTGCTTCCCGCTCATTGGGCACGTGCTCGTCGATAACGGCGTCAAGGCAGGACTGCAGGATGGCTCCCACGGCGGGGCCCGGCTCGACGCCCAGGGCCATGATGTCGCGGCCGTTGACGGCCAACTGCTTCACCGAGAAAGCCGCTTGATCCTCCAGGATTTGATGCAAAAGCTCCCGCAGCTCTTCGGCTACTTCGGCCCGCGGGGCGCAGAAGGGCGCCTGGGAGAGCGCATCGGCGCGCTTGATGTCGCAGAGGACTTCGAATAAATCGGTGCGTCCGTTCAGGCGCCCGAGCATACGGCGCACGGCCCGGGGATTAGCCGGCACCACGTCGTCGTGAGCCCGCACGATAACAGGCACATCGCGGCGCAGCCATGCCGGGAAGGGCAGGCGGTGCATAATGCCTTCGGCCAGCGATACGCTTACCGCAGCATGGCCGTAGAAGTGCTCTACGACCCCTTCGAAGAAGGCAGCAGCGGGCTTGCCCATGTCGTGGAAGAGGGCGCACCAGCGCTGGAGAGGCTCGGGCGGCGTGTGCTGGCATACCCACGCTGTGTGCTCGAGCACATCATATATATGGTACTTCGTTACTTGGGGGCAATTCTTCATGGCCACGAGCTCGGGCAGCACGAAGGCGAGCACGTCGACGCACGTCATCAAGGCGTCGTGGACGTAATCGCCGCAGACGAAGCGCTCCAGTTCGCGATAAATGCGCTCGCCGGATACTTTGCGCAGCAAGTTCTTCGAGGCGACCATGGCCTCGAACGTGACGGGATCGATAGCTACGCCCAGCTGGGAGGCAAAGCGGCAAGCGCGCAAAATGCGGAGCGCGTCCTCCGAGAAGCGCGTCATGGGATCGCCCACGCAGCGCAGCACGCCGCGCTGCAAGTCCTCCAAGCCGCCAAAGGGGTCGATCAGACCGCGCTCGGGATGGTAGGCCAGGGCGTTCATGGTGAAATCCCGTCGGCGAAGATCCTCTTCTATAGTAGAGGCCGGGGTCACTGTGTCGGGGTGGCGGCCGTCGCTATAGGTGCCATCGCAACGATAGGTAGTAATCTCGAAAGGCTCGCCTTCGTTGACGACCGTAATAGTGCCGTGCTGAACGCCAGTCTCCACGGTCTTCCATCCCGCTTGCTTAAAAGCGCCGGCCACGGTTGTCCAAGAAAGATCCGTGGCAAGATCGACATCGTGAATGGGGCGTCCCAGCAACGCATCACGCACGTAGCCCCCCACGCACCATGCCTCGCCGCCCGCTCCTTCGAGTATGCGGAGAGCCTCTCTCGCACTAAGGGGAAGCGCACGGTCCAGGGCGCGAAGGGCAACGTCGTCCGCAAATCGCGGGCGCGACCCCGTAGCTGCAGCCTGAATCTGGCGACTAAGCAAACAGCCTTCATCTGCCGGTTCTTGGCGGTAGGGTCGAGGAGAAGTGTTGGGATTACGATGAGCGGAGGCCATAATGTGTCCTTTGAAAAAGATGATTTCACCCCAGTATACTGGTCTTTCTTAAAAAGCAGGGGAGAATGACCGAGCATCTGAACAAAAAATTTTAAGAAATTTGAAAAAACCTCTTGCACAAAAAGCTCGAAGCAGTAATATATGCAAGCTGTCTTTTTCGGAAGACGGAAGACAGCGCTCCTTGCGAGCCTACGGGATTGTCAAGCGAGAAAGCAAAATTGTTGAGGTTTTGTGAATCGGTTGACACGGGAAACGAAATCCCGTAAAGTACTTCCTCGCGCCGCAAGCGACGGCGCGGGCGGGAAGGCTCCCGCGGAACCTTGACAACCGGATACTGAGGATGGAATTCGA
>CAJUFS010000043.1:12178-21138 GCA_910585575.1 uncultured Adlercreutzia sp. | reverse complement strand
CGTCTGCAGTGGCAAAAACGCAGCGGGGGGGGGCGTCATGGCCGTTAACCTGAGGCCGCGTCGCCGCATTCAGCTGGCGGCGCTTGTCTTTCCGCTCAGTCAGCTGGTGGTCTTGGGGTTGCTGGGGGCCTATGCCGTGGCCAACCCCCACGGGCGCAGTCAAATCATCATTCTTGTCGTGGCCGTGCTGCTGTGCGTTGCAGTGGACGTCGTGCTCATTCGGGGTCTTGCCGAAGAAGCGCGCCACCGGCTGACTGATGAGCGGGTGCGCATGCTGCAGGAACAGAAAGAGCTCCAAGAGCAGCAGTATCAGCGCTTGGTGGAAGAACTCGACGAGGCGCGCCGGGTAAGGCGCGACATCATTGAGGCGCTTTTGCAGAGCAGCGCCTCCCTGCGGCGCGCGGATGTGCCGAAGGCGCTTGAGCTCATGCATCGCGCCGTCGGGCTTTCCGGGAGCGCTCGGGAATCCTATTGCGAGAATCGGGTGGTCAATGCCCTGGTCATGATGAAGCTGCGCCGATGCGAGGAGTTGGGCATCCAAACTTCCTGCACCCTCGTCGTGCCTGAGAAGCTGCATATTCTCGACATCGACCTTTGCGCGGTTCTCTCTAATCTGCTGGATAACGCCATCAATGCGTGCGAGGCCGTGGCGCCCGGTGGGCGACGAATCGTGGTCAAGGGAGGGCTCGTGGCCGGCGTCATGATGATCGACGTGGTGAACAGCACCAATCCGGCGATGCCGTCGAAGGGCGCTCACGAGCCCGAAGGCCCCATGCTCGGCCAGCGCCACGGTTGGGGCCTGCAAATTCTCGAAACCCTGGCAGTGCGCTACAATGGCACTTTCGATTGCGGGCGCGAAGGAGCCGAGCAGTTTCGCGCTACGCTTATGCTAATGAACGAGCCGAGGGAGCTGCTGTGAGCGCATCGGATGATCGCGTGGAAGTCGCCCATGTGTCGGGCTTTGCCGCGCTGCGTGCCGCCGCCGAAGGGCGTGTGGCCGCACGGCGCGACGAGAAGGGCTGGTGCGAGGCGGAAGCTGCCGGGGCCGACGGCGACCCCTTCGGAGCCACCGTATCCGAGGAGGCTCCCGTGCCGCAGAAAACCTGCGCGGTGTGCGCCGCTGCCAATGATGCCGATCGCGATACCTGCTGGAATTGCGGCGCGTCGCTGCGCCGTCGTCGCTAAAGCGCTCCCGCCGCGAGTTGTTGCTGTTCGCGGGGCCGGGCGCCCTGTGCCCCGTTGGCAGCGCGGGGGGCGACGCGTGGGAAAGCCCCCTCTTCACGGGGTGGAATTCACCGTTATAATGGGGCATTATCCATTAGCAACCCGCTGTTTCAAGGGAGTGCCATGAAAGCCTACAACCCCCACGAGATCGAACCGCGTCTGCAGCTGGCCTGGGATGAGGCCGGCCTGTACACGGTGCCCGAGAATTCTGATAAGCCGAAGAAGTACGTGCTGGAGATGTTCCCCTATCCTTCAGGCGACATGCACATGGGCCATGCCAGCAACTACACCTACGGCGACGTGGTGGCGCGCTATTCCACCATGCGCGGTTTCGACGTGCTGCACCCCATGGGCTGGGACGCCTTCGGCCTGCCGGCGGAGAATGCCGCCATCAAGCACCACAGCCATCCGGCCATCTGGACGTACCAGAACATCGAGACCCAGAAGAACAGCTTCTCGCGCATGGGCTTTTCCTACGACTGGGACCGCAAGGTGGTGGCCTGCGACCCCGAGTACTACCGCTGGGGCCAGTGGATTTTCCTGAAGTTCTGGGAGCGCGGTTTGGTAGAGCGCCGCAACAGCCCCGTGAACTGGTGCCCCAGCTGCGGCACCGTGCTGGCTAACGAGCAGGTCATCGAGGGCCGCTGCTGGCGCTGCGATTCGGAAGTTGAGAAGCGCGACCTCACCCAGTGGTACTACAAGATCACGGACTACGCCCAGGAGCTGCTAGACGACTTGGACCAGCTAGAGGGCTGGCCCGAGCGCGTGAAGCAGCAGCAGGCCAACTGGATCGGCCGCTCCGAGGGCGCCAACGTGGACTTCATCCTGTGCGATGCGGAAGGAAACGCGCCGGCCGACCCCACGGAAGACGACATCATCACCGTGTTCACCACCCGCGCCGACACGCTCTTCGGCTGCAGCTTCTTCTTGCTGGCGCCCGAAAGCAAGCTGGTGCCGCAATTGGTGGCCGGCACGGAATACGAGGCTCCGGTTATGGAGCTGGTGGAGGCCGCCAAGAAGGTAACCGCCGTCGAGCGTGCCCAGGGCGACCGCGAGAAGCACGGCGCCTTCACGGGCCGGTACGTGGTGAACCCCATCAACGGCGAGAAAGTGCCCGTGTGGGTGGGCGACTACATTGTGGCTGACTACGGCACCGGCGCTGTCATGGCCGTGCCCTGCGGCGACCAGCGCGACTTCGAGTTCGCCCGCAAGTACGATTTGCCCATCATCCCCATCATTCTGGGTGAGGACGACCCGTTGTATCCGCAGCTCAAGGACGAGCGGAACCGTGTGGTTACCTCCGTCGATTGGGAAGAGGCCTACAACGCCGAGGGCACCCTCGTGCAGTCGGGCCGCTTCACCGGTATGACCGGCGGCAAGCATTCCGAGGGCGAAGAGGCCGTGGTAACGGCTCTGCAGGAAATGGGCCGCGGTAAGCGCACGGTGGAGTTCCGTCTGCGCGATTGGCTCATCAGCCGCCAGCGCTACTGGGGCAACCCCATTCCCGCTATCCACTGCGAGCACTGCGGTGTGGTGCCGGTGCCCGAAGAGGACCTGCCCGTCCGTCTGCCCGAGGACATCGACCTGGCCGCCGGCGAGACCCTGGCCACCCATGCGGGCTTCGTGAATACCACCTGCCCGAAGTGCGGCGTCCCGGCCAAGCGCGAGACCGACACCATGGACACCTTCACGTGCTCCAGCTGGTACTACATGCGCTATACCGACCCGCACAACGTGCACGGCCCCTTCGACCCGGCCAAGGCCAACGCCTGGATGCCCGTCGACCAGTACATCGGCGGCATCGAGCACGCCATTCTGCATCTGCTGTATAGCCGCTTCTTCACGAAGGTGCTGCGCGATTGCGGCCTGCTCGACTTCGACGAGCCCTTCACCAACCTGCTGTGCCAGGGCATGGTGCTCGACGCCCACGGCGACGTCATGAGCAAGTCCAAGGGCAACGTGGTCTCTCCCGAGGAGATGATCGCCGAGTACGGTGCCGACGCCGTGCGCGCCTACATCCTGTTCCTGGGTCCTCCCGAGAAGGAGAAGCTGTGGAACGAGGACGGCCTGCCGGGTATGTACAAGTTCCTGAACCGTCTGTGGCGTCAGGTGCACGACCTTATGGGCAAGGCCGATGAGGACACCCTGTTCGCTGGGTCGGTGGACGAGAAGGCTGCCCAGGCTGCCGCGGAGAAGCTTGCCCGCGAGCGCCATCGCGTGGTGGGGAAGGTGTCGGCCGACATCGAGCGCAACAACTTCAACACCGCCATCGCCGCCATCATGGAGCTGTCCAACGCGGCCGGCGAGTTCCTGCGCGCCACGGACGCGGAGGCCCGCGCTGCCAACGCCGACTATGCCGCCCTGTCCCAGGAAGTGGCCGAAGTGCTGGTGAAGCTCATGGCGCCCATCACGCCGCATCTGTCCGACGAGCTGTGGCGCACGGCGCTCGGCCGCGAGGGCTTCGTCTACAGCGAGCCCTGGCCTGAGTTCGACCCCGAGAAGGCCAAGGCCGACGAGGTGGAGCTGGCCGTGCAGATTTGCGGCAAGGTGAAGACCCGCATCATGGTGGCCGCCGACGCTCCCGAGCCGGACATCCTGGAAGCCGCTCGCGCTGCCGTGAGCGATGCCCTTGCCGGCAAAGAGGTGAAGAAGGAAGTCTACGTTCCCGGCCGCCTGGTGAACATCGTAGCGGTGTAAGCCGCGCGCTTGCGGCCGCTAGGCACCTAGAGCGAGGGCCCCGTGCATCGCGTGCGCGGGGCCCTCGCTGTGTTTCTCGGCCGGGGTGGGGCGATGCGCGCACGGCTTGCATCTTTCGGCGTCCATCGAGAGGGTGGGGGCTGCAAGGTTCCCAAATCGAGCCCTTTGGTTCCCTGCGCTCTGCAAGCAAAAGTTCCTGACCAGGTATTTTGCAAAAGCGGGGAACCAAACAGGCCGCTTTCGGCAGCCCCGAGGGAACCAAAGCGGCCGTTCTTGGAACCTAGCCGAGCGAAAGAGCATTCCGTATCGCTGGAGAGAGCCCGCTCTTCGCATTTTTGTCCTGGAAAGCACGGTTTAACATGCAGTCACTGCGATTTCCCATGCTAAACCGTGCTTTTCGGGACATCTTGATGGAAAGCGCGGAAAGTTTGACCACGAATCCTGCTAAACCGCGTTTTTCGGGACAAAAATCAAAGTAAGAGCTTCCAACCGCCCGCTTTACTGCTCGACGGTTTCCAGCAGGTCGATGACTTCCTGGCGGGAATGCACGCCCGTTTTCTGGAAGATATTGCGCATGTGCGTGCGCACGGTGTTTTTTGAGATGACCAGCTCTTCGGCAATGTAGGGAACGTCGCGTCCGCGGGCAAGCAATCGCAGCACATCCGTTTCTCGCGCCGAAAGACCGTACTGCGCTACCAGCGCATCGCACTGCTGGCTCAGGCGGATGTCGAGCGCTTCTGCCGGGGAGATAGCGCTTTCGGCAATGGCAGTCTTACTGGTGGTTGCCGTTGCCGTGCTGCTTTCCGCTGCGCCGCGTCCTCCGCGTCGGGTGTTCATGGCCAGTGACATGGCGTAGATGGCAATGAGCGCCACCACGGAAAGGCTGGCAAAGCCCGTGGTGCCCGTCGTGTTCAGCATGAATCCGAGTAGCGAGCCCACCTCCTGGGCGGCGTATACCGTGCCGGCGAACATGCCGTACACCAAAACTGGCTGCAGGCACTGGTTGCGCGCCACGCGGGCGCACGACACCACCATCAGTGAGGACACTATCGAAAACACCACGAAGGCCACTAAAACCAGCAGGTGGCGAAACTGGCCGTCAAACAAAGGAAGCAGCAAGAAAATGGTGGCCGTAAGCGGAAATACCACCTGGTACAGGCGCGAGAGCTTGATGCGCTCATAAATGGTCTTCCAGGTTGCCAGAAGCACAATGGCGGCAGCGAGAAGTCCCACCATGCTGCCATCGGCGTAATCTTGCACGAGACCCGTATTGTCGATGGCATCGACGCGGATAATACCCACGGCAAACGAGGTGAACGCAATGCACAGCAGCGATGGCCACGACTCTGCAGCCGCTTGGCGGCAGCGGTCGATTTGCTGGCTTGGGATAGTGTCGAAGGCGGGGTGAACGCAGGGAACGGTGCGCTGGGCCGCCGCCATGGCCGCCGCGGTGGCGGGAATGAGCGCAGCAAAGCCGAAAATCATCATAGCAGTGCGCGGAAGCAGCTCCATGGCAATGTAGACTGCGCAAGAAATACCCGCGGCTGCGAATACGGCCAAGCCCGCCTCGTAGACTTTCAGCGAAGCGATGATGTCTTGCAGGCAGCAAAAGCCCAGACCCGATCCACAGCCCAGCAGAAGAGCGCAGGCTCCGTAAGCTATGCTGGCGTCAAGGCCGAACAGGCGCTGCGCCACAATGAAGAGTGCCCCTGCCTCGAACAGGGCCAGAGCGGTAAGAGGGGAGCGCCAGGGTCCCTGTTTCGGCCGGCTGTAGGCTATCAGGGCAGAACCGAAAAGCGCAACGGGGAAGGCCGCGTTCCGCATGAAGTATTCGGCGGTGCGCAGCTGGAATGCGTCGGCCCCCGCATCGATGAGCACGGCATAGCCGCCCCACAGCACAATGCTGGTGCACGCCAGGAATAGACCGTAAGCCACGGCCACAATTGACAGTTGCTTCATGTTGTATTGCTCGCGCAGACGCACCGATTCCCTCCCTTATCGTCGATCGTCCGCTTTCGACAAGAAGAATCAAGGCCTCTTCTCGTTCTGGCCTCTTTGCAGGAGGCGCTGCTTATTATAGCCAGTTTAAGAGGTGGCCTTTTTCTTAATGGACCCACAAATTATGGGTTTGATCGGCCTATTCGTCTTCTGGATGAGAAACCATCCAGTTTGGATGAGGTTCTTTGAGTGTCGATTCCCCTAGGATAAATGGCGTCGCTTGGGTTCTGCGGATGGCAGGGAGAGCGAGGCGGGCGCCTCGCGAGGCCCCGTGGAAATGAAGCCCTTTGAGGGGGCCCGGCGACAAAAGGGTTCTGGCGTGAAGACGCCAGGGAGGTAATCGAAGGAAGGGAAAACTATGGAAACGAATTTGGATCGTCGAGGATTTCTCAAAGGTGCCGCGTTGGGCACGGCCGGCTTGGTGGCTGCCGGTGCCTTGGCAGGATGCTCTCAGCCCGCAGCGGCGCCGGCGGAAAAGGACAACGCTGCGCTGGCCGACACTTCGACGCCCAGCGCGGGCTACAACAGCGCCGATCAGCAGTGGGCCTTCGAGGTAGCGCCCGAGGCCATTGCCGATGACCAGATTACGGGAACCGAGGAGGCCGACGTCGTTGTGGTGGGCGGCGGCATGGCCGGCATGGTATCGGCAGCTTCCTGTGCCGAGAACGGACTGAAAGTCATCCTCATTAGCGCTTCGACGGGCCCGGTGTCGCGCGGCGGCTCCAACAACGGTGTGTACTCGAAGGTCATGAAGGACATGGGCATCGAGCGCATGGATCCCACGTGGTTCTATCGCATGCAGTATGCAGCCAACGGTGGCAACTTCAAGCCCGCGCTGTGGTACAAGTTCTACAACCACTCCGAAGAAGCCATCAATTGGATCATCGACATTGCGGCGAATGCCGGCATCAAGACCACCATCGAGTCGGGCCCGATGTACAAAGAGGGCGATCCCATGTACACCCCGACCGCGGCCCATGCCTTCTACGTAGACGATGAAGAGCTGCATGGCGCCATCGGCAACGGCGAGGGCTACATTGCCGCCGAGCTGGGCCGCTACCTCACCGAGGATCTTGGGGTGGACGTGCGCTGGGGCGTGAAGGCTGAGCAGCTGGTGCGCGGTGGGGTGCCCAACGGCACGGAAGGCCGCGTCGATGCCGTGCTGGCCACCGATGGGGCCAACGGTTACACCAAGTACGTGGGCACGAAGGCGGTCATCATGGCCACGGGCGACTTCTCCCATGACAAGGATATGATGGAGAAGTACTGCCCGCAGGCCGTGGAGCTGTGCGATTTCACGACTGAGGTCAACTACGACCAGGGTATTTGGATGGGCGGCCTCATGCCCGGCGACGGCCACAAGATGGAGCTGTGGGTCGGTGGCGCTTGGCAGAAGGAGCCCAACAACATCATGCTGGGTCGCCCCAATCTTCCCGGCGACCAGCCCTACACGAGCCACACCGGTCTGATGGTGGACAACCAGGGCCAGCGCTTCATGAACGAGGATGTGCTCGGCGGTTTCGCCTGCGCCACCATCATGCACCTGCCTGAGAAGACCGGCTACTGCATTTGGGGCCAGAACCGTGCCGAGGCGGGCGGTCCCTGGGGCGCCATCAACTACGCCCATGGCGAGTACTTCACCACCCAGGAAGTTATCGATCGCTGGGATAACGACACCGATGGCTTCAACATCGTGAAGGCCGATACGCGCGAAGAAGTTATCGCGCAGCTGGGTCTGCCGGCCGAGACCATCGAGACCATCGAGCGCTACAACGAGATGTGCGCCAAGGGCGAGGACACCGACTTCTACAAGACGGCCGACAAGCTCATTCCCATCGGTGAGGGTGACGGTCCCTTCTATGGCGCCGCCTTCACGCCCGGCTTCCTTACGTCGCTGGGCGGTCTGCGCAACGACGAGCATCTGCGCGTGCTTGACGCTAACGACCAGCCCATCGAGGGTCTGTACAACGCCGGCTGCATGATCGGCAACTTCTACAGCGCCACCTACACCTTCGCCATGGAGGGTATGAACTACGGCGCCTGCTGCATCACGTTGCCCTACGTGTTGGGCCAGGAGCTGGCTTCCGGCGAACTGGACGCCTAGGCTCGTTTTCGCCAACTCGCATGCCGGCGGCCACCCTCCCAGCCGCCGTGCGCTTAGAGCGAGGGCCCCGCGCATCGCGTGCGCGGGGCCCTCGCTGTGTTTTTTGGCCGGGAAGTGCGGCAGAGGCTTAGGCCAGTACCAGGTTCAGGGCCTCGAAGAGCTTCTCCATCTCGATGGGCTTGGTCAGGTGACCGTCCATGCCGCAGCGCAGGGCCTTCTGACGGTCCTCCTCGAAGGCGTCGGCCGTCATGGCCAAGATGGGAATGGAGGCCAGCTGCGAATTGTCCAGCTTGCGAATAGCGCGCGTGGCCTCGTAGCCGTTCATAATGGGCATCTGGACATCCATGAGCACCAGCTGGAAGTGGTCGGGGCTGGCGGCACTGACCATGTCAACGGCCTGCTGCCCGTTGACGGCGCACTCGACGGTGAAGCCCTCGTCTTCCAAAAGCGTGACGGCAATTTCGCGGTTCAGATCGTTGTCGTCTACCAGCAGAATATGGCTGCCGCGCATGCGATGGTTGGGCGCCAGGTGTGATGCCGCAGCTGCCTTGGCAGCGTCTTGGCTGGGATTGGCCAGGCAGAGCGTCAGCTCGATGGTGAACGTGGTGCCCTTGCCCTTCTCGCTTTCAACGGAAATGGCGCCGTGCATCATGTCCACAAGGTTCTTGGTGATGGCCATACCCAGCCCCGTGCCCTCGACGCCGCTGATGGTGGAGGTGCGCTCGCGCTCGAAGGGATCGAAGATGCGCTCTACGAACTCGGGACTCATGCCGATGCCGGTGTCCGAGACGGTGAAGCGGTAGCGGCCGTGGTTGGCCGGGGCACCGTCCAGCTCGTCCAGTTTGACCTTGATGAAGCCGCCCGGATCGGTGAACTTCAGCGCGTTGCCCAGCAGGTTCAGCAGAATTTGGTTGATGCGCAGCTTGTCGCAGCGCAC
>CAJUFS010000043.1:0-12078 GCA_910585575.1 uncultured Adlercreutzia sp. | reverse complement strand
GTGGTGAAGCCCACGATGGCGTTCATGGGCGTGCGAATGTCGTGGGACATGTTCGACAGGAAGGCGCTCTTGGCGGCGCTGGCCTTGTTAGCCTGGGTGAGGGCGTCTTCCAGCAGTGCTTTCTTCTTCATCTCGTCGCGCGTTTGCTGGTCGACGCTGCGGAAGCCCAGGACCACATCGTGGCTGTCCTGCCAGTCGCCGGTGCGCACGATGGTGGCCTGGCAGTACTCTACGGCGTCGCCGCGCCGAATGCGGTAGTTCACGCTCATGCGCTTGGTGTCGGCCAGCTCTTCCCGCAGGTTGTCGGCGGAAAGCGCCGCGCGCAGCATGGCGGCGTCCTCCTCGTGCACGCCCTGGTCGATATAGGCGGCCAGGCAGTCGGCCATGGCCAGGTCGCCGGCGAAAAGCTCGTCAAGATGGCGCTCCTTCTCGTGGGACACGCGCAGGGGCACGCCGGTGCCCGCATCCAAATTGAACGAGCAGACGAGCAGGTAGTCCTCGGAAAGCGCCTGGATGAGGTCGCGCTGGTGGCGCTCCTTCTGCACTTCCTCGAGTTTCTTGTCGGTGTAGTCCAGCAAAAAGCGCTGGTACATAAGCTCGCCGTCGTTTTCCACCAGTTTGACGTTGCCCATGACGTGAACGATGTCGCCGTTGCTGTGGCGCACGCGGTACTCGGTGCTCACGGAGTCGCCCACGTGCTTGAGAGTGGCAATGCTCTCGCGCAGGGCGACGGCGTCCTCGGGCAGCACCGACGCGGCAATCATGTCGAAGCCGCTGTCCAGCAACTCGTCCTCTGATTGGTAGCCCAAAATGTCCAGGGCTGCCTTGTTGACGCCCAGCACGCGGCTGCCGTCGATGGAGTGGGTGATGACGCCGCCCTCCATGGAGGTGAAGATGGCCTCCAGGGTGCGGTTCTTCTCGACAATTTCGTTCTCGTAGGCGCGCTCTTGGGTGACATCGATGCCCACGCCCACGGTGCCCATGACCGTGCCGTCAATGTTGTACAGCGGCGATTTGTAGGTGGTGAGCAGGCGCGTGCCGTCGTTCGTTTGGACGGTTTCCTCGGACACGATGGTGGAGCGGCTTTCCATCACTTGGCGCTCCGACTCGATGCAGGCCGGGTCGTCGGCCTCGACGTCCCAGATATAGGCGTGGCCGCGGCCCTGGACTTGCTCTTTGGTCTTGTTGACTGTAGCGCAGAAGGCATCGTTGACCTTGTGATGGATGCCGTCGTCGGATTTGTACCACACCAGCGACGGAATGGAGTTGATGGTGGCCTCCAGGTACTGGTGGGTTTCCCAGGCATCGGCGAAGCGCTTGCGGGCCTTCTGCCAGCTGCGGAAGTGGAAGAGCAGCTCGGGCGTGGACAGGGGGGCCGTCCACAAGTCGTACAGGTGCTCGAGGAGATCGGTGAGCTCGGGCACCTGGTCGTGACCGGCGATGAGGACCAGGTCGGTGTCAGGGCCCTTGGCCGGCACGAGCGCCTCGACAAGGGCGCGGGCATTGCCGCCGCTGCCGTCGGCAATGATGAGATGGGCCGCTGCCGCAGCGCTGGCGTCGGGCACGTCGGTGGCAATAACCTCGTGAGTGAACGCCTCAAGGGGGGCGGCATCTTCAATGGCGCAGCGCGCCTCGTCGGGCAGTCCGACAAGGAGGAGACGAACGAGGCTGTGATACATGGCGTGTTCCTTCGGCAAAGACCAGATGGCACCGCGATGACAGGGCGTCATCAGCATTCCCGTTAGTATATCAAGTTCGCCGCTGGTTTTCTTTCCCGAATGCAAGGGAAGTGCAATTTGAGTTTGCAGGCTGAGAGGGGGGCGACGTGCCGGAGCGCTCCCTCCCCAAGGTGAACGTACCGTGGTCTTCGTTTGAAAGCTCGAACGGCGGCGACGGCGGCAGCAGCGCTCTTTGCTATAGTGAACGCTCGGTTTTTTCACGGTCCAGGGAGGTGGCATGGCGGCGCAGGCAAAAGCGCGAAGAGGTTTGCGGCGCGCAGCACTGGCCCTGGCTGCCGCCCTGGCGATCGTCGTCGCCATTGTGGCAGTCGCCAACATTGCCACAGTGGCCACCACCCGCGACCAGGTGCGCACGGTGTCCTCCGCTGCCGACGACTTGGCCGGCGCGCCCGCCGATGCCGTGCTCGTGCTGGGGGCTAGCGTCTATCCCGACGGTACTCCCAGCGACATTCTGGCCGACCGTCTGGAAGTGGCCGTTGATTTGTACAAGGCCGGAGCCGCTAAGGCCATCATCTGCAGCGGCGACAATCGCACGTCCCATTACAACGAATCCGACGCCATGAAGGCCTACTGCGTGGCCCTGGGGGTGCCGAGCGAGGACGTGTACGTGGACCACGCGGGCAACACCACCTACGAGTCCCTGTACCGGGCGCGAAATTTGTTCGGCGCCGATCGCATTATCGTCGCTACTCAGGCCTATCATCTCTACCGGGCGCTTTTCGCGGCCAATTGCCTGGGCATGGAGGCGTGGGGCGTGGCCACCGACAAGGGTGCCTACGACAACCAGCTTCACTACAGTGTGCGCGAAGTGGCGGCTCGCACGAAGGACTTCTTCGCAGCGCTGCTCAACCTGCCCGTCCCTCTTGAGGAATCGCCGATATCCCTCGACGATTCCGGTGATCTGACCTAGGGGGCCGCATGGAACGTCTCTCGTCGCTTTCCCGGCAGTTCTTAGGGTCGCTCGGTCCCGAGGCCGCCAAGATGATGCGCATCCAGCAGATCAAAGAGCGCTACCGCACGGCTGTACAGCGCACCTGGCGCGACAACCCCGCGGCTGCCCAGCTGGTGCTTGCCCATACCAACGGCATGTACGTAGCGAAAGACGAGCGTTTGCGCACGGGTCCCGACAAGCATAAGGATCGCATCGTGTTCGGGGTGTACCTTGACGATCCGGTGGTGCGCACCGAGTTCGATGCCCGTCAGCAGCTGCTCGTCTTCGCCCTGCACCAAGAGGGCATGAGCTTCGATGAGCTGCGCATTCTGCCGGCGAAATGGGATATGCGGCAGCGCCACGCCTTTCCCGAGTTCTGGGGCGAAGAGGCGCCTCCCGCGGCGACGACGGCCTCGGCGGCGGCTGTGCGACGCATCGAGGACGACACCCTTCGTCTCGACACGCTCAAGAAGGCCTTCTGTCTTGCGTTCGAGGAAGCCGACGAGGCCTGGGCGGTGCTTGAGCGCATCGAGGGGGCGGCCTTCGACGTGGTGCGGCGGCCCGACGAGGCTGCGGCGCCCGAGCACTGCCAATCCTACTGGTGCCATGTGTATGTGGAAGACAAAGAAGCCATGAAGGCGGTGTTGCGGGCTCGCGGGGCCGCTGTCAAATCGAAGGCCTATCGCCTTGGCCTGCGCATTCGGGCATTTGTAGTGCACCAGGCCACGCCTTCCATGGCGGGGCAGTGCGCGTTTCGCCGGGCGGGGCATTCGGTGCCCCTTAAGGTTCACCCTTCTTGGGCTACCGATTCAAAGACGGCACGGCCGTCCAAGTGAATTCTTAGTTCCCAGGGATTGACCAGGTTGTAGGCGTAGAAGAGCGGCTTGTCCGCCTGTTCGAGCACGCGCCCTACGGGAACCTCGTCGGCGCAGTAGATTTTGCGGCATCGCGCGCTGAGCCGATCTTGGCTGATAAAGAGGGAAGGGTCTTCGTAGCGACAGGACCCTTGGCTGAAAAAGTAGTTGTGCGCATCGTTCCAGCCAAAAAGCTCGGTGATAACGCGGTGCAGGTCGGCGAGCGAGTCGTCGGGTCGCACTGAGGCGTTGCGCAGCAGCGAGGGCTCCGTGTCGACGAGCTCGATGATGACGTTCAGGTACGAACGGGCATCCTCCTCGTCGCGGGGAGTCCCGTTCGTTCCCCGAGAGGGATCGGTGGGAAACTTGATAATTTTCGCTGCCACGATGAAAGCCTTTCGCCTTGTATCGAGGGTAGGTAGGGGCGATTGTAGCAAGAGTTGTCAAAAGGAAAACCCCTTGGCGGCAAAATAGCGAAAAATAGGTGGCGAACTGGCGATTTATGGTTATTTACACTAAGTTAATAGGTCATGATATGGGCAAATTGATGAGTATTCGATCAGGAAGAGCGCAGGCAGGGGAGAGCGGTATAATTTTGTTCTCATCAAGGACCGAGCGAAAGGAAAAGGGGCCTGCCCGTGGCGCATAAGAGGAAAACCAGCAAGGCCGATGCCACGCGCCGCGAGCTGCTGGATGCGGCCCTGAAGGTCATTGCCGAGCGCGGCTATACGGCGGCCACGGTCGATCACATTGTGGAAGCGGCCGGCGTTTCCAAGGGCGTGGCCTACTACCACTTCACCAGCAAAGCCGATATTGCCGAGTGCATTCTTGTCGAGGGTATCGACGAGGTGAGTACCTCGTTTCAGGCCATTGCCGATGAGGCCCCCACCGCTACGGCGGCCCTGGTGGGCATGATTGAGTCCTTCGCCGCCTTCATTTTCCAGAACGCGGCGTTCGGACGCTTCTTCGTGTCCGAGCTCTGGCGCACGGGGCGCCCGTGGACCGAGGCCATCCATGAGCACCAAGAGCGCCTGCTGGCCATTTTGCGCGCCCAGCTTGAGCGCGGCCAGCGCGAGGGCACCGTGCGCCCTCAAATTGACCCCATGTTCGAGGCCGTCGCCTTGGTAGGCATGGTGCTCACCGCCACGCTGTACTACATCGGCGAGGCTGAGGCGGCCCCCGATGCCACCGACGAGATCCAGCGGCGGTTTGTGGCCCAGGTCACCGATTTCGTGCACCACGCCAACGGACCGGCGGTCTAGAGGGCGAGCGAACAGGGCGGCAGCCCAGACGGCAGCCCCAGCGGATTGGCCTTCCTGCGAGAACGCAGGCGTCGTTGCAAAGGGGCACTTCGCTGGCGTCGTTACGGGAGGGGCGCGGTCGCTGGCGTCGCTGTAGGAGGACGCAAAAAGGGCGACCCGAAGGCCGCCCAGGAAATACCGTGTCGCTTGAGGCGCGCCGAGCGCTACATGTTAACGCAGTGGGTCCTCTTGCCGTTCTCCAGATAGTCCATCACCTCGGCCACGGCCATCTTTGCGCAGTTGTCCTCGGCTTCGGCCGTCGAGGCGCCCAGGTGCGGGATGACAATGGCGCGCTCCATCTTCACCACGGCCGGGTTGGCGAAGTCGGTCACATAGGCGGTTACCTTGCCGGAATCCAGGGCGGCGGCCATGGCGGCGTCGTCCACCAAGGTGTCGCGGGAGAAGTTCAGGAACACCACGCCGTCTTTCATCTGGGCGATGGCGTCTCCGTTGATCATCATCTTAGTGGAGGGCAGCGCCGGCACGTGGATGGTGATGAAGTCGCTGGCAGCGTAGAGGGGCGCCAGATCGTCGGTGAACTCCACCGTGGGGGAGATCTGCTCGTGAACGGTGATGCCGTCCAGGGCCGGGTCATAGCCGATGACCTTCATGCCCAGGGCCTCGGCGGCTTGGGCCACCTGACGGCCGATGGCGCCCAGACCGATGACGCCCAGGGTCTTGCCCAGAATCTCGCCGCCGGCGAACTGCTTCTTCGCCTTCTCGGCCGACTTGCCCACGTTCTCGTCGTCGGCGTTGTCGCGCACCCAGGCCACGCCGCCGATGATGTCGCGGCTCGCCAGCAGAAGGCCGGCCAGCACCAGTTCTTTCACCGCGTTGGCGTTGGCGCCGGGCGTGTTGAACACGGCAATGCCGGCTTCAGCGAACTTGTCCAGCGGAATATTGTTCACGCCGGCGCCGGCGCGGGCGACGGCCTTCAGGTTGGCAGGGATGTCCATCTCGTGCATATCGGCCGAGCGCACGAGGATGGCGTCCGCCTCCTCGATGTTGTCGGTGAGCTCGTACTGGTCAGTCAGGCAGGCCAGGCCCACGGGGGAGATGTTGTTCAGGCAATGAATCTTGTACACGGCGGCTCCTTTCAGTAAGCGCCTTCAGCATACCCCTAACTTTAGTCGGTTAAAGCGAAAGATCGTCGGGGCGGGGAAAATGGGGAACGATTCGGTTGCCTCTTCGTACTGAGCGCCCTCGCGAGCTCCGTTGCCTAAGTTGCGTATAATGGGCGGAAGACGAACGCTAGGAGGAACTATGTCGCAAGAACGTCCCTGCGTGCTGCTGGGCATTACCGGTTGCATTGCCGCGTACAAGGCCTGCGAAATTCTGCGCGGGCTGCAGAAGGCAGGCATGCGCGTGAAGGTGGTCATGACCGAGCACGCCACTCATTTCGTGGATCCGGTGACGTTCCGCGCGCTTTCCCACGAGAAGGTGGCGGTGGGGCTGTTCGACGATCCGTCCGACCCCATTCACCATATCTCGTTGGCCGAAGAGTGCGACACCTTCCTCATCGCACCCTGCACCGCCAATGTGATGGCGAAGGTGGCCTGCGGTATTGCCGACGACCTGTTGAGCACCACGGCCCTGGCCTGTACCGCGCCGCTGGTCATTGCGCCGGCCGCCAACGTGCACATGTACGAGGCGGCGCCGACGCAGCAGAACATGGCCGTTCTGCGCGGACGCGGCGTGCGTTTTATCGAGGGCGATTCCGGGTATTTGGCTTGCGGCGATGTGGGGCGCGGTCGCCTTGCTGATCCGGCGGTAGTGGTGCGCCACACCTTGGCTGTGCTGGCGGACACTTTGGGCGTCGACGCCCTGCGTCTTGCCTGCGAGCAGCACGGCGAGCTGCCGTTCGCCCAGGTCATGGCTCAGCTGTCCCAGGCCCAGGAGGAACAGGCTGCGGCCGCTGACGCTGCCGCCGGGTCTGGTGGTGCCTCTCCCGTCGCGGCCTCGAACGCGGCGGCTTCCGCTTCCGGGATGGCGTCCGCCTCGTCGGTTTCCGCTGCTCTAGCATGGGCGGCAGGCGCCGAGGCAGCTGCCGCAGTGCCGAACGCCGCCGCCGTTGCCGCCGCCCAGGCGCCCGTGGGCTATCCTAAGGGCAACGCCCCCTGCACGGCGGGTGCCCTGGCAGGCAAGACCGTGCTCATCACGGCGGGTCCCACGGTGGAGCCTATCGATTCGGTGCGCTATATTTCCAACTACTCCTCGGGCAAGATGGGCTACGCCATTGCCGAGGCAGCTGCGGCCCAAGGCGCGCGCGTGGTGCTGGTGTCGGGGCCGGTGGCCCTGGCGGCGCCGGCGGGTGTGGAGGTAGTGCCCGTGAAAACGGCCCGCGACATGCTGGCCGCCTGCGAGAAAGAGTTCTCCCAGGCCGATGCCGCCATCTTCGCTGCCGCGGTGGCTGACTTGCGTCCGGCAAACCCTGCGGACCGCAAGCTAAAGAAGGGACGGGACGACGCGGCCCTCGCTAACGTGGCCCTGACGGAAAACCCCGATATTCTGGCTACCCTGGCCGCGGGCAAGCGGCCGGGCCAGTACGTGGTGGGCTTCGCCGCCGAAACCAACGACGTGCTCATGAACGCCCACGCGAAGCTGGAAAAGAAGCACGCCGACATGATCGTGGCCAACCAGGTGGGCGACGGCGTGGCCTTCGGCACCGATGACGATGAAGTGTGGTTCGTCACGGCCAACGACGAGGTCCTGCTGCCCCTTATGCCCAAGCGCGATGTGGCCCGTCGCATTGTCGAGGTAGTGGCCCAGCACGTTGCGCCCATCGAAGCCTAAGGTCCTTGCGCGACCGAGAAATTGCGATCTGTTAGCAGATCTTCGGCGTGTAGGTCTCTTGCGAGGAAAAACAGCGCCCGCCATTGCAGTGACGGTCTTCGTTTTCCCAGGTCACTGTTAATCATAGAAAGGGTGGTCTGTCCGAGCGGGTAAACAGCGCTAACGGATCGAAAAAAACGCCACAAAAAGCAAGCTCTCGCTTTCGGCAGCTCATTACGGTTCCGTAAGCCGACGCATTTTATCCGTGGCCGCTTCTTTTTGCCTGCGCCGTTATTCAGTATGATGGAAAAATACGAGCAGTGAGAACGAAGAGAGGCGAGATCATGCGCGTACTGGTGGTGGAGGACGATCATGCCATTGTGGCGGCGCTTTCGGCGCTGCTGGCCGATGAAGGTTTCGAGGTGCGTTCGGTGGCAACCCAGGACGGCGCCTGCCAGCTTCTGGCACGAGAGACATTCGACATTGCGCTGCTCGACGTGACGCTGGCTCAGGGCAACGGGTTCGCCGTGTGCGCTGCCGCCCGCGAGGCGGCGCCCGATATGCCGGTCATCTTTCTGACGGCTTCCGACGACGAATATTCCACCGTGGCCGGCCTCGACATGGGGGCGGTCGACTACATTGCCAAGCCCTTCCGCGCCCGCGAGCTGGTGTCGCGCATCCGCGGGGCACTCCGGCGCGTCAGCCCTGCCGACAATGTCCTGACGGCCGGCGATGTGCGCCTCGATGTGGCCTCGGCCGCGGTCACGAAGGCCGGTGCCGAGGTCTTTCTTTCGGCGTTAGAGTATCGCTTGCTGCTTTACTTTCTGCAGCACAAGGGCAAGCTGGTCACCCGCGAGATGCTGCGCGACGCCATTTGGGACACGGCGGGCGAGTACGTGTCCGATAACGCGCTCAACGTGTACGTGAAACGGCTGCGCGAGAAGGTTGAGGACGACTCTTCGGACCCGCGTCTGATCCAGACGGTGCGCGGCTTGGGCTATAAGGTGGGGGAGTAGCTCTATGGCGCGTTTTCGCCGGTTTCGCAGGAGGGGGATTCGGCGCTCTCCGTTCAGACGGGAGCGTTCATGCTTGTTGAAGGTGGGAGGCTGACATGGGCTCGGCATCGACGCTTGTGCGCCAGTGCGCGGTGCTGGCGGTCCTGGTGGCGCTTGTCGCGTGGGCGGCTCCCGCGGAGGCGAAGGTCTGGGTGCTGGCTACCGGCGCGCTTGCCCTGACCTTTTTCCTAGGAGTCTCCCTGTATCGTCATCGGCAAATTCGGCGCTTGGCCGATGAGGTGGACGAGGTGCTCCATTCTGGCCGCCGCGTCGACTTCTCGAACTGCCGCGAGGGTGATGTGGCCGTACTGGCCAACGAGTTGGGGAAGATGACCGCGCGCCTGGCGCGCACGAGCGAGTCGTTGGCGGCCGAGCGCAACGCCCTCGCTGACTCCCTCGCCGATGTGTCGCACCAGATTCGCACCCCGCTGACGGCCGTCACGCTCATGCTGCCTGTGGTGGAGCGCGCCGACGATTCGCTGGAGCGCAAGCGCGCCGTGCGTCGCCTCGAGATCATGATCGAGCGCGTGTCCTGGCTGGTCACCACCTTGCTGAAAATTGCGAAGGTCGATGCCGGCGCCATGCACGTGGAGCGCCGCTGCGTCAATGCCGCCGCTGTGGTGCACCGCGCCGTGGCCCCGCTGGAAACGGCCATGGACCTGCGGGACGTGGCCCTCGTGCTCGATCTCGACGAGGCGGCCACCTTCCAAGGCGACGCTCCCTGGACCGCCGAGGCCCTCGAGAACATCGTGAAGAACTGCATGGAGCACACGCCTGCCGGCGGTACCGTTACGGTAACGGCTCGCGAGGACGCTCTGGCCACCACGGTCGTGGTGGCCGACACCGGCCCCGGTATTGCACCGGACGATCTGCCGCACATTTTCGACCGCTTCTATCGCGGCGGCCGGAGCGAGGGGGCGCCCTCAGTGGATGAAGATGTGCGCCAGCCGGCTGGCTTTGGCATCGGGCTGTCGCTGGCCCAGGCCCTGGTGTCCGCCCAGGGCGGTACTCTGCGCGCCGCCAATAACGGTGAAGGAGGCGCGCGCTTCGATATCGCCTTCCCCAAGCTGGTGGTGTAAGCGCTGTCGGCTGATCTAGCGGCTCAGCTCAAACGCCCAGAACGGGGTGATGGATGTTGTCGACTCTCTGTGTCGTCTTGCCTCAATGGGCACGCTAGGGAAGAGCACGGTTCTGCCTGCGAATGTGACGAAGATGTGCCTAATGTCCCACAACTTGCTCGGCGGCAGCTATGAGCTGATCGATGCGGGGGTCGTCCTGCTTCCAGGCGATGCCCAGGGTGATGGAGGGCAGGTTGGCGTCCAGGTCAACTGAGTCAACGCCCAGTGCCTCGGCATAGGCGTCGCAGAGGTGGCTGGCTACAAACAAGCCCATGCCGGCGCGCACTGCCATGAAGGCTGTGTCCCCGTCGCGACAGTTTGTGGCCGTGCGCAGCTCGATACCCTGGGCTTCCAAAAGCGTTCCTGTGGCAGAGAGGAAGCGGGTCGTGGGCACGCCGTAGGCGCTCAGCAGCGTTTCGCCCTGCAGATCTTCAAGGGTGACCGCCTTCATGCGCGAGAACTTATGACCGCGAGGGAAGTACACGCACGGGCCAGCGGTGGCCAGAGGGTGGAAACGAACGCCCTCGCTGCCGTCCAGCTCGGTGCTGGCAGTAACAGCCACGTCGATGTGGTCTTCCAGCAAAAGCAGCGATATCTGGGGCATCGTCTCGCGTCGTAGCGAAAAGGGGAAGCTGCCGGGCTCCTTCGGAATGCGGAAGAGGGCCTTTCCCAGCCATAAGCTTGAGAGCGGCCCATCGTATCCAAGGCGCAGCGGCGCCACGCCGCCCTTGGCAATGGTGGAAGCTGTGGCCACGGCCGCCTCATAGCCGTCTCTGAGTTCGAGAAAATGCTGCAACAGGTAGCTGCCTGCCGCCGTGAGCTCGATGGAGTGTCCCTTGCGCAGGAACAACGGATAACCCAGCTCGGTCTCAAGAGAGATAACTTGCTGGCTCACCGTTGATTGAGAGAGATAGAGCTGACGGGCTGCCGCCGAGAAGCCGCCGCATTGAGCCACGGCGATGAAGCAATCTATTTGCCGGTGATTCATGAAGAAGCCCCTCCCAGAGCCGCCTATCTATCGGGCAATCCGATTATAGCATCGCAATAATCGCTACGGTGCACGTGGATAGGCTCCTATCGCAATACCCGATAGGTGCTTCGAAGATGCGATGACCTGCGGATTAGCCTCCTGCCTATGATGCTCTCAAGCGACGCTTTAGGGCGACGAACCGAGAGTCAACTTAAGGAGGGTTCTTATGGCAAGCAACGAAAAGGGGATGTCGAGAAGGTCGTTCCTCGGTATGGCGGGCGTTACGGCTGCTGGTGCTTTGACGGCAGGGATGGCTGGCTGCGCCCCTGCAGAGCCGAAGAAGGCTGGCGAGGAAGGATTGGCGGCTACGGGCTCAGGCTCCAGCCCCTCTAAGACTATCGAGTTCAATGGTCAGACGCTGCCGAAATCCATGGCGAAGCCGGAGCCCATTGCCGAAGATGCAATCGTGCAGACCGTGGATTGCGACGTGCTCGTGGTGGGTGCTGGCATTTCCGGCTTGCCCGCGGCCTGCATTGCGGCCGAGAAGGGCGCCAAAGTGGTTTGCGTGGAGAAGGGCAGTGCCCCGTGTGCCACCCGTCCCACCGGTCTTTCCTGGTTCGGTACGAAAAAGCTCAAGGAGCTTGGCGTGCTGTGCACCGAGGAAGAGAAAGCCGCTATCGTCAAGGATATCTTCGGCGGGGCCAACGCCACGTCCAAGCAGGAAATCGTCAAGCTGTGGCTCGATGAATCGGGCGAAGCCGGCGACTATCTGACCGACATCATCGAGGCCTCGGGCATCCCGGTGCGCGTGGGCGGCTACTACGGCTACTACAAGCACTTCGATACCGTTACCGAAGGCGCCGAGGATATGAAGAAGACCGGCGGCATCTACAACGATTCCTACTGGAACATGTACGCGTTGCAGCACCAGGTGGGCGAGAACGAGAAGCCTGGCGTTTGCCTGTGGGGCCGCGAGGACCTCTCGGATGCCGATTGGCTGACTCCCGTCTACAACCGCGCGGTGGAACTGGGCGTGGAGTTCCTGTTCAGCACGACGGCCGAGCAGCTCGATCGCGAAGAGGGCTGGGAGGACGACAACTCCAAGCGCGTGACCGGCTGCGTGGCCAAGGGCCCCGACGGCTATGTGCGCGTTAACGCTGCAAAGGGCGTCGTGCTGGCCACGGGCGGCTTCGACTGGGACGACGATATGGTGGACTACTACTATCCCATCGGCCTGCGCACCTGCCGCACCTGGCAGAAGTGGATGACGGGCGACGGCCACAAGATGGGCGTGTGGGTCGGCGCCAAGATGGAGGATCCCGGCCAGTACGTGTCCCA
>CAJUFS010000042.1 GCA_910585575.1 uncultured Adlercreutzia sp. | reverse complement strand
GAGGTCGGCGGGGGAGGGGATTTCTAGGGCTCGGTAGAGGCGGTCGGGGACGAGGCTTACTAGGTCGTCGGTCCAGCGGGCGAGGTCGGTGGGCTCGTCGGAGCGGAACCAGTCGTTCAACACCTCGCATTCCAGCTTGGAGAACACCTCCACGATGAAGCGCAGGTTGTCGGTGACGGGCACGTGCCGGTAGTTCTCCAGCGTGTCCAGCAGCACCGTCTTGCGGTTCTCGGGCATGATGGTCTGGCCGAAGGGCGTGTTGATGGAGTACTGGATGGACTCGCGGAAGAAGTCGCGCTCCTGGGCGATGAGCCGCATGTGGTGGTAGTAGCCCGTGCGCCAATCGATGGTACGGCCGATTTCGTTGAGGTAGAACTGGCGGCAGAAGATGGAGTACCACCAGGGGATGTCGTACTTGCTCTCGAAGTGGCGGTAGAAGGTTTGGCGCGAGATGCCGGCGTTGCGGCAGATTTCCGCGACGGTGATCTGGTCCAAAGATTTGTTCACCGCGTGCAGAATCTTCATCTTCGTGCTCAATTCCGGTGAACTGAAAATGCTTTCGCCCAACATGAGATCCGTGATCATAGAGCCTCCGCCTTCAATAGGGCCGGCTTTTCGTCCTCGCTGAGGGCGTGTGTCCAGTGCCCGAATAGTACCAGATGAAATTTCGGTTGCTGACAACATGTCTATAGCAAATATACCGACGCTGGTGACATAGTATCATTTCTGTTTTGAAAATGTGACACTAGCTTGGTTTTGTCCTGCGCGTCGAACAAAATACCGTTGACATTCTGTTATGGGGAACAGGGTTTCTCGAACGACCTTTGCAGACGGCCTCGCGCCCCCTCACAATCAGAGGCAGGGAGAAGGGCTCACTCCAATCTTTCATCCACGCTCAGGGAAAGAGGATTCCTATGAACGAACGGGCAAAGTACAAGCTTATCGGATTTATCATGATGTTCGCCTCGTCATCGCTTATGGGCGGCATCGGAGCTTTCACGCGCTTCATCGACGCCCCGGGCGACTTCGTGTCGTTCTGGCGCAACTTCGCGGGCCTTATCGCCTTGTCGATCATCTTCTTGTTCATCGGTGGCTTCAAGAAGGTGAAGACCACGCGCTTTTCCGGAACCATGCTGCTCTCGGGCATTTTCCTGGGGCTTCTGTCGGGCCTGTACTGCCTCTCCACGCAGTACACCACGCTCGCCAACGCATCGTTCCTCATTTACACCGGCCCTATTTGGTCTACCATTCTGGCGGCGATCTTCCTGAAGGAGAAGCTCAGCTGGAAGAGCGTCTTGTGCATCGTGGCCGTGGTCATCGGCATGCTGTTCATCGTGGGCATCGTGACGCCGGAGGGCCTCACGCTCGACCTCGACCCCACCTACGCCTTCGGCAACGCCATCGCCTTCGCCTCCGGCATCGCCTACGGCCTGTACCTGTTCTTCTCGCGCTACCGCGAGGACTGCGACTCCAACGTGCGCTCGTGGTGGAACTTCCTGTTCGCTTCGCTGGCCATTCTCGTACTGCTGCTGTGGCACAACTTCTTCCTGCAGCCGCTGTCCTACCCCGAGAAGGTGAACGGCGTCACGCAGATTAACGCGGCCGGCGAGATTATCACGCACCCGTGGAACCTGTTCACCATGCCGCTCGACTCGTGGCTGTGGCTCATCGCCGCGGCACTCATCACGGGCTTCGGCGCCTTCTACCTGCTGACCCATGCGACCAAGCGCCTGAAGGCCGGCGAGCTGGCGGCCATCTCCTACCAGGAGACCATCATGGCGAGCCTGCTCGGCCTGCTGCTCTTCGGCGAGACGATGACCGCCTTCCAGCTTATCGGTGGCGCGCTCATCGTGCTCGGCGGCGTGAGCCAGATCGTGTTCACCACCAAGGCGGCCAATGAGGAAGTTGGTGACGCGGCCGTCGATGGCGAAGTGGCCCTCGCGGCCCAGGTGGGCGCGGGCGGTGCCGGTTTCATCGATGCGTCTCCCGACGGCATGGATCCGAAGCTGGCTGCCATGGCCGATGCGGCCGATGCGGCTGCCGAGGCCTACGATCGGGGCCATCCCAACACGACCGCCTAACGTTCCCTCGACGTAAATTAGCTGGCAGGCCCCGCCCTCGGCGGCGGGGCCCTAGGAAAGGACACCCTCATGAAGAACTCGGTGTACATGGAGGAAATGGACGCGTTCACCTATCGCGACAAAATTGCCAAGGAGGCGGTGGTGTTCATCCCCGTCGGCGCGTTGGAGCAGCACGGCAGCCATATGGCCATGTGCGTGGACGCGGCGCTTACGAAAGACATGGCCGGCGCCACGGCCGAGGCACTCGTGGCCGACACCGACGGCGAGGTGGAGGGCATCGTGTGCGCCCCCATCAACTTCGGCTACCGCTCGCAGCAGCGGTCCGGCGGCGGCTTCCACCTGTCGGGCACCACCTCGCTGGCCGGCAACACCCTTATCTCGCTGGCCCGCGACATCTGCTACAACCTCATCGAGGACGGCGCCCGCAAGATCGTGTTCATGAACGGCCACTACGAGAACTACCAGTTCATCTTCGAAGGGGCCCAGCTGGCGCTCGAGAAGGCGAAGGTGGAGGGCATCGAGGGCGTGAAGGTGCAGCTGCTGTCCTACTGGGATTTCGTGGACGACGCCACCATTCAGACGCTGTACCCCGAGGGCTTCACCGGGTGGGACTTGGAGCACGCCGGCGTGATGGAGACCTCGCTCATGCTGCTGTTCCACCCCGACCTGGTGGATATGGACCGCATCGACGCGGGCGTGTACTGCGACTTGCCCGCCCAGCTGCCCAACTACGACGTGCTGCCCGTGGTGGCCGCCTACACGCCGCCCTCCGGCTGCCTGTCTCACCCCGGCGAGTCCACCCGCGAGAAGGGCGTCATCCTGCGCGACGTGGCCGTGAAGAACATGGTGAGCGCCATCGAGCGCGAGTTCTACCGCCCGGGTGATTTCCATGAGAACTAGCGACGGGCCTGCGCCGGCCACCCAAGGCGCCTCGGCGGGTCGCGATTTGAAGCGCATCGCCGCCTCTTCCTTCCTGGGGAACTTCATCGAGTGGTTCGACTACGCCACCTACACCTACTTCGCCATTACCATAGGGCTCGTGTTCTTCCCCGAATCGGAGGTGAACTCCACGCTGCTCGCCTTCGCCATTTTCGCCCTGGCCTTCATCTTCCGCCCGCTGGGTGCGATGTTCTGGGGGAATATGGGCGATAAGAAGGGGCGCAAGCAGTCGCTGGCCATCTCGGTGCTGCTCATGTCCGGCGCGGCGTTCCTTATCGGGTGTCTGCCCTCCTACGGCGCCATCGGCATTGCCTCGCCCATTCTGCTGCTCGTGCTGCGCAGCGTGCAGGGCTTCTCGGTGGCGGGCGAGTACTCGGGCGCGGCGGTGTTTCTGGCCGAGTACGCGCCGGCCGACAAACGCGGGCGGTACTGCTCGCTCGTGCCGGCCTCGACGGCCACCGGCCTTCTGGCCGGGTCCACCATGGCCCTGGTGCTGAAGATGGTGCTGCCCGAGGCGGCGCTCATCGCCTGGGGCTGGCGCATCCCGTTTCTGCTGGCGGGCCCCTTGGGCTTCATCGCCCACTACATCCGCACGAAGCTGGAGGACTCCCCGGCGTTCAAGGAGATGGAGAAGGAGGACAAGGAGGCCGCCCATCCCACGCGCCTCGTGTTCAAGAAGTACCGCCGGCGCCTGCTGTCCTCCATTGCGGCCACCATGGTGAACGCCGTGGGCTTCTACCTGGTGCTGACCTACCTGCCCACCTACCTGACGAGCTACACGGCCATGGAGGCCTCCCAGGCCCAGCTGGCCACCGATGTGGCGCTTGTAGCCTACCTGTTCATCATCTTCGGGGCCGGCACGCTGTCGGATAAGGTGGGGCGGCGCCGGATGCTGCTTTCCGCCTGCGTGGCCTTCATCGTGCTGTCGGTGCCGTGCTTCCTCATGCTGGGAACGGCGACGCTGCCCATCGTCATCATCGCCGAGCTCATCATGTGCGTGACGCTTTCGCTGAACGACGCGAACATCGCCTGCTACCAGGCCGAGATGTTCCCCACCGAGGTGCGCTACACCGGCGCGGCCTTGGGCTCGAACATCGCGTACGTGGTGTTCGGCGGCACGGCGTCGTTCGTGGCCACGGCGCTTATCGACGCCACGGGCAACGGCCTCATGCCGGCGTTCTACATGATGGTCATCGCCGCAGTGGCGGGCGTCATCTTGTTCTTCACCGCCAAAGATTACAACGGCATGCCCTTGGATGAGATTCAGTAGCCGGGTAAGCGATGCTGGCCTTTGAGCCCTCTTGGGGCCAGCTTCCTCTGAGGTGTCCGGCTGCTCCTTCCAGGTGGCACGGGGCGGCGCCGATCCTGCCGCCCCGCCTTCACGGCCCCGCAGTTGCCCGCTGCGGGGCCGTTTTGTTGGGATGGGGCACTGTCTCACGGGTTGTCACTTTGTCCAAGCGGGGGCGCGGGAATTTGGAAGGGGAGGGGGTTCGCATTCCCCATCTGACGTGGTACCCTGGGGCTATGCGCGCCCGGAGATGCCCGGGCGTGTCCTGTGTGCGGCGACAATGCGGAAGGAGGCAGGCATGGCGGCGGTGAACCCCGGGGTGTACAAGAAGGTGCTGGCGGTGCGCGAGGCCTACTCGTTCGATATCGCCTGCCTGCTCATCCGCTTCTTCGGCGGCATGCTCAACATCGGCACGGTGACCATGATCACGCTGTCGGGCTACTCGTTCTTCACGGCGGGGCTGGCCTCGTCGCTTATCGCCCTTTCCATCTTCGTGGTGGCGCCGCGCGTTTCCAAGCGCATGGACGAGCGCGGGCAGGGGGCCGTCATTCCAAAGGCGGCCGCCATCACGCTGGTGGGCCTTGCCATTCAAATCGGCACGGTGCTGGCCCACGGGCCGGTGTGGCCGCTGTTCATCGGCTCGCTGCTGGTGGGGTTCTACCCGAGCCCCCAGGCCATGGCCCGCTTGCGGTGGACCTACCTCATCCGCTCGGGCCGCTTGGGCGAGGCCGCGCCCGATTTGCGCACCATGTTCTCCTACGAGAGCGTGCTCGACGACGTCGCCTTCATCTTCAGCCCGTCGCTTTCCATCGCGCTAGCGGCGGCCATCGTTCCCGTGGCGGGCATGGTGGCCGGCGGCATCGGCTTTGTGGTGGGCTGCGTTGTGCTCGTGGCCTCGCGTTCCACCGAGCCGGAGCCGGGGTGGTCGGCGGCGTCCCTGGAGGCCGAGGCCGGCGCTGAAGCGGAAGTGGAGGCAGAGGATCTTTCCGACGGCACCTCCGCCGAGCCGGCGCCGCGCAAGAGCCTGCTGGCCACCTGCGCGCCTATCCGCGTGCTCTTCGTCATCTATATGTTCATGGGGTCGTTCCTCGGCCTGTTCGACACGGCCACCGTCTCGCTTTCCGAGGATTTGAACAGCCCCGATTTCGCCGGCGCGGTGCTGGTGGCCTCGGGAATCGTGTCTATGGTCATGGGGTTCGTCTTCGGCATGGTGCGCCTGCGCGCGCCGCTGCCCAAGCAGTTGGTGGTAAGCGCGTGCCTGGTGGGCCTGGGCTTCGGCACCATGGTGTTCGTGAACTCGGCGGCCTCGCTTATGGTGGTGGCGCTCGTGGGGGCGGCCACCTACGCGCCGCTGCTCATCATCGCCAACGGCGTGTGCGAGCGGGCCGTGCCCGACGCGCGGCTTACCGAGGCCATCACGTGGCTCAACGCCGGCTACACCTGCGGCGCCGCCTTCGGCCCCACCACGGCCGGCGCCATCATCGACACCTTCGGCACCATGGCCAGCTTCAAGGTGGGCGCGGTGCTGTGCCTGGGCATGCCGCTTACGGCCATCCTCTGCTACCGCATCGTCAAGCGCGGCATTCTGCCCTCGCCCTACACCAAGGTGGAAAAGCGCGACCTGTAAGGCGCGTACTCTGTGGAATAAGATGACAATTCCGCATCTGATTCACCGTCAGTAAGCCAGTGGTGCCACAATGGGGGCATCTGCCTAGGTACGTGCGCGGGCCGACCGCGGCGCGCGCTGGAAGAGGAGGTCTTATGGAACCGGTGAACTACCAGGCCCCGGTGTATGCCCAAAGCTGCCTTTCGGCGGCGTGGGCCGACATCAAGATGGCGCCGAACTACGTGAGCCGTATGCTCGTGCTCGGCCTGATCATGTGTGTGCCCATCCTGAACTTCGTGGTGACGGGTTACTTGCTGTTCTGGGCCCGCGAGGTGCCCTTCGGCGGCCGTACGCCCCTGCCCGCGAACATGGTGACGGGGAAGAACTTCGAGTTCGGCTTCTACGGCTTCGTGCTGTCGCTGGTGGTGGGCATTGCCAGCGCCGTTGTGAGCGGCGTGCTCGGCTGGGTGCCCCTTATCGGCGTGCTGGTGGAGATTGCCGTGATGCTGGCCGTGGCCGTGGCGCTTATGCTTATGCAGATGCGCATGATCATGGGGCTGAATTTGGGCGACGGCTTCAACCTGAAGGACATGTGGGACAAGGCGCGCCGCAACTGGGGCCAGCTGCTGGTGGTGTCCATCGTGCCGGAGCTCGTGGCGGCTGTGATTCTGATGGCGGTGGGAACGGTGGTCGCGCTGTTCACCACGCTCGTCATATTCGGCAGCGCGGCGCCTACCATCGGCGCTATGAGCAGCGTGGCCGACCCCTCCTTCGCCCAGGTGATGTCGCTTATGGGGGCCATTGCGGGGCCGATGATCGTTTGCACGCTCATCGTCTACGTCGTGGGCTGCCTTATTGTGACGCCGGCCCAGGTGCTGAGCTACCGTGCCATGGGGCACTGGGTGGCCCGCTACGCGCCCGAGTGGACGACCCTGCCCGACGCGCGCCTGCCCTACCAGCAGCCGTAAGGCGATCGAGCGGCAAGGGCATGGCCCTTGCCCTACGGGTGGGTCCCGGTGTCGTCCGCTGTTCGTAGGGAAGGGGCCATGCCCCTTCCGCTTTTGCCGTGCGGTTAGTTGGAGAACGGAACCAGAAAAAGGCCCGCAGCTTGTTTGGAGCTGCGGGCCTTCCTTGTGGCTGCGGGGCGTTTGCGCTAGGAGCGGGGGACGTCCTTGATCTCGAGGGTCTTGAGGCCCACAGGCGACCAGCTGGTGGCGAAGGACTCCTCGATGGAGCCGGACACCGTGGCCGTCTTGCCGTAGAGGCTGTTGATGACGTCGTCCTCGAGCCCGTTGGTGGCGATGGCCACCGAGGTGAGGCGGTACTGCGAGCCGTTCAGGTTGATGTCGAGCGGACGGTTCAGCACGAGCACGAACTGCACCTTGCCGTCGGCCGTCTCGGAGGCGCCGCCGTTGGTGTAGTCGTTGCCCTCGGACAGCGTGCCCACGTTCGAGATGGCCTGCAGCGTGCCGGAGAGGATGAGGGAGTCGCCGTACTTGGCGTTGCCCACGTTCTCGGGCTCCTGGTTGTTCGCGGTGGGATCGAGCGCGGCCGCTGTGCCGGCGCTGCCCGCCGCCGCGCCCTCGCTGCCGGGGGCGGGCACCTCGTTGGTGGTGGTCTCAATCTGGCCGGCATCGCTGACGGTGACGAGCCACCCCTCCGTGGGCGACCAGGCTACGGCCAGGGTGACCGAGGAAGTGCGCAACTCGGTGCGGACTACGCCGTCGGCCTCGCTCTCGATGCTCTTGGAAAGCTCGACGCCGATGGTGCCGCCGTCGATGGTGAGGTCGGAAGTGGTCTTCATGATCTCGGCATCGGCCATGGCCTCGCCGTAGGTGGGGTCGTTGGTGGCCAAGATGTCGTTCAGGTTCGCGATGATGTCGGTGGCGCTCGGGCTGGCCAGCGGGGTGGCCGTGGCCTCGCCGCGGGTGATTTCGCCGGGCACCCAGGTCTCGCCCTCGGGGGAGTACTCGAAGGGCAGCGTGACGGGCACGACGATTTCGATGCCCTTGTTCTTGAAGGTGGCCGTCGCCGTGGCGGTGCACTCGATGATCTGGTTGGCAGCGGTGCCGAGGTTGGTGGGCTCGTTCAGCACGATATCGCTGAACTTCGGCCCGATGAGCGCGTCTTGAGACACGTAGGCGTACTGCGAGATATCCGGCGCGTCCATAGCCACCTCGTCGAAGGCGGCGATAACCCGGGCGTCCGACAGCGGCACGCGCTGGGTTTCCTCGGCGGCCGGGGTTTCGGTGAAGGTGCCCTGGGTGAACAGGAAGGCGGCTCCGGCCAAAGCGGCCAAAATGACGATGACGATGGCCACGATGATGGCGATGCGCGCGCCCTTCTTCACGTTGCGCGGCTGGGCGGCCTCCACGGTGCCGTAGCTCGCCTTAAGGGCGGCGGCCTCAGCAGCGGGGCTGGCGGCAGCCTCCGGGGCGGCCTCGGGGGCAGGCTCGGGCTCGCCGGCGCTCTGGATGAACGCCGCGGCGGCCTGGCGGGCCTCGGCGGCCTTGGCCTCGGTGGTCGAGGGGGTGCTTGCGCCCTCGGTGCCGATGGGTTCGTTCTCGGTCATAGGTTCCTCCTGAACAGGTTTGCCGCCATGAGGCGGCGCTCGCTGCGCATTGTACTTTACTTAGGGGCCGCTCGGCTAGCCCGCCACCGCACTAAAGGGCCGATTTGACCAGGTTGTTGGCGATGACGAAGACAATGACCATAAGCAGCAGGTTGAAGATGAGCGAGGTGGGAAGCCCGGCGTCGGTGGCGTAGCACAGGCCGAGCGCCAGAACCGAGGCGACGATGCCGACGAGCCCTAAGGTGCGCAGAAGACCCCGCCGCGCCGGTTCGCGCGAGGCGATCCAGCCGACGACGCCGCAGGCCAAGGTGACGCCGTTGGCGGCGATGGCGCTAAGTCCCAGCACAAGGGCGGAAAGCGAGACGCTTGCCTCGGTGGGGGCGCCGTCGGCGAAGGCGATGGCCACGACCACGGCCCCGACGGCCACGCCGAACAGCCCGCAGAGCAGCAGCAGGTAGGAAAACATCCGCAGGTACCACGAGGCGCTCGAGCGCTGCTCGGTTTCCATGGGCTCTCCTTTCGGCGGCATTATGTCGCGAGGTATACAGCTTGCGGGTATGTTGTGGGCTTGGGGCCCCACGATGGGGGAAATGATACCATAGCCCTATGAATGAGCCCGTTCTTCAACAAACCCCCTTGCAGCCCTCGCCCGGCATAGGCGACGCGGCTCCCAGCGAGCGCACGCCGGTGGCCCTGCGCGTGTTCGGCGTGTTGCTGATGGTGGGCGGCCTGGCGCTCGTGCCCCAGGTCATCGGGGTGTGGGTCGATATGGGCCAGGTGTTCCTTTCCGGATCCTACGAAGACGACTCGGTGCTGACCATCATCCTGTTCGTGGTGCTGGTGGCAGCCGTGTGCTACGCCATTCTGGCCTCGGCTGCCCTGGGCTTCCGCCTGCTGCGCGGCAACCGCCGCCGGGCGCGCATTCTGGCCGAGTCGGTGGCCATCGCGCTCGTGGTGGCCTTCGCGAGCGACCTCATGCTGTTCGGCGTGAACCCGGGCCTGTGGTTTTTGGGCATTACGGCGCTCATCCTCATCGTGGCTCATGTGTGGGTGGACCCGTCGCTGTCCGACGAGCGCGAGCTGCAGCGGCGCCTGCGCCTCATGGAAACCCGCGAGGAGGCCGAGGAGGGCACCCTCGGGCTCGACAAATCGGGTGACGGCTTCATCGAGCTCGACTTCTTCAACCTGTTCTGGATCTTCGTCATCGCGTCGGTGGCCGGTGTGGTCATCGAATCCATCTACCACGTGCTCGTGGTGGACTTCGGCCACTACGAGGATCGCGCCGGGCTTCTGTGGGGGCCGTTCTCGCCCATCTACGGCTTCGGCGCCGTGCTGATGACGCTGGCCTTGAACCGGTTCCACAACGCGCCGCTGCCGGTCATCTTCGCGGTAAGCGCGGTTATCGGCGGGGCCTTCGAGTACTTCGTCAGCTGGTTTATGGAGTACGCGTTCGGCGCCGTGGCCTGGGACTACACCGGCACCTTCCTGAACATCAACGGCCGCACGAACTTCATGTTCATGTGCATGTGGGGTGTCCTCGGCGTGGTGTGGGTGCGCCTGGCACTGCCGGCGCTGCTGCAGACGGTGAACCTCATCCCGTGGCGCTGGCGCTACTCGGTCACCGCCGTGTGCGCCGTGCTCATGATCATCGACGGCGCCATGACGCTCGTGGCGCTCGACTGCTGGTACTCGCGGCTTTCCGGCGTGGCGCCCGACAACGCGCTCGAGCAGTTCTGCGCCGACCACTTCGACAACGAGTGGATGGAGAACCGCTTCGAATCGATGAGCATCCACCCCGACGCGGCCCACCGCTCGTCTTAGGAGGCGCCGTGGTTGAAGACCCCTACAAAGTGCTCGGCGTGTCGCGCGACGCGACGCCCGACGAGGTGAAGAAGGCCTACCGCAAGAAGGCCCGCGAGAACCACCCGGATTTGAACCCCGACGACCCCAACGCCGAGGAACGCCTGAAGCAGATCAACGAGGCCTACGAGCGCATCACGAACCCCGAGAAGTTCGCCCGTGAGGATGCGCGCCGCTACCGGGCGCCCTACAACCCCGGCTACGGCTACGGCTCGCCGGGCACTGGTGCCGGCGGCAGCCCCTTCGGCGGCGGCACGACGGGGCCGGGCGGCTACCAGTACCAGTGGGTGGAAGTGAACTGGGAGGACATCTTCAACAACTGGTCCCAGGCTACTTCCGTGCCGCGGCCCGAGGTGTCGGCCACCGACTCGGCCGAGCTGCGCCAGGCGGTGACGTTCATCGCGAGCGGCAGCTACAAGGCGGCGCTTTCCGTGCTGGCGGCGTTGCCCATGGCCGAGCGCAACGGGCGCTGGTACTACCTGGCGGCGTTGGCCAACTACGGCGCCGGCAACGCCGTGGCCGCCGTGGACCAGATTCGCGCGGCCCGCAAGGCCGACCCTACCAACAGCGACTACCGTCAGGCCGAAGCGGTCATCGGCGCCAAAGCCCGCAGCTACCAGCAGGAAACCGCGAGCCGCGGCTTTTCCGGCGGCTGCGTGGACCCGAGCACGCTGTGCTGCTGCTTCCTGTGCGGCCCCAGCCTCTGCCAGCCCTTCCTATGGTGCCTGTAGTGGTAAGATAGCCGACGCTGTTTTTTCGTAAAGGAGGTTTCAGTGTCCCAAGAGACAGACTGGGCCGATGTTCGCGTGGTGGGTATTCCCCGGGCGCTGCTGTTCTACCGTTTCGGCGTGCTGTGGACTACCTTCTTCGAGGCCATCGGACGCACGGTGGTGGTAAGCGAGGCCACCGACAAGGCCGTCGCTGAGGCGGGCGACCACCTTTCCGTCGATGAGTGCTGCCTGGCCTCGAAGGTGTTCGTGGGCCATGTGGAGGCGCTCGTGGGGAAGTGCGACGCGGTGTTCGTGCCGTGCTACCCGACCGGCGAGCCCCGCAGCGGTTTCTGCACCAAGTTCCAGTCGGCCACCGATCTGGTGCGTGCGACGTTTCGCGACCAGAAGCTGCGCGTCATCTCCTGCGAGGTGCGCAACGCCCGCAAGATGAAGGACGTGCGCCGTGCCTTCGAGGGCATGGCGGCCCGCATGGGTGTGGCCCCGCGCGACGCGAAGGCGGCCTTCAAGGCGGCGTGGGACGCCCAGCGCGCCCACGATGCGGCCCTGGCCGACGCCCAGGAGCGCACCCTGCGCGCCCTCGACGAGCGGCGGCGCGAGGCCCAGGCGGCCGCAGCCGCGGGCAAGCCTGTTGAGGAGCCTTTGGGCATCCTCGTGGTGGCTCACCCCTACATCACCCACGACCCCTACCTGTCCGGCGCTGTCATCGAGTCGCTGACCGACATGGGGGCGACGGTCCTCTACGCCGACGCGGTGGACCACGAGCGCGCCTACAAGAAGAGCTTCGACTTCTCCGACACCATGCCCTGGCTCATCAACCGCGAGCTTATCGGCGCCATCCTGCTTCTGCAGGAGCGCGTGAACGGCATCGTGCTCATCAGCGCGTTCCCCTGCGGTCCCGATTCCATGACCGACGACGCCATCATGCGTTGCATCCAGGGCACCCCCATTCTGAACCTCATGATCGATGCGCAGTCGGGCACGGCCGGCGTGGAAACCCGTGTGGAAAGCTTCGTGGACATCCTGCGCTTCCAGCAGAAGGGAGGCTACACCCATGGCTAAGCCCCAGGCGATGATCGAGCAGGTGCGCTCGAGCGTGGCGGTGGAGCTCGAGCGGCGCCACGCCCCCACCATCGTGACCGACCGCAAGGCCGCGAAGGCCGCCAAGCACAAGGCCAAGCACCACAAGTACACTAAGGCGGCGTTCTTCCGCTACTGCTACTACGACCCGGCGTTCAAGTTCTTCTGCGAGCAGGTGCTCGACGTGGACTACCTGCCGCTGCCCGAGGCCACCCGCGCCTCCAGCGAGGTGGGCGTGCAGAACTCCAGCGACTACGTGTGCACCCCCTTCAAGCACATTCTGGGCGACTTCGCCGAGGCGCTTGACTTGGGCGCCGACATCCTCATCCAGTTCGGCGGCCCCTGCCGGCTCGGCTACTACGGCGAGCTGCAGGAGTCGATTCTGCGCGATATGGGCTACGAGTTCATCATGCTGAACTTCGCCCACGGCATCGAGAAGGGCTACATCGGCTGGGCCAAGGAAGTGCTGAAAACGGTGAACCCGAACATCGACGTGCCCCACGGCGTGGTGAAGCTGAAGGCCGTGGCGAAGATGATCGCGCACCTGGACAGCCTGCGCGACTTCTACCTGGCCAACGCCGGCTTCGAGGTGAACGCCGGCGACTTTGATGCCGCGTGGAACGATGCTATGGACGCCATGCGCGCCTGCCTGGACGAGCGCGACATCAACGAGGCCTACCGCGCGGCCATGGCCCGCATGCGCGCCATTCCGCTCGACAAGCCGGCCGACCCCATCCGCATCGGCGTCGTCGGCGAGATGTTCACGGCCATCGACGAGCGCAGCAACCTCGATTTGGACAAGAAGCTGCTGGCCCAGGGCGTGGAAGTGCATCGCATGCTGAACTTCACGAACCGCTACCTGCGCTACAACGAGCCGAACCTGCGCGTGGGCGCGAAGGACTACCTTACCTACGACATGGGGCCCACGAGCACGCTCACCATCGCGGCGGCGCGCAAGTACGCCAGCGACGGCTTCGACGGTATCATCCACGCGAAGTCGGCCGGCTGCACGCCGGAGATCGATTGCATGCCGGTGCTGCAGAAGGTCAGCGAGGATTTCTCGGTGCCCATTCTGTACCTTACCTACGATTCCCAGACCTCGGACACCGGCCTGGACACGCGCCTGGAGGCGTTCTACGACATGCTTTCCATGAAGAAGGAGAAGAGGAAATAATGACTAAGGCTTATCTGGGCATCGACATCGGATCCATTTCCACTAAGGGCGTGATCATCGACGAGGATCGCAACATCATCGCGCGTTCGTATTTGTGGACGGAGGGCGACCCCTCCCAGGCGTCGAAGAACGTGGTGCGCGAGCTGGAGAGCCAGGTAGGCGACGATGTGGAAATCGTCGGTGCCGGCACTACGGGCAGCGCGCGGCGGCTTGTGGGCGCGATGCTGGGCGCGAGCGTGATCAAGAACGAGATTACGGCCCATGCTGTGGGCACGACGCACTTGCACCCCGACGTGCGCACCATTCTGGAAATCGGCGGCCAGGACTCCAAGATCATCTGCGTGTCCGACGGCATCGCGGTGGACTACGCCATGAACACGCTGTGCGCCGCGGGCACCGGCTCGTTCCTTTCCAGCCAGGCCCATCGCCTGGGCGTCGAGGTAGAGGAGTTCGGCGACATCGCCCTTACCTCCCAGAAGCCGGCGAACATCGCCGCCCGCTGCACGGTGTTCGCGGAAAGCGACTTGGTGCACAAGATTCAGGTGGGCTATGCCCGCGAGGACATTATCGCGGGGCTGTGCAATGCCGTGGCGAGCAACTACCTGAACAACGTGGGCAAGGGCAAGAAGATTGCCGCGCCCGTGGTGTTCCAGGGCGGCGTGTCGAAGAACGTGGGCGTGGTGCACGCCTTCGAGGAGCAGCTGGGCATGGACGTGGCGGTGGATCCGGACGGCCACCTCATGGGCGCCTACGGCGTGGCGCTTTTGGCAGCCGATGCCGGTCCGATCGTCGGTGCCGAGTCGGGGCCGTTTGCCAGCGGCAAGTTCGACTTCGAGGCCATGCTCGACTTCGACTTCAAGACCCGCGAGATCGAGTGCCAGAAGTGCGCCAACCACTGCGAGGTCATCTGCGTCTACCGCGACAAGGACATCATCGACAGCTGGGGCAACCGCTGCGAACGCGGCGCCGTAAAGACGACGGCTTAACCGTTCGCCGAGGGAGACTTTACTCGGCCCTCTCGCTTTTGTAGCATTCGAACATTCGACTTTTTCGACTGACGAGATGCGAGAGCGAGCGTGATGCGGAATGGCCATGGGTGTTTCCCGTAAAGACATGGTAATGGTGGCGGTGCTCCTGACGGGCACCTTGCTGGCGGTACTGAACCTGACGATGCTGTCGCCGGCGCTGCCCTCTATTATGGAGGACTTGCAGGTATCGGCCACCACGGCCCAGTGGCTGACCTCGGTGTATGCCCTGGTGGAGGCCGTGGTCATTCCGCTATCCGCCTACCTGGTGGGGCGCTTCACCACGCGCCAGCTCTACATTTCGGCGCTCTCGGTGTTCACGGCCGGCAGCCTGGCGGCGGCCCTGGCCCCGAACTTCTGGGTGCTGCTGCTCGGCCGCATCATGCAGGCAGCCTGCACGGGCGCGGTCATGCCCATGGTGTTCACGGTGATCCTGCTCGTGTTCCCTCGCGAGAAACGCGGCACGGCCATGGGCGTCATCGGCCTCATCATCGGCTTCGCGCCGGCCGTGGGCCCCTCGCTTTCTGGCTTGCTGGTGGACTCGGTGGGCTGGCGCGCGCTGTTCGCTATTGTGACGACCCTCGGCGTGGTCGTAGTGGTGCTATCGGCCTGCCTGCTGCGCAACTACGGCGACTTCGCCCGCACCACCTTCGACAAGCTGTCGGTGGCCCTGTCCACCGTGGGCCTCGTGTGCCTGCTCTACGGGCTCTCGACGTTTGCCTCTACCGAGAACATGGCGATGACGCTGGCCCTTATCGCGGTGGGCATCGTGTTCGTGGTGCTGTATGTGCGCCGTCAGCTGAAGCTGCCGCAGCCTATGCTGAACGTGCGCATCCTGAAAACGCGGCAGTATGCTACGGCGGCCTGCGTCATCATCATCGTACAGGCCTCGCTTTTGGGCACCGAGGTCATCACGCCCCTCTACATTCAGGGCACCCTCGGCTTCACGGCCACCATGTCGGGTTTGGCCATGCTGCCCGGCGCGGTCATCGGCGCGTTCACGGGGCTTATCTCTGGGCGTTTGTTTGACCGCTTCGGCGTGCGGAAGGTGGCTGTGCCGGGCGTTCTGGTGGCCGTGTTGGGTGCTTCGGGTCTGGCGAGCCTGGGTATTGACGCCACCTTCATCAAGGTGATGCTCACGGTGACGACGCTCATCATCGGCCTGCAGTTCACCATGACGCCGCTGAACACCTGGGGTGTGAACTCTCTCGACAACCGCGTGATCCAGCACGCCCAGGCGCTCTCCAACACCATGAACCAGGTGGCCGGCTCCTTCGGCACAGCCCTGCTGGTGTCGGTGGCGGCCCTCGCGCCCATGGTGGCGCCCGAGGCGAGCGCGTTCGATCAGAGCTACCTGGGCGAGCACATGGCCTACTGCACCACCTTCGGTCTGATGTGCGTGGCGGCCCTCGTTATCATCTTCCTTGTGCGCGATCGCAAGCGCGGCGCGGCCGTTACGGCGGTTCAGCGCGGGGAAGAGGCTACCGATTACGCGGCCGGCATCTCCGGCGTGGCCGTCGACGGGACGACCGACGAGCCGCTCGGCGGCGAGCGCGTGTACGTGGCGTCCGACGTTATGAACCGCGAGCCGGTGTGCGCCCGCGACACCGACACCATGGGCTCGGTCATCCGGCTTATGGCCGCCGACCAGACAAGCGGCGTGCCGGTGGTGAACGAGGCCGGCGAGCTCGTGGGCTTCGTGACCGACGGCGATGTGGCCGCCTACCTCGGCAAAGCGGAAATCTCCTTGGCCGACGCCACACTGAACATCTACCGCTATGTGGACGACGAGGCCGAGATGGACCGTTTGAAGGATCTCGTGAAGCTGAACGTCATGAACGTCGCCACCAAGCGCGTCGTGTCGGTGGAGTGGGATACGCCGGTCGATGTGGTGTGCCAGCTGTTCGCCGCCAAGCGCATCAAGAAGGTACCGGTGGTGCGCGACGGCAAGCTGGTGGGCGCCCTGTCCCGCCGCAACATCATGGCCTCCCTAGCCGAAGCCATCGACCTGCTAGAGAAGTAACCCCGCGTATCTCCAGCACCCCTTTTCCCCAGCAAGCGGCCTGCCCTCGCGGTGCAGGCCGCTTGCTCGCATTTTGAGATAGGCTCTTGGCGCAATTATTGAGGAATAGGGAACTGCGAACCCCTAATCGCACTCATTCGCTATACTTGATGATGCCAAACGCCATAGGATCTTCGGGTCTACCATATCGCTCGCTGAGACGCCGCTTGTGCGATCTATTGCTTGTTCATGCAATCGAAGAAAAGAGGCAGAAGAGCATCTGCTATCAAGGTCTTCGATTGCATGCAGTCGAGCGATTCTTGGCGTTTGGCGACGAAGGCGGATGCTCTTCTTCCTTTATTGCCGGAGCAACTCCTTCGTGGACAGATGGCGCGCTTCATCTTGGCGCATGAATTGAAGGAGGAGCGAATGGATCGCAATTTTGGAAACCTTACTTTTAAGCAGCATCCCCGTTTGACTCGGCGGAGCTTCTTGGCATTGGGGGCTGTCGCCGTCTGCTCGTTGTCAAGCTGCACGCAGGCTCCGCTTGATACACCTTCAACGGAGGGTGATGCCCAAGAAATTATCGATGAGTACTTCGAGGGTCGTTCTGACTATGTGGACGAGTCGGAAGAAGTAGAGGTCGTGGAACCGACGCGGGGGCGAGCTGTCGAAGGGTTGCTTGCAGCTCGCTGGACCGTGGCAGAGATTCAAGAATTGCAAAATGCGAACAGTGGAGCCCTCTCGGTGGTCACTGATGAAGCAGCCGATTTGGCGATTGCCGGAGTTTCCGCCTTCACGCTCTTCGTGAATGATGGCAGTGCCTTGCGACCTGTCGCGTTCAATGAAGTCAATTCTGATTCCCGCGGGAGCTATCCTGGCAATTGCCTTCCCTTGGAGCTGCTTGGGGCGGGGCTCGTTTCTGAAGGGCGGGCCTATACATCCTATCCCTATGCTACGGAAGAAGATTTCACGATAGATGCACCGGATTTCTCCATCGTTGCTACGCTTGACAGAGAAGCGGATGAGACGCTCATCGCTTTCAACATTGATCTTGATGAGCCTGTTGATTTTTATCCGGTAGTCAACATGAACGGGCCGTATGCAGATGGCGATGATCAGATATTTAGGGATCTGACAACGAATCCGATGCTCGAATATGACTTCATCGAGGACGTGGAAATGGATGGTACGCTCGAGGCGACGGAGGAAGCGTTGATGAGCGCCGGAGTCTCGTATATGCCAATTGGGGAATCGACCAACTTCAGCACCGGGAAAACCAACACGTTCTATTGCCTCGCAAGTGATGAGCCAACTTCAGTGCTTGTGGGGTGCTATGAGGGCACTTCTTATGATGAGCGGACGATATGGATAAATAGGCAAATGGTTCTCTGCGAGGAAGGAGCAGCTTATACGGCACCTTATGTGCGTACTAAGAATGGGTATGTTGAGATTGATACGTCTGGGATTCCCAATGGATCGTATGTTGTGCAGCATGGTTACGAAGCGTGCTTCTTGAACCTAATATAATAAGAATTTTTAGTAAATATAATCAATATTATATACTAATATTGATTATATGAATTATGCGTACCCCCAATCGGACACAGTCCATGGGCCTCCATTTTCCCGGCGAAGTACCCACTTCCAGCCTTCGTAGAGGGTATCTGGGTTCCAGGTGCCCTCGCCTTTTCCCTCGGGAGGGGAGAGGAAGGTCGACGTCAAAACAAGGTACTCGGTAGTCGGATCGAGAGTGGTGCGCTCGGCGTGGTAATCGTACTCAAATTGCGACAGATCGTCCCCCGCATAGCCAATTTCCATGAGGGTGCAACCATCGAATTCAAGGACGAACTTTCTTTCGACGGCATCGATGGCTTGCTGGATTTCCTCTTGGGAGTACAGGCTTGAGGGCTCGTTTTCGATAACAAGAGAAGGCGATAGGGCTCCGCAGGCAGCGAGCCCGAGACATGCGCTAGCTACTAAAATCGCGCAGGCAACGCTACGTAAAGGCATAGCGGCCTCCTCACGTTTCGTCGGATGTCTCTCGTGCGCCTCGAGACTTGAAAAAGGCGCTCCCATGCGTATGACTGCATTGCTGGAATGCGAGTTGATCATACCAGATTCCATCTACGGAAGCGCCCGGGATGGGTGCGGGTGACTCGGCGCAATCTCGTTGTATAGCAGTAAGAAACAATGCTATACTCAGAGCATCTCAATTAAGGGAGGCCGCCATGATGAGTCAGATGAACGTGCGTATGAACGAGAAACTGCGTATCGAAGGTAACCTGGCCCTTGAGGAGGTGGGTTGGAGCCCGTCCCAGGCGACGCGGGCCCTGTGGGGCTTTGCCGCTCGCAATCGGCGCAACCCCAACAAGCTGAGGGAGATGCAGCGCTTTCTCGAGGGTGCCTCTGAGCTGGAGGGGGAGCGGCCGCAGCCCTCGGAGGCGGTGCTCCGAGGCCCGCAGATCATCCGCGAGTTCCGTGAGAAATACGGGTTGCCGGATTCTGATCCGAACGACGCGCCTTCGTACGAGGAGCTGCGGGAAGAGGCGCTTTACGAGCGTTATCGCGAAAGGGATCTGCTATGAGCAAGGAAATGCCAAAGACGCTTTTGCTTGATACTAATATTTGGATCGATTACTACTTGGGCGATCGACCGGGTAGCAAAGCGGCTGCAGAGCTGATTGCTGCCGCCGATGTTCTCAAAATCACCCTCGCTTATCCTTCCTTGAGCGTCAAGGATCTCTACTACGTTCTTAACCAGGAGACAAAAAGGGAGTTCAGGAAAGCGAGTGGCGTTTTGACGGAGTCGCAGGCCCTGGCTTGCAACGAGTACGCCTGGGCTTGCGTAGGCGCCATGCGCGGTATAGCCGTCGCCTCTCCCATTGGCGAGCCGCAGGTGTGGCTCGCCTGCCACTACAAGGATATCCACTGTGACTTCGAAGATGATTTGGTGCTGGCGGCGCTAGAGACCTCCAAGGCTGATTTCCTTGTTACCAACGACGAGGCGCTTTGCCGCAAGGCGCCCAAGGGGGCCCTTTCCGCTGCGGATATGCTGGCGTACTTGAGGGCGCACGAAGGGTGAGGCCAGCCAGGGGGGCAGGGCTGAGTTTTGAAGAAACCTTATAGCACTTGACTTAGATTTCCTCATGAATATAATGGCATGTTAGCACTCATAAAGGGAGACTGCTAACGTCACTTCCTTCGCAGGTCAACGGCTCTTTTTCAGAATGACGCACCCGCAAGACACTACCTGCGAGGGTTCTACACTAAGGGGCGTTTGCGTTTCCGGAACCAGAAAGAAGGAATGCTTTCATGCGTAAATTCAAAACCGAGAGCAAAAAACTGCTCGACCTCATGATCAACTCCATCTACACCAATCGCGAGATTTTCCTGCGCGAGCTTATCTCCAACGCGTCGGATGCCGTGGACAAGTTGTATTTCCGCAGCTTGACGGACAGCTCGGTGGCGGTGAACCGCGGCGACCTGGCCATTACCGTGGGCTTCGACAAAGAGGCCCGTACCGTGACGGTGTCCGACAACGGTATCGGCATGACCAAGGACGAGCTGGACAAGAACCTGGGCACCATCGCCCATTCCGACTCCTATGAGTTCAAGGCCGAGCGCGCCCAGCAAGTAGTAGAGGGTGACGCTCCTGAGGACGGCGCCGACGTGAAGGGGCTGGACGATCTGACTGACGTGGACATTATCGGTCAGTTCGGCGTGGGCTTCTATGCCGCGTTCATGGTGGGCAAGAAGGTGCGCGTGGTGTCCCGCGCCGTGGGCAGCGACGAGGCCTGGGCCTGGGAGTCCAACGGCGTTGACGGCTACGACATCAAGCCGGCTGAGCGCGATGAACACGGCACCGACGTCATCGTGTACCTGAAGGACAACACCGACGAGGAGAACTTTGACTCCTTCGCTACTGAGCAGGGGCTCACCTCGCTCATTAAGCGCTACAGCAACTACGTGCGCTACCCCATTCAAATGGAGGTCACGCGCAGCCGCAAGGTAGAGCAGGAGGAAGGCGCCGAGGGCCAGCCCGAGTGGGAAACCTACACCGAAATCGCCACCATCAACTCGATGATTCCCATCTGGAAGCGCCGCAAGTCCGAGGTGTCCCAGGAGGAGTACAACGAGTTCTACAAGACCGACTTCCACGATTTCGAGGACCCCGCCCGCACCATTTCGGTGCACGCCGAGGGCTCGCTGAACTACGATGCCCTGCTGTTCGTGCCCGGGCGCGCCCCGTGGGATCTGTACTCCAAGGATTTCAAGAAAGGTCTGGCGCTCTACAGCTCCAACGTGCTCATCATGGAGAAGTGCGAGGAGCTTTTGCCCGACTACTTCAGCTTCGTGCGCGGCGTGGTGGACTCGTCTGACCTGACGCTCAACATTTCCCGCGAGACGCTGCAGCACAACGGCCAGCTGCGTGCTATTGCCCGTCGCTTGGAGAAGAAGATCAAGGGCGATCTGGCGTCCTTCCGCGACGATGACCGCGAGGGCTACGAGAAGTTCTTCGAGCAGTTCGGCCGCACGCTGAAGTTCGGTATCTACCAAAGCTACGGCATGGCGAAGGACGTGCTGGGCGATTTGCTGCTGTTCTACTCGGCGAAGCAGAAGAAGCTCATCACGCTGGACGAGTACCTGGCGGATGCGCCGGCGGGGGCCGATTCCATCTTCTATGCTGCCGGCGACTCGCTGGAGCGCTTGGCCCAGATGCCGCTGGTCACCACGGTGCTGGCCAAGGGCTACGACGTGCTGCTGTGCGACCAGGATGTGGACGAGTTCTGCATGATGGCCATGGGCACCTACGGCGAGCACGCGGTGGACGACGACGAGGACAAC